>NZ_JACMOM010000046.1 GCF_014378035.1 Aeromicrobium sp. | reverse complement strand
TGCAGGAACAGCGTCTCCTGGATCGCCTGCCAGTCGGCTTCTCCGACCAGCACCGCGTTGCCCCGCTGCCCCGTGATGGTCAACGGGTCCGACTCCTCGTTCACCTGGTCGATCAACCGGTACAGATTCGACCGCGCCGACGTCGCACTCACAGCACTCATGACCGAAGACTACCGCACAAACGTACGTTTTGACGTACGCAATACTCGGGAGCGATGATGAAGCAGTGGTGCTCCGCCAACACGTCTCGATGAACGACCGTCGATCGGGACTCGGGAGGAGGTCACCGATCATGGGTCGCATGCACCTGCCGTAGGCGTCTAGCTTCAGAACGACGACCTCGGCCCGTCGCAGGAACGTCCAACTCGGGAGGTCTCGTGCCGCGGTACCCCACACTTCTCCAGACGGGGCTCGACACCGAAGACGCTCGCGAGCTCGCAGAGTTCTATCGCCGGCTGCTGGGGTTGGCCTACCGGGCGGGCGACGAGCCTGAGCCAACGCAGAGCGAACGCGACTGGCTCGTTCTCGTGGACTCGAACGGTGGACGTGCCCTCGCGTTCCAGCAGATGGTGTCGCTGCCACGGACGACGTGGCCCACCTCAGACGTACCCATGCAGCTGCACCTCGACATGACCGTGCACGACCTCGAGGAGCTCCACGAACAACGCCGACGTGCTGAGGACCTCGGGGCGCAGCTGCTGCTCGACCGATCCACCGACCCGGACGAACCCCTGTACGTCCTGCGCGACCCCGCCGGGCACCCGTTCTGCCTGTTCGTCCACTGACCGAATCCCGATCGACTACCGGTCGGCGCGAGCCGACCCTGCGACGATGTCGTGGTGGACGCCGTGATGGTCAGGCCGTGGTCGGACGGCGACGCGGCCGAGGTGGCTGCACTGCTGGCCTCCGATGCCACTCCGGTGTGGGCCAACCAGGGCCATGCGCTGCACGGACCGGCATGGCGTGAGGGCCGGCGCTGGCGGCAGACGTGGGTCGCCGAGCGAGCCGGGCACCTCATAGGGGCAGTGACCGTAGCGACCAACCGCGTGCACGACGGGCGCCTGCTCTGCGCGGTCGAGGTCGCCGAGCAGCACCGACGGCGTGGTGTCGGATCGGAGCTGCTCCGGCAGGCCTACCGCGGTGCCCCGGACTCACGTCCTCTGGCGGCCAAGGTCGCCCCGGACTCCGCCGGCCACCACTTCGTCGCCGCTGTGGGCGGGCTGGCCTACCAGCGCTGTGACGGGGTCACCCTCGACCCCAGCTCGCCCAACGTGCAGGCCTGGGCCGCCGGCGCGGTAGCGCCCCACGGTGCCCGCGTCGAGCCGCTCGACGGGTGGGCTCATGAGCGCCTCGTCGCCGCCTTCGTCGAGCAGTATCTGTGGGTGCACGAGGGGTGGTCGCCGGTCACGTCCCTCGATGCCCTCGACGACGTCGCCCGCTCGACCATCGACGAGCACGACGCCACCATGGGCAGTGTCGCCGTCGTCGACGGCCATCTGGCCGCCCTAGTGCTCGCCTTCCCGGCTGGCGACCACCAGCTCGAGGTGGTGGCAGAGACGCAGAGCCGTTCCCAGCCGCACGGAGCTGCGGTGCTCGCGGCAGCCCTTGCGCGCACCGTCACTGCAGCGGCTGCCGCCGGCATGACCGCGCTCGAGCTCGACGGGCACGTCACCGACCCGCACCTGCACCCGCTGCTGCAGTCCGCGCCCGTCGTGACGTCGAACCCTCTCCTGCTCGTCGAGCATTCGAGCCAGCAGGCCGGCGCTGACCTCTGAGGTGACGTCGGGGTCAGCGTCATGCTGTGATGCCGCGGCACTCGCCCCGGTCAGCGATCCCCTGCGGGACGTCAACACCGGAGCCTGTTCAGGTCTTGTTGGGGGATCGGTAGAGGTGCCTCATGCGGCGGACGGTGAGGTAGAAGCCGACGGCCGTCGCGATGAAGAAGACTGCGAATGCCGTCGTCTTGACCGGGCCGGCGGGGGCGAGGAAACCGAGCACGAGCGCGATGAGGCCGAGCGCGACGAGAGCTCCCCGGGCGCGCAGCTCGCGTGGGGGCGTGCTCCCGTCGGCGTTGCCGAGGCTGCCGTCGGTGGTCAGGACAAGCCAGTCGCTGGGCTTGGTGGGCGAGCGGACGTGGGCCGCACGCTCGGAGATGAAGCTGACATACAGCGTCATCTGCTCGTCGTCGGCGACGGTCACGCTCTGACGGGTGCTGGTGTGCTGGGCATCGCGGTTGACCTGGACGGTGTGGTCGCCGGTGGGCACCGAGTGCGTCACGGACTGCCCGCGTTCGAGCGAGCCGACGGCGATGCCGTCGATGGTGACCTCGTAGATGCCTTGACGTCCCCGCAACTCCGGTGCCCGGGTCACGGTGATGCTCGAACCCATCGCTGTGTCGTCTCCTCAGCTCGGTCGCGACCATAGGTGCAGCGCCGAGCAACCCCCGGCCCCGGTGCTTATTCATGCACCACAACCGCTGACCGCGCAATTGGGTGGTCGCAGACCACCTCTGGTCCACCTGAGACGAGGCCCGCCCCGTCCCCCGGCTCGCTGGTGCGCACGAGCCCGGATCGGGATCGCGGACCGGTCACGCTCCTGCGGCTGGCACTGGGCTGTGGACTGCCGGCGGCGCATATTTAGGCGATGGGTAGCCCGGCTCCACGTAAAGCCACGCGCAGCCCTTGCACGTCCTCGTAGAGGTGGGTCGTCATCGTCAGCGTGCCCGCGCCGACCAGCTTCGCGGCAGAATCGTCAGTGAAGAACACGTCTGCCCCGACCACATTCAGATCGTCGAGCACGTGTTGGAAGGCGCGAACATCGGGTTTGGCGAAACCAACCTCAGCCGAGTTGTAGATCCGGTCGAAGTGCTCATCGATTCCCGATTCACGCAGCTCCGCTGGGATGGTGTCGGTGCCGTTCGTGAGCACGGCCGTCACGATGCCGGCCCTGCGAATCTCGTCGACGAGGTGGAGCACGTCGTGATCGACCACCGGAAGCTGCGACGCCCACTCGTTCGCTGCCTCCGGTGCGCCGATCCGCTCACCAACTTGATGCACCCACTCAGCGCGGGTGATCTCGCCCGTGACCACCCGATCGAGCAGCGGCCGCGAGAACGCTGCGGCGAACACCGATCCAGGTTGCACGTCGTGACGACGTTCAACGTCCCGGACCTGCTCGACGTCGAAGTGTCGGACCACGCCATCGAGGTCGAACACCACCGCGCGGATCATCTGCCGATCCTCCCCGGAGCGGGACACCCGCGCACGGGGCAAACGAGAATCCGCACGCTCGAGCGCCACCCCCCGATCGGCGACTGGGCCGCCGATCGTCCCTCCTCGGTCAGTGGTGAGGCTTCGCCGCGGGCCCATCGGCGTTCGGGACAGGTTTCGTGGCCGAGGCCGGCGGTGGGCTCCGCGAGTCGGGTTCAGGGTCTGCAGCCCCTGAACCCGCTGTCCTCACTTGCGTCCGCAGGTGTGGAGTCAGCCCAGTCGCTGCTCGGCGTAGGCGGCGGTGGCGTCCCGAAGGTACTCGGCCAGACCGGTGCCCTTGGCGTCGTAGCGGGCCTTGAACTCGGGGTTGTCGACGTACATCCGACCCAACCCCGTGTAGCTGGCCCGGTCCGGGGTCCAGAACTGGGCGACCTCCCCGTAGTGCTCGGCCATCACCTCCAGGGCCGCGTCGGAGTCCGGGGCGGCCCCGGACTGCATCACCGCCAGGACCTTGTTGTCGAGCTCCTCGCCCCGGCGCTGGGCGTCGAGGTAGTCCTGCTGCGTCCACTCCTTGGTCACCCCGCGCGCGTGGCGGAAGTGCTCGCGCACCCCGTCGCCGTGCTCGGTGACCAGGTCCTCCTCGAGCTGGGCCTGCCGGTCGGCGAAGCCCTCGAACAGCTCTGGTGCACTCATCTCGTGCTCTCCTTGCAGTTGTCGGATCGTGCGGGAGACGGTGTCGGCGAGCTGACCGAGGCGGTCGCGTTCGCTGTGCAGCCACCGCTCGTGCTGACGCAGCGCCGCGACCTGGTCACGATCACCGGCCAGGACCTCGGCGATCGCGCCGAGTCCCAGACCGAGCTCGCGCAGCAGCAGGATCTGCTGCAGTCGCAGCAGCTGCGCCTGCTCGTAGTAGCGGTAGCCGTTGGCCCCGACGAAGGCCGGTGCCAACAACCCGACGTTGTCGTAGTGCCGCAGCGTCCGCGACGTCACCTTCGACATCCGGGCCACTTCGGCGATCGAGAACGCCATGCCAACCCCCCGTGCTCCCAGCCGGCTCGGTGCCGGCCACCACCGACGCTAGAACTTGACGCAACGGCAAGGTCAAGCCCTCATCGACCCCGTCTTGTCACCGACGTCCCGGTCGTCCTTCCCGTATCGGCATACCCCCTCATGGGTCGAGCCAGGCTCTTCGACGGACCCCTGTCAGGCCGAGCACTCCTGGGTCTCGGTCTGCGTCAGACCAACTCGAGAAGGGTTATTGCACAAATTGTCTTTCGCAGTACCGTGTGGGGATGACCCCGACCCGTCGAGTGACCGAGATGGGTGCCGTCCGAGCGATGTCGCAGCCGCTGCGGTTGCGGCTGTACTACGCGGTGACCCTGGGGGGGTCGGCGACGGCGAGCACGTTGGCTGAGGGTCTGGA
>NZ_JACMOM010000293.1 GCF_014378035.1 Aeromicrobium sp. | reverse complement strand
GCTCCGATGATGAGGCCTGCAACGAGGAAGCCGATCAAAATGATCACATTCTTTCGTGGGTGCGTCGTGCGGTGGGGGCGGGATGTGCGGGGTCAGGTGGCCGTGGCGTCGTGAATTTCGCCGACGAGGACTTCGATGGCGTCCTCCAGGAACAGCAGCCCCAGGGTGGTGCCCGCCTCGTCCACGGACCTTGCCACGTGCGAGCCGTGCTGCCGCATCCGCGCCAGGGCGTCCTCGAGCTCGGCGCTGCGGGGGATCGCGATAAGTCGTCTGACGCGCTTGGCCGGGAGGGGGCGGGTGAACTCGTCGCCTTCGAGCTCCATCACATCCTTCATGTGAACGTAGCCGACGGGTTCCCCATCGTCGTCGGCGAGCACGTGCCGGGAGTGGCCGTGGTCCACAACGGCGCGTTGCACGTCGGCCGGCGTGGCCGCAGCCGGGAGCAGAACGATGTCACCCAGCGCGACCTCGATGTCCCCGGCGGTCCGGTCGGTGAACTCGAACGCACCCGCGAGCGGCCCGGACTGCGTCAGGGTGCCCTCGCGATGCGACTGCTCGACGATGCCCGCGACCTGCTCGAGGGTGTAGGTGCTGGTGGCCTCGTCCTTCGGCTCGACGCCGAAGAGCCGCAGGACGCCGTTGGCCATCCCGTTGAGGACCCAGATGATCGGCTTGAAGACGCGAGACACGAGGACAAGGGGTGGCGCCAAGATCAGCGCTGCCCGATCCGGCACGGAGAACGCGAGGTTCTTCGGCACCATCTCGCCCAAGACCACGTGCAGGTAGGTGACCAGGAGCAGTGCCACCACGAACGCAAGCACGCTGATGACGTCGGCGGTCAGGGGCGTGAGGCCGAGCGGGTACTCCAGCAGGTGGTGAATCGCCGGCTCGGACACGTTGAGAATGAGCAGGGAACAGATCGTGATTCCCAGCTGGCTGGTGGCCAACATCAAGGTCGCGTGCTCCATCGCCCACAGGGTGGTCTTCGCGGCCCGGCTCCCCTCAGCGGCACGGGGCTCGATCTGCGAACGACGTGCCGAGATGACGGCGAACTCGGCGCCCACGAAGAACGCGTTGGCGGCGAGGAGGACGACCAGCCAGACCAGCCCGGGCACATACTCGCTCATGCGTTCCTCCTCGTATCCGTGACAGCGCTGCCGTCCTGATGCGTGCTGGTGGGGTCGTCGGGGATGAACTGGACGCGGCTGACGCGGTGGCCCTCGGTGCGCTCCACCCGCAGGCAGCCGCCGGGCAGGGCCAGCTCGTCACCGACCTCGGGGATGCGGCCGAGCTTCGTCGAGAGATAGCCCGCAACGGTGTCCCAGTCGTCGTCCTCCGGCACCACGACCCCCGTTCGCTCACGTGCCTCGTCGGGCCGCCACGTGGCGTCGAACGAGATCGACCTGCCCCGCCGAGTGAACGCGGACTGGTAGCGGTCGTGCTCATCCTCGAGCTCGCCAATGATCTCCTCGACGAGGTCCTCGAGGGTCACGACCCCGGCTGTGCCGCCGTACTCGTCGGTGACTACGGCGATCTGCAGACCCCCACCCCGGAGCTGCTCGAGGAGCGCGACGGCACCGATAGTCTCCGGGACCCGCATCATCTCGATCATCAGGTCGGCCGCTGTGACGGTGGTGCGTTCCTCCAGGGGGACGGCGAAGGCCTGCTTGACGTGGATGAGGCCGACGATGTCGTCGGGGCCCTCGTCGACCACGGGGAGCCGCGAGTGGCCACTGGTCGCAGCCGCGGCGATGACGTCAGCCGCGCTGTCGTGCTGCTGGACCGACGTCATCCGGATCCGCGGTGTCATGACCTCGGACGCATCACGGTGGGACAGGCGCAGCGTCCGGTCGAGCAGGGTCGCGTCGTCCTGCTCGAGCAGGCCGGCCGAGGCGGAGTGTCGGATCAGGTAGGTAAGCTCGTCAGCGCTGCGGGCCGCGGTGATCTCCTCCTTGGGCTCCACCCCCATGGCTCGGATCAGCGAGTTGGCGGTGTTGTTGAGCATGAGCACGACCGGCTTGAACACGGTCGTGAACAGCGCCTGGAAGGGGATGACACGCTTGGCTGTGGCCAGGGGGACCGCCAGCGCGAAGTTCTTAGGGACCAGCTCGCCGATCACCATTGAGAACAAGGTGGCGAGCAGGACGCCCACGACGGACCCGATGATGGTCGCTGCATCACCCGAGATCCCGGCGTCCGACAGCGGCTCCTCGAGAAGCGAGCTCACGGCCGGCTCGAAGGTATAGCCGGTGAGCAGCGTCGTCAGGGTGATCCCCAGCTGGGCGCTCGACAGGTGCGTGGACGTGATCCGTAGAGCCTTGATCGTCGGCCCGAGACGCTTCTCGCCGGCCGCCGCGCGGCCTTCCAGCTCGTAGCGGTCGAGGTTGACCAGTGCGAACTCGGAGGCGACAAAAAGCCCGGTCCCCACGGTCAGGACCACGCCGATGCCCAGCATGATGAACTCGTTCACCTCGTCGACCTCCTGACGGTCCTCGGGCGGGGGACACCTGGGTCAGGAGGGCAGAAACTTTGAGGGAGATCATCCATTGTAGCTCCAGCGTAACGAGCCCGTGGAAGACGATCCAGTCCCGACGCCGGGACCAGTTGTCCGCGTGCTCCTCGACGACCTCGCAACCGAGCAGGGCACGTCACGTCGTCCCGGACGCGCCGCCACTGCCGCGAACCTAGTACCACGCAACTGCGTCATACCGCCGCATGTGCCCTTCCCGCTGCTCCGAGAGGCCGCCTCCCCGCTCTCGTCCGGTGGTCGACGATTCCAGGCGCGCGCTATGTCCGCCATTCGTCGGGAGCTTCACGCATGTCTCCACCGACTCGGCGTGGTTCCGATCTGCGAAGGCTTGCCCAGTGATCACGACGCTCACGAACCAGGCACTCCTGGTCTTCGCCCTCCAGAGAAGTAGGCACCTGACCTGGGGTTTCTCATGGTGGAGCCTAGGGGACTCGAACCCCTAACCCCCTGCTTGCAAAGCACACTGGGCACAGGTGGCAAAAGCGCTCTGACCTGCGAGAATGATCGCCAGAGGTGGACATACTTCCCCCATAAATGCCATTCTTTCCCCCACCAGTCCCCCACAGGACACCCACTGCGAAGGAAGCAGGGGGATGGACTTTTGCGCTAGGAACTTGCGAGGAAGGAGCCAAAGGTGGCAGGCAGAAGGGGCTTCGGCGAGATCGAACGACGGGTCGGCGCTAGCGGACGAGTGAACTACCGGGCCCGTTACGCGATGGCCGACGGCACTCGCTTCTCGCGCACCCTGGGGACCAAGCTCGATGCCGAGTCGTGGCTCGCAGCGGAAAGCACCCTGGTCGATCGCGAGGAGTGGACTCCTCCTCAAGCACGGCTGGCAGCCAAGCAGAAGCGTGAGGCCGCGGCGGCAACCAACACAGTGGCCGCATTTGCCGAGCGTTATCTTGCCGAGCGTGGTCTGCGACCGACGACCATCAAGGGCTACCGCACGCTGCTCGAGACCCGGATCCTCCCGCACTTCGGGGCAACCCCGTTGACCCTGGTGACGCTCTCGGACATCAAGGCGTGGCGGACGTCCCTCGATGTCGAGAGAGCAGCAAGTAATGCTGCGGCGTACCGCCTGTTGCGCTCTCTCCTGCAGGCTGCCGAGGAGGAGGAGTTGATCAACCGCGCACCCCCGAAGGTGCGCGGAGCCGGTTCGTCCCGAGTGAAGCAGGTGGCCAAACCAGCGACGTTGGCCGAGATTGAGAAGATTGTCGCTGGAGTGCCGCCCCGTCTGCGGATGCTCATCGTCTTGGCCGCGTACGTAGGACTCCGTCAGGGCGAGCTCCTCGAGCTGCGCCGCTCAGATGTCGAAGGCGTAACTGGCCGGATCCACGTCACTCGGAAGGTCGACAAGGACGTGACTCCCGGTGCCGACGGAGCCTGCCGTCGATGCGGCCGGGTGATCTCGTCACCGAAGACCGCCAGTGGCGTACGGACCGTGCACGTCCCGCCGCCGTTCCTGCCCCTGCTTCAGACGCACCTTCTCCAGCATGCCGCCACCGGGCCAGATGGCCTGCTTTTCCCGGGTGATCGCACCGACCACATGAGCGTTCGCTACCTCATGGACCGCTATCGCCCAGCCCGCACAGCCGCGGGCCGGCCAGACCTGACACTGCACCACCTGCGGCACACGGCCCTCACCATTGCCGGACAGCATGGCGCCACCGCGGCCGAACTCCAGGCCCGTGCCGGCCACGCGTCCCAGGCCGCGATGGCCATCTATCAACACGCCACGCTCGACCGCGACAAGGCTCTCGCCGAGAAGATCGGCGCAACCTACGACGCCTGGCGCAAGGACCGCCAATCATGATCGTTCCGTTGGCAATCTCGGGGGTGTGAACTACAGTTGACAGCGTTGAACGTCGTCACGACCGACATCTACGACACCTGGTTCCGAAAGCTCAAGCGCAAGGACCCGCGCACGGCAGCGCGGATCCAGATGCGGGTCGACCGACTGATCTGCGGAAATCCTGGTGACGCCGAGCCGGTCGGCGGCGGGCTCTCGGAACTACGGATCCACCACGGCCCGGGCTACCGGGTCTACTACAGGCAACAGGGCGACATGCTGTTGATCCTGCTCTGCGGCGGCGACAAGTCCACCCAGACCAAGGACATCGAGAAGGCCCACGAGATCGCGAAGGAGTGGGAGAACAATGGCAAAGACTGAGTTCAAGCCCTACGACTCGGCGGAGTACCTGAACTCGCTCGAGGACATCGGCTACTACCTCGAAGCCGTCCTCGAAGAGGCGGGCGATGACCCGGCGTTCGTGGCTCAGGCACTCGGCAACATCGCCCGCTCGCAGAACTTTAGCGAGCTTGCCCGCAGGGTCGGGATGAGCCGCGAGGGTCTCTACAAGGCGCTCTCGACCGACGGCAACCCCAGCTTCGCGACGATCATGAAGGTCGCCAAGGCGCTCGGCCTCAAGATCGAATTCCACGCGGTCGCCTAGCCACACGATGATGCGGTCGCCGGTGTCGGGTTCCTCTCGAGTACCGGGCCTGCCCGCGTCCCACCGCCCAGAATGACGCACGACCCCGCCAGCCAGTAGCGATGGTCGCGACAAGTTGTGTAGGCGCTACGTGGACACCCCGCATGGCTCCGCCAATCGACGCCTGCGAGAATCTTTCGACCGCCTGCGAGGCAGCCCTATCGCTTTCAGAACAATAGGCCGGTGCTGTATTACGAACCTAGTGGTGCGTGTCGTAAGTTCTTGGACGCTTGAGTTTCTGAAATAATGGAGTCATGGCTAACCACCCGGCTCCTGCGTTGGTTCTCCACGTCGATGACCGCGAGAAGTTGGAGTCCTGGTCGCGGTCGCGGTCGGTGAGCGCGGGTCTGGCGAAGCGGGCGCGGATCGTGTTGCTCGCCGCCGAGGGCGTCGG
>NZ_JACMOM010000292.1 GCF_014378035.1 Aeromicrobium sp. | reverse complement strand
TCTGGCGGCGGTGGCTTCGGTGGCGGCGGGGGCCGGTCTGGCGGTGGCGGGGGTGGCTACGGCAGGGGTGGGGGGGGGGGGGGGGGGTCCCGGGGGGGGGGGGGGGGCGGCGGGGGGGGGGGGGGGGGGAGGCCCCGCCGTAGCCGGCCGGGTACTGGCCACCCGGCGGTGGGGTGGGCTCCTGGTCCGGCGGGGGCGGGTACTGCGATGCGTCGTCGCTCATGGCGTCACCTTTTCACAATTGCACCGTCGTGCGCGAAGCGCGCTACGGGACGTAGTCGCCTCCCTGATGAGCGATGATCACCACTCCCGCGACGATCAGGATCAACAGGAACAGCGCTGCCGCGAGGATCGCCGTGCCGATCATGCCGAGGATCATGCCTACGGTGGCCTCGCCGCTGCGCGACCACCGCTGGGGTTCGCGGTCGGCCTCCCGCCGCGCCATCGCGCCGTAGTACCAGGCGAGGGGGCTGAGCATGGCCGGGACGACCAGCACGAAGGCCCCGACGACACCGAGGATGCCGAGCACGAGCGCAGTCGTCGCACGCGGATGCGCGGGCAGAGGAGCGGGTCGCTGGTACTGGGCCGGTGGGTATGGCGGGAAGTACTCGGATGGCGGGTACTGCTGAGGCGGGGGGTCCGGCGACGTCATCGGGTCTCAGCCTTCCGTCGGAGGGGATGCGGCCAGCCATGCATCGATGCCGGTGAGCGCGGCGTGGACCCGCTCTGTCGGAGCGTACGACCTGCGCACCGACATGCGGGCGAGATCGGCGAGCTCGACGTCGCTGAAGTCTTGAGCGGCACGCAGCACGGTGTACTGACCGGCGAGGCTCGAGCCGAACAGGAGCGGGTCGTCTGACCCGAGCGACACGTCGATACCCGCCCCGACCAGCGTGCGCACGGGCACCTCCTCGAGGGTGCTGTACACGCCGAGCGAGACGTTGGACGTCGGGCAGACCTCGAGCGCGACACCCAGGGTCGCGATTCGCTCGAGCACCGCGGAGCTCTCCGCTGCCCGGACTCCGTGGCCGAGCCGGTCGGGGTGCAGGTGGTCGAGGCACTGCGTCACGTGTGCGGGCCCGCGGAGCTCTCCGCCGTGGGGGACGAGCGCGAGCCCGGCGCGCTCGGCAATCGCGAAGGCCGGGCCGAAGGCGGTCGTGTCGCCGCGCCGCTCGTCGTTGGAGAGGCCGAAGCCCAGGACCCCCCGACCCACGTACTGTGCCGCGAGCCGGGCCAGCGTCCGTGCGTCGAGGGGGTGGCGGGTGCGGTTGGCTGCGATCACCACACCCATGCCGATGCCGGCCCGGTCGGAGGCGTCCCGTGCCGCGTCGATGACGAGGTCCGTGAAGGCGGTGATGCCACCGAAGCGGGCGGCGTAGCCCGACGGGTCGACCTGGATCTCGGTCCATACCGATCCGTCGGACGCGTCGTCGAGAGCCGCCTCGAGCACCAGCCGCCGAACATCGTCCTCGGTGCGCAGGACAGACCGCGCGACGTCGTAGAGGCGCTGAAAGCGGAACCAGCCCTTCTCGTCCATCGTGCTCAGCTCGGGCGGCCAGTCATCGGACAGAGACGCCGGAAGCCGGATGCCGTCACGTTCGGCGAGCTCGAGCAGCGTGGCATGGCGCATCGATCCGGTGAAGTGCAGGTGCAGGTGCGCCTTGGGAAGCTCGTGGAGCGAGCGCACTCCTGATTCACTCACCGGCACGCAGTCATCCTGCCACCGGGGCGCAGCGCTGGTCGACGCTAGCCAGCCGTTCCGCTGTTGGCGAGCGCGCTCGCCTTTCGGACGGCCGTTGCGACCCGCTTGTGAACCTCCGGGTGAAAGACGCTCGGGACGATGTAGTTCGCGTTGAGCTCCTCCGCCGTGACGGTGGCGGCGATGGCGTCGGCTGCGGCCAGGAGGATGTCCATGCCGATGCCGTGGCTCTGTGCGTCGAGCAGCCCGCGGAAGATGCCCGGAAACACGAGGACGTTGTTGATCTGGTTGGGGTAGTCCGAGCGGCCTGTGGCGACCACGGCGGCGTGCCGGCGGGCGATGGCGGGGTTGATCTCCGGGTCAGGGTTGGCCAGAGCGAACACGATCGAGTCGGGAGCCATCGACTCGACGTCCTCGGCAGTTATCAGGTTGGCCGCGCTGACGCCGATGAACACGTCGGCGCCCGGAAGCACGTCCCGCAGGGTGCCGGGGCGCGCGTCGGCGTTGGTGTGGGCGGCGATCCACTCGAGCGACTCATCGAGCCCGTCACGTCCGGAGTGGACGACGCCGGCGACGTCACACACCACGACGTGAACGGCTCCGGCGTGCAGCAGGACCTTGAGCACTGCGCTGCCGGCTGCGCCCGCGCCGGCGAGCACGATGCGCGCGTCGCCGATGTGCTTGCCCACGACCTGAAGAGCGTTGCGCAGCGCGGCGAGCACGACGATGGCCGTGCCGTGCTGGTCGTCATGAAACAGGGGGATGTCGAGACGGGCGCGCAGCCGGGCCTCGATCCCGAAGCAGCGCGGGGCAGAGATGTCCTCGAGGTTGATGCCGGCGAAGCCGGGAGAGATGGCTGCGACGGTCTCCACGATCTGGTCGACGTCCTGCGTGTCGAGACAGATCGGCCATGCGTCGATGTCGGCAAAGCCCTTGAACAGCGCTGCCTTGCCTTCCATGACCGGCAGAGCGGCGTACGGCCCGATGTTGCCGAGACCGAGGACCGCCGACCCGTCGCTGACGACCGCGACGCTGTTGCGCTTGACGGTGAGACGACGCGCGTCATCCTTGTCTGCCGCGATCGCCAAGCAGATGCGGGCGACCCCCGGCGTGTAGATCATCGAGAGATCGTCGCGGTTGCGGAGCGGGTGTTTCGTCGCTGTCTCGATGACCCCACCGAGGTGCATCAGGAAGGTGCGGTCGGACACCTTGTGGATCTCGACATCGCTGATCGCCTCGAGCGCCGACACGATGAGCGCCGCGTGGTCGGTGTCGGACGCCGCGCAGGTCAGGTCGATCCTCAGGGCGTCACTTCCCGACGCGGTGACGTCCAGCGCCGTCACGAGTCCGCCCGATCGCTCCACCGTCGACGTGAGCTCGCCGACGGCCGGCCCCCCCGACGGGACCTCGAGGCGGATCGTGATGGAGTAGGTGATGCTGGGTTCGGTGGCCATGCCGCCAGCCTAGAACCTGATGGGAACCTCAGATTTCCACCCCGGGCGCCCACGCTGCCGCGTCACGACATCGGCCGCGCGGCGCGGCCCGGCCTCGGTTCGACGGAGGCAGCCGCGACCACGTACACTTGCTGAACCGGTGAATTTTCACTTTGGATTGTCATGCCCTCACCAGGGTCTGGCTCCTTGAAACAAATTGACTGAGGGCAGTAGCTCAACTGGCAGAGCATCGGTCTCCAAAACCGAAGGTTGGGGGTTCAATTCCCTCCTGCCCTGCGAGACACGACAATGAGGAACGATGAAGGAGAACCGTGAGCGACCGTCACGAGCTGGCCGGTAAATCCGGCAAACGCACGTCTCCGACCACGTTCTACCAACAGGTCATCGCCGAGCTCCGCAAGGTGGTCTGGCCGACACGCCCCCAAGTAATCAACTACTTCTGGGTCGTCCTCGTCTTCGTGCTCGTCATGATGGCCATCGTCGCCGGTCTCGACTACGGCTTCGGCAAGGCCATGTTCGCGATCTTCGCTTAGCGTCCGACCAGCAACTCAAAGGAAAACAGTGACTCAAGGCATCGACCCCTCCACCAGCTCTGAGACCGACGAGGTCACCGAGCCGGAACTCGACGCGCCCGCGAGCGAGGTGGACGCCGTCGAGGAGACCGCCGCTCCAGTCGACGAAGCGGCAACGGACGAAGCGGCAACGGACGAGGGCACCACTCCCGAGGACGAGCCCGCAGATGGTCCGGTCGAGGACGCCTTGCAGGAGTTCAAGGATCGTCTCTACAGCCAGTTCGGTGACTGGTACGTCGTTCACACCTACTCCGGCATGGAGAAGCGGGTGAAGTCCAACCTCGAGAACCGCGTCACCTCGCTCAACGCCGAGGACTACATCTTCGAGGTCGTCGTGCCGACCGAAGAGGTCGCCGAGATCAAGAACGGCCAGCGCAAGCTGGTCAAGCGCACAGTGCTTCCTGGCTACGTCCTGGTCCGCATGGACCTCACCGACGAGTCGTGGGGCGTCGTGCGCCACACCCCGTCAGTCACGGGCTTCGTGGGCAACTCCCACCAACCCGTGCCACTCAGTCTTGCCGAGGTGGAGAGCATGCTCGCCCCGGCAGTCGAGGCAGAGGTCGCAACCGCGTCCGACAGCCCCGATCAGCAGCAGGCGAAGGCCTCCAAGGTCGAGTTCACCGACTTCATCGTCGGAGACTCGGTCATGGTCGTCGACGGACCGTTCGCCACGCTTCACGCCACCATCACGGAGATCAACATCGACGCTCAGAGGGTCAAGGCCCTCGTCGAGATCTTCGGCCGCGAAACCCCGGTCGAGCTCAGCTTCACCCAGATCCAGAAGGTCTGAGCCACCCGGTTCTCATCAGCACCAACCCTTCAGTCAAACAAGGACTCAAGAAATGCCTCCCAAGAAGAAAGTCGCAGCCATCGTCAAGGTGCAGCTGCAGGCCGGTATGGCCAACCCGGCGCCGCCAGTCGGCACCGCGCTCGGCCCCCACGGCGTCAACATCATGGAATTCTGCAAGGCCTACAACGCGGCCACGGAGTCCATGCGTGGAAACGTCGTCCCGGTCGAGATCACGATCTACGAAGACCGCACCTTCACCTTTGTCACGAAGACGCCTCCGGCGGCTGAGCTGATCAAGAAGGCAGCGGGACTCAAGAAGGGCTCGGCCGTCCCGCACAAGGACAAGGTCGGCAAGATCACCAAGGACCAGATCCGCGAGATCGCCACGACCAAGATGCCCGACCTCAACGCCAGCGACATCGATGCCGCCATGAAGATCGTCGAGGGCACAGCGCGCTCGATGGGCGTCACGACCGACTGACACCGCACCGACGAAGTACTGCACCACCCACCTCCAGAAGTAGTGGCAGGGCCAGCTGGGCCCGTACAGACCACGACTGGTCAGACACAAGAAGGAAGAAACCAGATGGCACAGCACAGCAAGGCGTACCGCGCGGTCGCCGACAAGATCGACAAGGACAGCGTCTACACGCCGCTCCAGGCCACGACGATGGCCAAGGAGTCGGGAAGCAAGAAGTACGACTCGACGGTCGACGTCTCGATCCGCCTGGGTGTCGACCCTCGCAAGGCCGACCAGATGGTGCGCGGCACCGTCAACCTGCCGCACGGCACCGGCAAGACCTCCCGGGTCCTGGTGTTCGCGACCGGGGCCAACGCCGATGCAGCACGTGAGGCCGGCGCCGACTTCGTCGGTGCCGACGAGCTCGTCGACAAGGTCAATGGCGGCTGGCTCGACTTCGATGCCGTCGTCGCGACGCCTGACATGATGGGCAAGGTTGGCCGACTCGGCCGTGTGCTCGGCCCGCGCAACCTGATGCCGAACCCCAAGACCGGAACCGTGACGCCTGATGTCGCGAAGGCCGTCAGGGACATTCAGGGTGGCAAGATCGAGTTCCGCGTCGATCGCCACGCCAACCTGCACTTCGTGATCGGCAAGGCGTCATTCTCGGCCGAGCAGCTCGCCGACAACTACGGCGCTGCGGTCGACGAGGTCCTGCGCCTCAAGCCGTCCAGCTCCAAGGGCCGCTACGTGCAGAAGATCACCGTCTCGACGACCAACGGTCCCGGTGTGCCTGTCGATCCGAGCCGTACCAAGAACTACGCCAACGACGAGGCCTGAGCCGCGTCACCAGGCCACGGCTCGTGTGGTTGCCGACGCCGATGCGACGACAGGCTGTCTGTCCTATGCTGTCATCATGAAGCGACGACTCGGGCCCATCTCGGCAGCTGCTCCTCTCGTCCTCGCTGCCGGGCTCACACTGAGCGCATGCGGCAAGCAGGCGGAGTCGAACGCGGACAGGCCGGAGTCGTCGTCGGCGTCCGCGCCGGTGAAGGCCAACGACACGACCCTGACGAGGGCCACCTTCGCGTCGGCCATCACTGCTGCTCTGCTCCGGGCGAAGACGAGCCACATCTCGATGGCGATCGAGTTCGGCGGACAGAGCATCGAGGCCGAGGGAGACGTGTCGATCGGCTCATCCGTCGCCGACACGTCGATGGCGCTGACGCTGGATCTGGGCGCGGCAGGAGCAGCAGCGGGAGCAGCGGGTTCACTCGACATGCGCCTCATCGACGAGACGTTATACCTGAAACTCGGTCCGATGACCGACAACAAGTTCGCGGTGATCGACCTCAAGGATGACTCGAGCCCGATCGGCAAGCAGTACTCCCAGCTCGTCGACCAGATGGATCCGTCCAAGCAGCTCGAGCAGATCGAGGCCGCGTTGGTCTCGATCGACAAGAAGGGCACACCGATCACGATCGATGGGGTCGACTCGCAGCCCTACGTCATCGTCATCGACACCACCAAGATACCGGGCATGTCAGCCTTGGCCGGTGACGCGGCCTCCGCGCTGCCTGACACGATCACGTTCACGATGTTTGTGAGCAAGGACAACCTGCTGCGCCGCTTGGCAGCTGAGGTGGCCGGCTCCAGCGTCAAGGTCGACTACACCAGGTGGGGCGAGAAGGTCGACGCCAAGGCGCCCGCGGCCGGCGACATCACTGACAAGGACCTCGAGTCACTCCTCGGTGGCGCGACCACCGCGAAGCGGCTGAGCACGACCAAGCTGCACTGACGTCCACCGCACCCAGCCGCGTCGGCGATTTGGTGTGACCGGTGAGGTGCTCTATCCTTGACAAGCCGAAGACCGCTGGTCGGCAGCTCTCACGAGTTGCTCCAAGCGCCCGAAAGGGTGGCCCGCGCAGGATCACGACACAGATGCAGTTACATCGCGTCCCGTGGCCTTGCGCCCGGGGCGCTTTTTCGTGTCGGGTCCGTGTTCGCACACGGAGTCGCAGTCCTCGCACACCTCATGTGCTGGAAGGAGACCCATGGCACGCCCGGACAAGACAGCAGCCGTCGCTGCACTCGCGGAGAGTTTTCGCGAGTCCAACGGTGCTGTTCTCACCGAGTATCGCGGTCTCACCGTGAAGCAGCTCCAGGAGCTGCGGCAGAACCTCGGTGAGAACGCCAGCTATGCCGTCGCCAAGAACACGCTCACCAAGATCGCCGCCAAGGACGCTGGGGTGGAGATCGAAGACTCTCTGCTCACCGGTCCCACCGCGATCGCCTTCATCAAGGGCGATCCGGTTCTGGCAGCGAAGAGTCTGCGTGACTTCGCGAAGGTCAACACACCGCTCATCATCAAGGGAGGCTTCCTTGACGGGAAGACCCTCACTGCCGATGAGATCAAGAAGCTGGCCGACCTCGAGTCGCGCGAGGTCCTCCTCGCCAGGCTCGCAGGTGGCATGAAGGCCAGCATCACGAGCGCCGCGTCGCTGTTCAATGCCCCGCTGATGCAGGCTGCCCGAGTTCTGGGTGCCCTGCAGGCGAAGGCCGAGAGCGACCCGTCGATCCTGGCAGCGGGCCCCGTGCCTGCCGCCCCTGTCGAGGAAGCCCCTGCGGCCGAGTCGACAGACGCAGTGACCGAGGCCGAGGCACCCGCCGACGCCGCCCCTGTCGAAGCGTCTGCTGACGCCGAGACGACCGAGGGCTGAAAGCCCGATTCACATCGGGACCCCCTCGGGGTCTCCAACGAAAGGACGCCACCATGGCGAAGCTCAGCACCGGCGATCTGCTGGATGCATTCAAGGAAATGACCCTCATCGAGCTCTCCGAGTTCGTCAAGGAGTTCGAGGACACGTTCGACGTGACCGCGGCCGCTCCTGTCGCCGCTGCTGCCCCGGCTGCTGCCGGTGGCGCCGCTGCGGGCGACGACGCCGCCGAGCAGGATGAGTTCGACGTCATCCTCGAAGGCGCCGGCGAGAAGAAGATTCAGGTCATCAAGGAGGTCCGTACCATCACGGGCCTCGGTCTGAAGGAAGCCAAGGACCTCGTCGAGGCGGCCCCGAAGCCTGTCCTCGAGAAGGCCAACAAGGAAGCTGCCGCGAAGGCCAAGGACGCCCTCGAGGCGGCTGGCGCCTCCGTCACCGTCAAGTGACACACGGCTAGCCTGAAACACCGTTTGATCTGCACGAAAAGGGCGCCCCTCCTTCGGGAGGGGCGCCCTTTTGCAATCAGTGCGCACGATTTTTCTTCTGTGATATGTGGCTCTTCACACATTTGTGACTCGGAGTTACCTAGGGTATGTTTCACCGAATCCGTCGCTTGTTACCCGTCAGTCACAGCGTGTACGGAAGTTCGTAACCTCGTTTGCGAATTCTCGTTATGTTCTGTGTCTCCGGTCACAGCGGCCTAAGATGAACTAATTTTTCGGCCGGCAGTCGTCGGCAAACCGCGGGACGCAGGGAGGGACCATCCGTGGGAGTAGAAGTCGTCGTCGAAGGTTTGACGAAGAAGTTTGGTAGCGCGCTCATCTGGAAGGACGTCTCTCTGACGTTGCCGGCTGGTGAGATCTCGGTGATGCTCGGCCCGTCGGGTACCGGCAAGTCGGTGTTCCTCAAGACCCTGATCGGTCTGCTCAAGCCCAATGAGGGGCATGTGTGGATCGAGGGCACTGACATCGCCAACTGCAAGGAGAAGGATCTCTACGAGATCCGCAAGCTGTTCGGTGTGCTGTTCCAGGACGGCGCGATGTTCGGCTCGATGGACCTGTTCGACAACGTCGCCTTCCCCCTCAGGGAGCACACCCGCAAGTCCGAGTCCGAGATCCGCACCATCGTGATGGACAAGATGGAGCTCACCGGGCTGGTAGGCGCGGAGAACAAGCTTCCCGGAGAGATCTCCGGCGGCATGCGCAAGAGGGCCGGTCTGGCCCGTGCATTGGTGCTCGACCCTGAGATCCTGCTGATCGACGAGCCCGACTCGGGTCTGGACCCGGTGCGCACGTCCTACATCAACCAGCTCTTCATCGACTTGAACGCGCAGATCGACGCGACGTTCCTGATCGTGACCCACGACGTCAACACCGCGCGAACGGTGCCTGACAACATCGGCCTGCTCTACCACAAGCACCTGGCGATGTTCGGCCCGCGCGAGATGCTCCTGACCTCCGACGAGCCTGTGGTTGCGCAGTTCCTCAACGCCCAGACGGTCGGCCCGATTGGCATGTCCGAGGAGAAGGACGCCGACGAGCTTGCTTCGGAGAAGGGCATCGAGATGCCGCCCCTGCCTCCCGTGCCGATGCAGCTCGAGCCGTCCGACGGACGTCCGCGTCGCGCCCAGCGCGAAGCAGGCGCCTGGTGCCGAGACAACAACGTGGCAGCTCCTGCGGGATCCTTCGGAGAGAAGATGCCTCTGGCAGCCGGCGGTGCTGCGTGAGCGCGGCTGTCGTCACCGGCCCCGCGAGGGTTGCCGGTAATCTCTTCGCCTTCATGCTCGATGTGATGGTGGCGCTGTTCCGGCGGCCGTTCCAGCTCAAGGAGTTCCTCCTGCAGGCCTGGTTCATCGTCAAGGTGACGATCGTCCCGACGGCCTTCGTGTCGATCCCGTTCGGCGCGGTCATCGCGTTGCAGGTCGGCGGACTCATCAAGCAGTTCGGCGCCCAGTCGTTCACCGGGTCTGCGGCGGTGCTCGCGGTCGTCCGTGAAGCAGGGCCGATCGCGTGTGCGCTGCTGATCGCGGGCGCAGCAGGTTCGGCCATTGCCGCCGACTTTGGCGCCCGGCGCATCCGTGAAGAGCTCGACGCCATGATGGTGCTGGGCATCGACCCGATCCAGCGCCTCGTCGTCCCTCGTGTGCTGGCCTGCATGCTGGTCGCGGTCTTCCTCAACGGTCTGGTCACGGTCGTCGGCGTCGCCGGCGGATACGTGTTCAACGTCGTGCTGCAAGACGGAACCCCTGGTGCCTATCTGGCGTCGTTCACCGCGCTCGCCCAGCTACCAGACATGTATCAGGGCATGGTCAAGGCACTCATCTTCGGCTTCCTCGCCGCCATCGTCGCGTCCTACAAGGGCATGAACGCCAAAGGCGGCCCCAAGGGCGTCGGCGATGCGGTCAACGAAGCCGTGGTCATCACGTTCACCCTGCTGTTCATCGTCAACTTCTTCATCTCGGCGATCTACATCCAGCTCGTCCCACCCAAGGGGATGTGACCCGTGGCCGACAACAAGCTCGCCGCTGTCTACGAGCGCCCGATGGAGTCGTTGGACTCCCTCGGACGCCAGATGCTGTTCTACATCCGGGTGTTCCGCTCGATCCCGCGCACGATCGCCAACTACCGCAAGGAGATCGTTCGCCTGCTTGCCGAGGTTGCTCTCGGGTCCGGCTCGCTCGCCGTCATCGGCGGCACCGTCGGCGTCATCACGGCGATGTGTTTCTTCACCGGCACCGAGGTCGGAATTCAGGGCTACGCGGCCCTCGACCAGCTCGGCACCGCGGCCCTCACCGGCTTCGTCTCCGCGTACTTCAACACCCGTGAGATCGCGCCGATCGTGGCGGGTATCGCGTTGGCGGCGACCGTCGGCTGCGGGTTCACCGCCCAGCTGGGCGCCATGCGCATCAGCGAGGAGGTTGACGCCCTCGAGACCATGGCGATTCCGTCACTGCCGTTCCTCGTCACGACCCGTGTGCTCGCGGGTCTCATCGCGGTCGTGCCGCTCTACATCGTCGGCCTGCTCTCCTCGTACTTCGCCACCCGACTCACCATCACCAAGATCAACGGGCAAAGTCCGGGTACCTACGATCACTACTTCACGACGTTCCTTCCGCCTGGCGACGTGTTGTGGTCATTCGTCAAAGTTCTGATCTTCGCCATCGTGGTCATCCTGATCCACTGCTACTACGGCTACTACGCCAGCGGCGGACCCGCCGGTGTGGGTGTGGCTGTGGGCCTCGCCGTCCGTACGTCCATCGTCGCCATCAACGTGGTCGATCTGCTCGCCTCGATGGCGATCTGGGGCACGAACGTCACCGTCAGATTGGCGGGCTGACTCATGGCTCGTACCCCCTTGCTCGAACGCTCCGGGTCACTGAAGATCCTCGGTGCGGCGTTCCTCGCCATGGTGTTGTTCGCCCTCTGGGTCAGCTACGCCTTCTTCACCAAGGCCTTCGTCGACTACGACCCCGTGACACTCAAGACCGACACGACCGGCGTCAACCTGCCGCAGAATGCCGACGTCAAGCTGCGCGGAGTCATTGTGGGCGAGGTTCGCAAGGTGTCGCCCGACGGTGACGGGGTCAAGCTGCTGCTCGCCATGAAGCCCGAGCTCATCGGCGACATCCCCCAGGGAGTCACGGCGCAGCTGATCCCCAAGACCCTGTTCGGTGAGAAGTACGTCGCGCTCATCCCGCCGAACACTGACATCGCCGGTGGGGCGACGCTCCAGGCCGGCGACACGATCACGAAGGCCGATGTACCGATCGAGGTCGAGACGTTGCTCAACGACCTCTACCCGCTGCTCGACGCGGTCGACCCGGCCAACTTGTCCTACACCCTGAGCGCCGTCTCCACGGCGTTGGAAGGTCGCGGCACGAAGCTCGGCACCACGCTCGTCACCCTCAACAGCTACCTGAAGAAGACCAACCCGGACGTTCCCGAGCTCATCACCGACCTCACGAAGCTCGGCACGGTCTCTGACGGCTACGCCGCCGCGCTGCCTGACCTCGGTCGCCTGCTGCGCAACACCGTGGTCACGGGCAACACGATCGTCGCCAAGAAGTCGCAGCTGACGGCCTTCTTCGACGAGGGGACGCGCCTGTCGAACAGCCTGACCGACTTCACCACGAAGAACGGCGACGACCTCGTGACGCTGGCCCGCGACGGCCGCCCGGTGCTGGAGACGATCGGACGCTACTCCACCACCTTCCCGTGCTTCCTCGGTTCGATGCGCAAGATCATCCCGCGTCTCGACAGCGCCTTCCGTGGCGGAACCCTGCACATCAACGTCGAGGTCATCAAGCAGCCCACTCCGTACGACGCCAACGAGAACGCCGCCGTCACGAAGGCCAAGCTCGACAAGGCCTCCTCGACAGCACCGGCCAAGAACGGCAAGGACATTCGGGCCACCAACGCCGCAGCTCCGACGTGCCTCGACCTCAACCAGATCAACAAGGGTCAAGAGGCGAAGTACTCCTCACACGAGAAACCGTTCAAGGTGCCCGCCGACGTCTACAAGCTCGTCAACGTCAAGAAGACGCACTACAAGTTCGGCACGTCTGATGACTTCTCCAAGAACCGCAGTGCGGCGTCGAGTGCCTCGCTCGAGGACCTCGTGCAGCCGAGCATCTACGGCATCGACTCCGTCAGCCAGCGGTCAGAGCTCAAGATCCTGCTCGGGACGAGCTTGGGAATGAAGCCGTCGAGCGTGCCGGACATCGGCTCGCTCCTGGTCAGCCCGGTACTGCGTGGGTCGGAGGTGTCGCTGCGATGAAGCAGATCGATCGCGAGTCAATATCCGCCCTCGTCAAGCTGGGCATCTTCTTCGCCCTCACCGGCATCTCGACCCTGATCCTCGGGCTCACCCTGAGCAACGGCTCGATCTTCGCCGATCGCACCGAGTACAAAGCGATGTTCACCGATGTCACCGGCATGGCCAAGGGCGATGACGTGCGCATCGCCGGCGTCGCGGTGGGGTCGGTCAAGAAGGTCGAGGTCGTCAAGCGCGACAAGGCACTCGTCACGTTCGGCGTCGACGCCGACACACCGCTCACCGCCAACACCAATGCCACCATCAAGTTCCGCAACCTGGTGGGGCAGCGCTACATCTCCCTCACCCAGGGCGCCGACGGAGCCAAGACCATTCTGAGGGCCGGCAGCACGATCCCGCAGAGCCGTACGCAGGAGGCGCTCGACCTCAACGTCCTGCTCAACGGGTTCAAGCCCGTGTTCCAGGCCTTGTCACCGAGCGACACCAACAAGTTCGCCTACGAGATCGTCCAGACGCTGCAGGGCGAGAGCGGCAACGTCGAGAACCTGCTTGCGCGCACGTCGTCCCTGACGAACACCCTCGCCGGACGCGACAAGCTCATCGGCGACGTGATCACCAACCTCAGCGAGGTGCTCGACACCGTCGGCAGCCGCGACAAGGAGCTGACGGACACCATCGACACGCTGCAGCAGTTCGTCACCGGACTCAAGGACGATCGAGACGCGATCCTCAACTCGATCGACGGCATCTCCAACCTCACCGACGAGACGTCCGACCTGCTCGTGCAGGGTCGTCCCGCGCTGACCGAGGACATCACCCAGCTCAACGCGCTGACCAAGAACCTCAGCACGAAGAAGAATCTCAGCACACTGACCACCACGATCAAGATCCTGCCGATCAAGCTCTCCAAGCTCGGCAACCTCTCCTCGTCCGGCAGTGAGTTCAACTTCTATCTCTGCAACATCAGGGGCAAGATCACGCTCCCGAAAATCACAGCCAACGGAGCCAACCTCACGGACAAGCCCACCGAGCTCGACCTGGGCGGCGCCCAGGGCATCGACACCGGCGGAGAGCGCTGCACACAGCCGGGGTACAAGAAATGAAACCCTTCCACGAGCGCAACCCGGTGATCATCGGCATCATCGGCATCTCCCTCATCGCCCTGCTGATGCTGGGCGCGTTCCGGGCCGACCGGCTGCCGATCATCGGCAGCGGCGACACCTACCATGCCGACTTCGCCGAGATCGGTGCGCTGAAGGGTGGCAACGAGGTGCGCGTCGCCGGTGTCTCGGTGGGCAAGGTCGGCGACATCGAGCTCAGGGGAAACAAGGTTCGTGTGACCTTCAAGATCGACAAGGGCACCGGCTTCGGCACCGAGACCGGCGCTGACATTCGCATCCGCACCCTCCTGGGGGCGGAGTTCCTTGCCCTCACACCCAAGGGTCCCGGGCAGATGCCCAAGGGCAGCACCATCCCGATGGAGCGGACGATCGCCCCCTACGACGTCGTGCAGGCCTTCTCCGAGCTCAGCAAGACGACTGACGAGATCGACGTGCCGCAGCTCTCGAAGGCCCTCGACACGCTCGCGAAGGTGTCGGCCGACACGCCCGAGGAGTTCCGCGGCGCGATCCAGGGGGTCTCCGACCTCTCGCGCAACCTCGCATCGCGCGACGGCGAGATCAACACGCTGCTGGTCAACCTGAAGAAGGTGTCTGGCGTCCTCAACTCGCGCAGCGACCAGCTCGTCACGCTGTTCAAGGATTCT
>NZ_JACMOM010000291.1 GCF_014378035.1 Aeromicrobium sp. | reverse complement strand
GGGGTCGTCGCGTCGCATCGGCACCGTCTCGGGGCGCGAGCGGTAGGCGACGTAGAGGTTGGCCACCACGAAGAGACCGAAGATCAGCCCGAGGATGAAGAACAGGGCGACCCTCGCCAGGAGCACGCTGCGGAAGACGTCGCCGTAGCCGACGGACTTGAACCAGAGCCGGTCAGTCCAGACGCTGGTGAAGATCGAGCCAAGGAAGAGGAGAACCGCGAGGGTGACCAACGTTGGGACGAGCACGCGCTTGCGACTGTCGGAGCCCTTGCTGGGCTGCCGGGGTCGGGGTGTTCCAAAAATGTCGCTCACGTGGCTCCTGGTTAGGCGGTGATTAGACTCTATGCCAGAGTCCGGCGAAGGTGCTCGATCAGCCCGGGGACCAGATCGGGACCTTCAAGCAGCTCTGCGTCCTCTGGCGTACGGACGCGAACGGCGCTGTGTGCGGCACCGTCACGGGTAACTGCCGCAACGAGACGTACTTCTCGTCGGTCGGGGTGCGCCGCGGCGACGGCGAACAGCTCGTCGGGGTCGTCCGGAAGGGACTCCTCCGCCTCGGGTGGGAGCATGATGCGCTCGACGACGACTGCGCAACCCGTGACCGACTCGGGCCAGACGATGTCGGTCAAGAGGTCCTCCAGCTCACGATCGTCGGGAAGCTCCTGCTCGACGGGCGTGATGCCGCCCGGCTGCGGGTCGAGCTGTTTGGCGAGATCGGGCTCGTGGGCGATGAGATCTGCGGTGGTGACGAGCGCGAACAGGCGCGGCTTCTGGTCCCAGCCCTCAGCGGTGACGTGCGCCTCGACCTCGAGCGCAACCCGCCGCAGAGGAGAGTCAGGCATCAGCTGCATGAGGGCACCGTTGCCTTGGCGTCCTTGGCCAGCTTTTCCAGCGAGGAGATCGCGTCCTTGAGCGTGGAGATCTTGACCAGCATGAGGCCATCGTCGTCACCGTCGGTGGCCTCGGAACAGTTGGTAGCCGGGACGAGGAAGATCTTGGCGCCGGCCTTCGAGGCACCGGCCATCTTCTGCCGGATGCCTCCGATGGGGCCGACCGTGCCGTCGTCTGCCATTTCTCCCGTACCCGCGACCTTGCGACCGCCGGTGAGCTCACCGGGCGTGAGCTTGTCGTAGATCGCCAGGGCGAACATCGTGCCCGCACTCGGACCACCGATCTCGCGGCCGACGTTGTTGTCGATCTTGAAGGGGTAGCGGTAGGTGGTGCCGAGCGTGACGCCGACCCGCGGCAGGGAGGGATCCTTTGCGTCGGGGCGTGTGACCAGCGGGATGTCCTGCGTGACGCCCTTGCGCCGGATCGTCAGGCGCACGGTGTCGCCGGGCTTGTGGGCACCGACGGCCTTGATGGTGTCTGCAGGGGTCAAGACCTTCGTGCCGTCGACCGCCGTCACGAGGTCAGCCGCACGAAGCTTGCCGGCGGCGGCACCACCCTTGACGACCCCGCCGATCGTCGTCGTCCCGGTGACCTTGTAGCCGGCCGCACGCAGCGCGGCGACGCGCGACGAATCCTTGGAACCGGTGAGCTGAGCAGCAGACTCAGCCGTCGACTGCGTGGCCGACTGATCGTCAGGGTAGATCAGCGACTTCGGCACGACAGCGACGTCGCTGTTGAAGAAGCCAGAGATCGCATCGGCCAGCGGCACGTGGGAGTCGGCCCGCGTGACGGACACCGTCGTGAAGTCCAGCGACCCCGACGTCGGGTAGGTCTTGACGTCCTTGCCGAAGGTGAACATCGGCTTGCCGTCGAAGTCGCCGAGCGTGTTGAACGCCGGGCCGGGACGCATCGTGACGTAAGGCACCGGCACGAGGAACGCGACGCACGTCAGCGCAATGAGTGCCAGCGCCGCAACGACCATGGTCGAGTAACGACGGCTCAGCGTTGACGGGTCGGACACACGCAAAGAGTAGTCAGTGCCGGCAACCTACGCCCGCCCGCCCGGCCCGCCCTCGGACCCGACCCACTCGGCGTCGCCGGAGGAGAACGTCTGGTGCTTCCACACCGGCACATCGGTCTTGAGCTCGTCGATCAGTCGTCGGCATGCCTCAAAGGCCTGCGCGCGATGCGCCGCCGACGCCGCCACGACGACCGCGAGGTCTCCGACGACGAGGTCGCCGACCCGATGGACGCCCGCGAGGGCCACCACCTCGCACTCGGCCGCAATGCGTTCGGCCACCTCCCGCAGGCGCGCGACGGCGGTGGGGTGCGACGAGTAGCCGAGCGACGACACGGGCTTCCCCTCGTCCTCTTCGCGCACCGTGCCGACGAAAAGGCAGATACCGCCAGCGGCCGGATCGGTCACCTCGGCGTAGACCTCGTCGAGGCTCAGGGGTGTGTCTCGGATGTCGAGGAGGCGAACGGAAGTCATGATGCAGACCAGCCTAGGCGCAGAAGCCCCGAATGCTTGGGCTGTCACCGGTATCGTGGGCGCATGACCGAGGATGAGAACGAAGAGCCGAAGAACCCGTTCGCGGGCACTCCGATGGAGCAGATCTTCGGGGCGTTCTCCAGCGGTCAGTTCGACATGAACCAGATCATGGGACAGATGCAGCAGATGTTCGCCCCGCACGAGGGCAGCGTCAACTTCGAGCTGGCCAAGGACGTCGCTCGCCAGACGCTCGCCGCGGCAGGCCCCGACCCGTCGCCCAACTCCGCCCAGAAGGGCGCCGTCGACGACGCCGTTCGCCTCGCAGAGACCTGGCTCGACGGCGTCACCTCCATCCCTGCGGGGGCCACCACCGCCGCGGCCTGGAGCAAGGCAGAGTGGATCGAAGCCACTGCCGGCACCTGGCAGACGCTCGTCGAGCCGATCGCAGAGCACGTCGTCAGTGCCATGGCAGACGCCCTCCCCGAGGAGGCCAAGGCCGTGGCCGGGCCGTTGATGGGCATGCTCTCGCAAGCCGGCGGTGCGATGTTCGGTCAGCAGGTCGGTCAGGCGTTGGGCGGGCTGGCCAGCGAGGTCATCTCCTCCACCGACATCGGCCTGCCACTGGGCACCGAACGCATCGCCGCAATTCTGCCGGCAGGAGTCGAGGCATTCGGCGAAGGTCTTGAGCACCCGGCCTCCGACGTACTCCTCTACGTCGCGCTTCGCGAGTGCGCTCACCACCGGCTCTTCCAGCACTCCCCATGGCTGCGTCCCGCTCTCGTCGGCGCCATCGAGGATTTCGGCCGAGGCACCCGCATCGACGTCTCGGCTATCCAGTCGCAGCTGCAGGGACTCGACCCGTCACGTCCCGAAGAGATCCAGGAAGCGCTCACGGGTGGTTTGTTCGAGCCCGAGCGCACGCCCGAGCAGCAGAAGGCGCTCAACCGGCTCGAGACCCTGCTGGCCCTTGTTGAGGGCTGGGTCGATGAGGTCGTGTCCGAGGCCACCAAAGACCGCATGCCCGCGGCCGCGCCTCTGGCCGAGGCCATGCGTCGCCGGCGCGCGGCAGGCGGTCCGGCCGAGCAGACCTTCGCGTCACTGGTGGGACTCGAGCTCCGCCCGCGCAAGCTCCGCGAGGCCACGACGCTCTGGGCAGCACTGCGCGACCGCCAGGGTGCGAAGGCGCGTGACGCGGCGTGGAGCCACCCCGACCTCATGCCGTCGGCGGCCGACCTCGACGATCCGCTCGGCTTCGCGCAAGGCGAGAACCGCACGCCCAGCGACGATGAGTTCGATGCGGCCATCGGCGAGCTGCTCGACGGCGACGGTAATGGCGACGACGGCACCGGCACCGGCAAGGTCGGACCCGCCGAGTGATTCTGCGCGACGACGCGATCGACGCGCTCGCACAGTGGCACGCACCCGACCAGCAACAGGCGCGCCTGCGAGTCCTGTACCTGCAGCACCTCGAGCAGCACCCAGACGCGATGAGCCGCACGTGCAACCCCGACCATCTCACCGCCAGCGCCATCATCTTCTCTGCCGACCACGGGCAGGTCCTGCTGACGTTGCACCACGTCATGAAGCGATGGCTTCAAACCGGCGGACACTGCGAACCCGGCGACACCTCGCTGGTCGGCGCTGCCCTGCGGGAAGCCGTCGAGGAGAGCGGCATCGACGGCCTCCACATCGATCCGGTCCCCGCGCTCTTGTCACGTCACGAGGTGCCGGCGTGCGGGCCGATCAGGCCGTCGCACCATCTCGACGTGCAATACGTTGCGGTGGCCACCGTCGACGCTCAGCCGGTGATCAGCGCGGAGTCTGACGACCTGGCCTGGTTCGACCACGACAACCTTCCGGACAGCACCGACCACTCGGTGCGTGCTCTCATCGCCGCTGCCAGGACACGCCTTCAAGGAAACCCTTGGCCCGCTCCGTCTGCGGGAACGCCTCGATGAGGGCCCAGAATCGCGAGCTGTGATTGGCCTCGATCAGATGCGCCAGCTCGTGCAGCAGCACGTAGTCGACAACCCACTCGGGCATGCCCTTGAGCCGGTCGGACAGCCGAATGCTGCCCTCGGCGCTGGTGCACGACCCCCATCGTGAGTTCTGGTTGGACACCCAGCGCACCGACGCCGGCACCGCTCGACCCTCCAACCACTCGCGCGACAGGGCCGCCGCACGATCGAGCAGCTCGTCGTCACTCGGCCGGACCCGCTTCTCGCGCCGTTCCAGCCGCTCGATGAGACTGCGGACGTGCCGCTCCTCCTCCGGCCGACTGAGGTGAGCCGGCATCAGCACGATGGTCTTGTCGCCCTCGCGATAGGCGCGCACCGTACGCGTGCGCTTCCTGCTGCGGCGGATCTCGACATCACCCATGGCAGAACGGTATCTCTCGCCGCTGACGCAAGCGCCCGTCCACAAGGTGGACCGTGCATCACCGCTGGTGACGGCACCGGCCAGCAGGAACTCCGAAGGAGAACGGTCGTGTTGTCCACCGCCCGTCCACACGCTCGCTCGGCGTTCCCCACAACTTTTCCCCATTGTTATCCACAAGCGTGGACAAGAGGTGAATAAGTTGATGCGTCCACGTCGCGACTCGCCGGGGGCAATTGGGGCCTTCGGAGCGTGAAACAGCCTCTCCCCGCGTACGCTGACCGTGATTAGAACCACATCGGCAAGGAGGCCGCAATGTCGGAAACATGGAGTGGCGAGTTCTACTGCGTCAAGTGCAAGGAAAAGCGCGAGACGTCCGGAGAGGTCCACGTCAGTGACAAGGGCACCCGCATGGCCAAAGGCATCTGCCCGGTCTGCGGCACCAAGTTGAACCGGATCCTGGGCAAGGCCTAGGTCCAACGGCGGGGTTTGCGCCTCGCACTTCCCCGAATTTTGCGGAGGATCCGACACTGTCGGGTCCTCCGCAGTTCGTGGTCAGATCATTTCCTCCCGCCGAGTCAACACCCCGTCGTCCGATCGGCAGGCGGGTGGGGCACTGCGGCCGAAGAACTCTGTTGCCTGTGGACGGAGCCGGGCGCGTCGACGGCGGGCACGCCACGCTGTCGCCATGTCCTTCCGGCCAGCGATCCGACCAGGCGCCCCTTTGCTGCGCCGAGACATCACTCATCTGCAGGTCGGCACCTCCCCCGGCATCGTTGTCAGCGATCAGCCTGGGTTGCTGCCGCTTCTACGGCTTGCCGACGGTGCGCGCGACGTGGCCAGGCTCGCCGCGATGGCCCGCGAGAGCATCCCTGAGCTGACCGTCGATGTGGCGCTCCTGATGAACGAGCTGCGGTCGGTCGGGGCAGTGTTCGACGCGTCACGGTGGAGCGCCCCCGGTCGTCGCGGCGTCGAGCCGGAGGCACGACACACCGATGTCGGCGGCAACGACCCCGCGCTGCTGCTTCCTCGCGCGACGTTCAGAGTGGCCATCCATCATGACGCTGCCAGCCGGCCCATCGTCGAGGCCGCACAATCGATCCTCACCATGGCGGGTGTCGTCGACCTCGACTCGACAGACCCGCAGCTGTTGGTCATCGCCTCCTGCGGTGAGCCCGCACGCACCGTGTTCGAGCGTCCGATCCTCCACGGTGTCGACCACTTGCCGCTCGTCATCGACGAGGACCGCGTGCGCCTGGGGCCCTTCGTACGCCCCGGCCGCACACCCTGCATCACGTGCCACGACCTGCACCGGACTGACTGGGACCGAGCCTGGCCCGCGATACTCAGCCAGCTCGCCCGACACACCCTCACCATGACTCCCCCGGCCATCAGCGCCACCACGGCCCACGCCGCGGCCCTCGAGCTGGCGGTCGAGGTGCTGGCCCACGTCGATGGTCTGGCGCCGCGCACGCTGGGCCGCTGTCTCGCGGTGGGTCCGGGGCCCGACGACCGCGCCTCATGGCCGATCGCTTTCCATCACCGGTGCACGTGCGATCTGCTCAACGCGGCTTGATCGAGGATCCGGACTATCCTGAAGGGGTGTCCGACACCCCTGAAAAGCCGCCCGCCAAGGCCCGACCGCTCAACGGCAGCGCCTTCCTGCGCACGGCGCGGTTGGCATCGTTGCCGGTCGGATTTGCCGGACGTACGACCCTCGGGCTCGGCAAGCGGATGGTTGGCGCACCCGCCAACGCCGTCATGAGCGAGGTGCAGAAGCGCACGGCAGACCAGATCTTCAGCGTGCTCGGGCAGCTCAAGGGTGGCGCCATGAAGTTCGGCCAGGCCATGAGCATCTTCGAGGCGGCCCTGCCCGAGGAGTTCATCGCCCCCTACCGCGAAACCCTCGTCAGGCTGCAGGACTCTGCGCCGCCCATGCCTGCCGGCACTGTCCACCGGGTGCTGGCCGAGGAGTTCGGTCACGACTGGCGCCAGAAGTTCACCACCTTCGATGACAAGCCCGCCGCCGCAGCGTCCATCGGCCAGGTTCATCGCGCCACGTGGGTCGACGGAACCGAGGTGGCAGTCAAACTTCAGTACCCCGGAGCCGCGAAGGCATTGACGTCCGACCTCAAGCAGATCGCCAGGCTGGCAAGGCTGTTCGGCGTCGTCGCACCCGGCCTTGACGTCAAGCCGCTCGTCCGCGAGCTGCAGGACCGGGTTGCTGAGGAGCTCGACTACTCGCTGGAGGCCGGTGCGCAGAGCGTCTTCGCCACCGAGTTCGACGGTGACCCGGAGATCGTCGTCCCTCATCCCCTTGCCCATACCGAGCACGCGTTGGTCTCGACGTGGCTGGAGAGCGACCACTCTCTCGCGCAGATCATCACCGACGGCACGCAGGAGGAGCGCGACCGCTACGGCGAGGCGTACGTCCGATTTCTGTTCGCTGGTCCGACGCGGGCGGGCATGCTGCACGCCGACCCGCACCCCGGCAACTTCCGCATCATGCCCGACGGGCGCCTCGGTGTCGTCGACTTCGGCGCAGTCGCGCGGCTTCCCGAAGGCCTGCCCGCCTCGATGGGACGGCTTCTCCGTCATGCGGTCGATGGCGATTTCGAAAGCGTGCGCGACGGACTCCGCGAGGAAGGCTTCCTCAAGCGGGGTACCGATCTCGACCCCAACACCATCGAGCGCTACATCGGCCCTTTCGTCGAGCCGGCACGGGTCGAGCGATTCACGTTCAGCCGCGAGTGGATGCGTGAACAGACGTTGCGCGTCAGTGCCCCGACCGCCGAGGGCATGGGCACCGCGATGAAGATCAACCTCCCGCCCCAGTACATGCTGATCCACCGCGTGTGGATCGGGGGCATCGGCGTGCTGAGCCAGCTCGGCGCCACGGCCCCGTTCCGCGAGATCCTGCAGGAGTCGCTGCCGGGGTTCGCCGACCAGCTCGAACACTGAGGCCTGCGCCACGCGTGGACATCGTGCCCCTCGCGACGCTCTGGACGGAGATCTGCTCACGCCCGCCCGTCGACGGTGTACGACTCGTCGGCATCGACGGGGCCGGTGGGTCGGGCAAGAGCACGCTGGCCCGACGCTTGGCGGCGATCGGCGGGGCGCCCATCATCAAGGTCGACGACTTCGTGTCGTGGGGCGACCTCGAGACCTGGTGGCCGCGCTGGGAGGACGAGGTGCTGCGGCCGCTCTCACGAGGGCTGGCCGCCCGGCACGGGGTGCGCGACTGGGCCGGTGACGACCTCGGCTCGTCGGTGCGCGGGGCACGGACGACGCCGTGGGCACCGGTCGTCCTGCTCGAGGGCGTCACCTGCACCCGGGCCGCGGCGACCGAACGGCTGGCTCACCGCATCTGGGTCCAGGCCCCCACCGAGCGACGCCTCGAGCGCAGCATCGCACGCGACGGCGAGTCACACCGGGACCTCTGTTTGCAGTGGATGGACATGGAGAACGAATTCTTTGCCCGCGACGGAACGCGCGATCGAGCCGACCTGATTGTCGACGGTGCTCCGCAGGTGGAGCACGACCGACAGACGTCAGTCGTGACGGTGCGGCCTCGCCCTACGGTCTAGGCCCGGACTATCGCCAGCACCGAGTCGGCGTACTTCTCCATCTTGGCCGGGCCGATGCCAGGCACCCGCGCAAGCGCGTCGGAGTCGGACGGCTTGACCTCAGCGATCGACTGCAGGGTGGCGTCGGTGAAGATGACGTAGGCGGGCTTGCCCTGCTCGGTGGCCTGCTCTGTGCGCCAAGCGCGGAGAGTCTCGTAGAGCTCTTCGTCGTAGGTGGCGGGACAGTCTTCGCACCTGCCTCGCTTGCGGTCGACGACGGCGAGGACGGTGTGGCAGACCCGGCACTTGGCGACCTTGCGTTGGCGTGGCTGCCCGGCGGTCTCACGCGCTTCATGGCCCGCGGGGAGCAGGGAGTCGAGGAACCTGGTGGGCCTGCGATGGCCGCGGCCCCCGCGGTTGCGGGTGACGGCCCACGAGATCATCAGGTCGTGGCGCGCACGGGTGATACCGACGTAGAACAGGCGCAGCTCCTCCTCGACGGCCTTCGGAGTGTCGGCGTGGACGCTGGGCATCATGCCCTCGTGCATGCCGATGCAGAAGACCGCGTCCCACTCCAGACCCTTCGCGGAGTGCAGCGTCGCGAGCGTGACGCCGTCGGCGGCGGGTGCATGGGCCTGGTCGGAGCGCCGGTCGAGATCGGCCACCAGCGCTGTGAGATCGGCCGCCGGGTTCTCGAGCACGAGGTCGGCGGCCATCGACACGATGGCGTGCAACGACTCCCAACGATCGCGGACTGCTCCGGCCCCGGTCGGCGGGGTGTCGCTGTGCGCCATGCTGGCGAAGATCGAGCGCACCTCGGCGACAAGCTCACCTCCACCCTCGCCACCGCGGGCGGCGCCGCGCAGCAACGCGACGGCCTGGCGCACCTCGGCTCGGCGGAAGAACCCCTCTACCCCACGCAGGACGTAGGGAATTCCGTGCTCTCCGAGCGCCTCCTCGAAGGCTTCGGACTGGGCGTTGATGCGGAACAGGATGGCCATCTCCTTGTAGGAGACGCCTCGCCGGCGAAGCAGTGCGATCTCGCTGGCCACGGCGTTGGCCTCGGCCTGCTCGTCGGGGTAACCCGTGTAGCTGACCGGGTCGCCGGGCTCCTGCTGCGACTGCAGGCGGACACCGTCGGTGGGCCCGACCTTGCTGAAGACCGCGTTGGCCGCGGCGACGATCTGCGGGGTGGAGCGGTAGTTGCGCACCAGCTCGTAGCGCTCGGCACCCTCGTGGCGGCGTGCGAACGACGTGAGGATCTCGGGCGAGGCTCCGGCGAACGAGTAGATGGTCTGGCGGGGGTCGCCCACGACGCAGATGTCGTTGCGGCCGCCCAGCCACAGCTCGAGCAGGGTCGACTGCAGCGGGTTGACATCCTGGAACTCATCGACGACGAACCAGCGGTACTGCTGGCGCACCTGGGCAGCCACCCGCTCGTCGTCGGCGAGGATCGCAGCGGTGACCAGGAGGATGTCCTCCATGTCGATGCGGCCGCGGTCGCGCTTGACGTCTTCGTAGGCCGTCATGAGCGTGGCCACGGTCGAGTGGTCGAGATCGGTCACCTCGCGACGCGCGGGACCGGCTGCCGCGGCGTACTGGGACGGACGGATGTTGGAGACTTTGGCCCACTCGATCTCGGACGAGAGGTCGCGCAGCAGGGGCGTGTCGGTGCGGAGGCCGAGCCGACGGGCCGCCTCGGCGACGAGGCCGAACTTCGACGCTGTGACCTCGGGGAACTCGCCACCGTAGACCTGCGGCCAGAAGTAGCGTGCCTGCCGGAGAGCGGCCGAGTGGAAGGTGCGGGCCTGGACCCCCTCGGCCCCCAGCTGGCGCAGCCGGGTGCGCATCTCGCCGGCCGCCCGGGTCGTGAACGTCACGGCCAGCACCTCGGTGGGCTTGTAGACCCCGGTGGCCACGCCGTAGGCCATGCGGTGCGTGATGGCGCGCGTCTTGCCGGTGCCTGCTCCCGCGACGACGCTGACCGGCCCGCGCAGAGCCTGCGCGACCTCACGCTGCTCGGGGTCGAGTCCGGTCAGCAGGTCGTCGGCGTCGGGCACACGCGCTCCTCGAAGGAAAGGGGGTGGTGGAATGAGCGGATCAAGCGTGATGTTGAGATGATCAAGACTAGTCGTCGAAGGAGACACTCCATGTCCGGCACGTTCACGATGTACTCCACCCCTTGGTGTGGCTACTGCCACCGCCTCAAAGGTCAGCTCAAGCGCGAGGGCATCGACTTCGAGGAGGTCGACATCGAGGCGCAGCCCGAGGCCGCGCTGATCGTCGAGAAGGCCAATGGTGGCAGCCAGACTGTCCCGACCCTGGTCTTCGCCGACGGCACTGCGTTGACCAACCCGTCAGTCGCGCAGGTCAAGGCGCAGCTCGCCTCGTAGGCGCTCGGCAAGGGTACGTCGCGCATGAACCTCCCCACCGTGCTCCGGTCCGGATCGCACAGCATCAGCCCAACGGCGCACTACACCGGCTATGTCTGGGCGCGTCACGCGTTCGGTCCGCCCGAGCTGGCGACGCCGGCAGGCCATGTCATGTTCCATGCGCTCCGCCCGTTGATGGCGGCCGGAAGGGCCCTCGGACCCGGCTCCCTCGAGGACGTCCTGCTCGCCCGTCACCGGCTGATCGACGCGCATCTCACCTCCGCCATCGAGACGGGCCGGGTGTCGCAGGTCGTGGAGATCGCGGCGGGCATGTCGCCGCGTGGGTTGCGTTACGCACGGATGCACGGCGACCGGATCACGTACATCGAGGCCGACCTTCCAGGCATGGCCCGTCGCAAGCGGTCGGCACTCGCGTCGATGGATGCCCTCGGGCCGCACCACCGGGTCGTCGACATCGACGCCCTCAGTGAGGTCGGCCCGCAGTCCCTGGCCTCTGTCGTGAGCGATCTCGATGCCACCAAAGGTGTCGCCATCATCACCGAGGGCCTCCTCAACTATTTGTCACGCGCGGACGTCGAGGGGCTCTGGGCACGCATCGCGGAGGCGATCGGCACGTTCGACGCCGGTGGGGTCTACCTCTCCGACCTGCACCTCGCGAGCGAGAACGACGGTGCAGTCGAACGGCTCGCGATGGCCTTGGTTGCACCGTTCGTGCGTGGTCGCATCCATCTGCACTTCGCCGATGCTGTCGAGGCCACCCAGGCCCTACAGACCGCCGGGTTCGACACCGTTGCGCTGCACCGACCGCCGGGGTTCCCCGGCGTGCGTGTCGTCGAAGCCCTCATCGCCGGCAGGTGATGAGCCAGACTGCTGAGCCAAGCCGATGAGCTAGGCCCAGGTGCCGTGGATCGTCCCGCCATGCCACTGCTGCAGCAACCACCGCGAGATGGAGACGTTGGGCGGCAGCAGGAGCTCGCTCGACGCCGTCATCTCCGTGACCTCCTCGCGCGTGAACCAGTGGGCCTCCGCGATCTCGTCCTGGTCGACGGTGATGTCGGAGGTCAACGCTTTGCCGAAGAACCCGAGCATCAGGCTCGACGGGAACGGCCAGGGTTGGCTTCCGGCGTACTCCACCTCGCCCACCTGCAGGCCGACCTCCTCCATGACCTCACGGCGCACCGCGTCGTCAAGGGTCTCGCCCGGCTCGACGAAACCGGCGAGGGTGGAGAAACGACCCTCGGGCCAGCTCGGCTGTCGGCCCAGCACGGCGCGGTCCTGGTCGTCGGTGATGAGCATGATGACGGCCGGGTCCGTACGGGGGAAGTGGTGCGCCCCGCAGACCGGGCAGAGGCGCTGGTGGCCGGCCTCGACGATGTTGGTGACGGATCCGCACCTCGCGCAGTGCCGGTGGATCTGGTGCCAGCGCGCGATGCCGACGGCATGCACCGCGAGGGACGCCTCGTCGGGCGTGATCGACGGGCCGAGGACCCGCAGGCTGACGGGCTCGAGCTCCGGAGCCACGGTCTGCACCACCACCGCGGCATATCGCACGTCGTGCTTGATGCCGAGGAAGATCCAGTCGCCTTCAGGGGCTTCGGACATCGTGACCCAGCGCAGACCCTGACCGCCGACGGTCGCCACGTGCTCCCCACCGATGACAAGCACCCGGGTGTCAACGTCGGCGGCACGCCAGGCGTCGTCCTTGCGGAGGTGCGCAGCTCGGTCGTGCTGGGCGTGATCGAAGGCGTAGTCCACCACGTCAGGCTAGTCCGAGTCGCCGCTCAAGCTCGGCTCGGCCGGGCAGCTGGCCGAACCGCTTCACGTCGCCGAGTCGAACGTAGTAGAACGCGCCGGTGACCTGTGCCGGGTCGAGGTCGTTGAGCTCTGCCCAGGCCAGTCGGTAGATCGCCAGCTGCAGCGGGTCAGCGTTGGCCTGCTGGTTGGTCTTCCAGTCGACGACCTCGAACGTGTGACGCCCGTCGGCGGAGGTCGTGCGATAGACCGCATCGATGCGTCCGATGACCTGCTGCCCACCGAGGACTATCGAGAAAGGCGCTTCGACCGCAAACGGTGAGCTGCCGCCGTAGGGCCCGTCGACGAAGCTCTGCTTGAGGGCCTCGAGCTCTGGGTCGGACTCGATGCCAACGACGTCGCGGTCGCCGGAACCGGGCAGGTCGGTGGGATCGAACAAGCCACGCTGACCGAAGTGCTCCTCGACCCAGGCGTGGAACCTGGTGCCGAAGCGCGCGGCTGTCGAGGGCCGGCGCGGCACAGGTCGGGCGAGCTCTCGTATGAACGCGTCCCGGTCGTTGGCCAGAGCCATGGCGTTGGTGGCCGACAGCGTGCCGGGCAGCCGGACGACGCGCGTGTTCACGGCAGCCACAGCAGCCTCCAGGAGCAGGTCGTCGATCTCGGTGGAGATGGCACCGAGACGGTCGAGTCCGGCCTGCTCGTCGGCCTGTGCCGCCTCCGTGTCGGCCGGCGGCGGCGTGGCCGGGTCTGCGCCGAAACGCAGGGCACGCACTAGTGCCGCGACCTCCCGGCGGCGGTCGAGACCTGTGAGGGGCGCCGGCCACGGCACCACGTCGAGGAGTGCCGCGTAGGGATTGGTGTCGTCGAGCGGCTCGGGGGCCCAGACGAGGGGCAGCCGATCACGGACGGCGAGCCACGAGGTGACCGTCAGGAGGAACTCCGACTCCTCGCGGGGCTTCTTCTGGGTACGGCCCCAGCGATGGCCGCTGACGTGGAGGCCGTGCCGGGCTCGGGTGAAGGCCACATAGGCAAGGCGACGCTCTTCCATGAGCGCCTCGTCGGCGGTGGCCTGCTTGTAGGCCGCAAGGCCTGCGGACGTCCAGTCGTCGATGTCTGCCAGCCCTTCGCGGTCGCCGCGCAGTGACACCGGTAACGCTGACGCCACCGACACCCAGCGTGATCTGCCCTTCGCGTCGGGGAAGATGCCCTTGGCAAGGAACGGGACGAACACCTCGTCCCACTCCAACCCCTTGGACTTGTGCGCCGTGAGCAGCTTGACCGAGTCTGCCTCCGACGGCGCCGAGACCTCCATGCCCTTGTTGTACTGCTCCTCGGCACCGAGGTAGGCCAGCAGCCCCGACAGGGAAGCGAAGCGGTCATTCTCGGCGTAGCCTGCGATGGCCTCGAAGAGCAACCCGAGATTGTCCATACCGCTCGGCGACGAGCCGGACTGCAGCTCGAGGTCGAGGTCGAGGGTCGTCATGGCGCGTCGGGCGAGAGTGTGCAGCGGCTCGCCCACGTGGCGCCGCACCGACGCCAGGATGCCCGCGAGCTCGCCGAACCGGTGCCGCGCGTCGGCGGAGTAGGGCAGAGATCCGAGATCGTCGAGGGCGTCGGCGAGCGACACGATCTCGGTGGGATCGGTGCCCGCCACGGCTCGCTCGAGCTCGCCTTCGAGGGTGACCTCGGTGCCCGTGTCGTGATGCCCGCCGCTGAGGGTGGAGGCGCGTCGCCCGAGGAGGGCGAGGTCGCGCGGACCGATGCGCCAGCGCGGACCGGTCAGGAGCCTCAGCAGGGACGGGTTGGCCGTGACGTCCTCAACGACCTCGAGCAGCGCCAGCAGGTCGCGCACCTCGGGCTGTTCGAGGAGCCCGTTGAGGCCGACGACCTCGACCGGCACCTCCATGTCGCGCAGCGCCGTGACGATGGCCCCGTTCTCGGCACCGATGCGCACGAGGATCGCGATCTCCTTCCATGGTGTGCCAGCAGCATGAACCTCGAGCACTCCGTGCACGATCGCGTCGATCTCGTCGCCGACGGTGAGGTGGAGGGCAGCGTCGACGTGGCCGGGGCCATTTTCCGCGGCCGCACGGAGTGGACGGACGACCGTCGATGTCGCGTAGTAGGGCGAGGCGACCTCGTTGGCGATGTCGATGATGTCAGCTCCGCACCGCCGGCTGACGTCGAGCGAGTGCGGCTCGCCGGGCGGGCCGACGGCGGGCGGGAAGTCGTGCAGGAAGTCGGCGAGGTTGCTGGCGGCAGCACCTCGCCACCCGTAGATGCCCTGCGCCGGGTCGCCGACCGCCGTGACGCTGTGCCCGCGTCCTGACTCCGGATCGGGGCCCGAGAAGAGGTTGGCCAGCAGGTCGCGCTGGGCGACAGAGGTGTCTTGGTACTCGTCGAGAAGGACCACCTTGAATCGTTCGCGCAGTGCCGCCCCGACCCCGGGCACCATGGCGATGCTGGCACCCCACGCCATCTGGTCGGAGAAGTCCATGACCCCCGCCTCGACCTTGGCCTGGCGGTAGCGGTCGACGAGATGGCTGAGCTCGGTGCGCTTGCGGGCCGTCGCGATGGCGTCGACGTGCATCTTGCGAAGCGTGGGGCCGCTCTCGAGCTCGACGATGTGGGCGAGGTCGAACTCGCGGAGGGCCTCCGTGGTGATGAGGTGCTCGGACAGCTGGCCGTCGAGCGCCATGACGTCCTTGACGAGCGTCGGCACATGGGTGCTCACCTCGACGAGGGGAAGGTCGTAGACGGAGATTGTGCGGGCGAGCAGCTGGAACCGGGTGGCATCGGACAGGATGCGCAGGTCGGGCTCGATGCCGATGCGCAGACCGTGCTCGGCGATCAGCGAGCCGGCGAACGCGTGGTACGTCGAGACGGTGGGCTCGCCCTGCTCCGACCAGTCGCCCACCAGTGCGAGCGAGTCGCGCACCTTGACGCCGAGCTCTGCCGCCGCCTTGTTGGTGAAGGTCAGGCCGAGGACCGTGGCTGGGTCGACCTTCTCGTGGCCGGCCAGCCACACCACCCGGGCGGCCATGACGGTGGTCTTGCCCGATCCGGCTCCGGCGATGATCGACTGCGGGGCGGTCATCGGTGCGGTGATTGCAGCGAGCTGATCGTCGCTGAACGGCACCTTCAGCACTTCGCAGAGGCGCTCGACGTCAGGAATGAGCGGCACGTGGCTCACTGCCCACCACCGACGACGGCCGCACCGGCGGGCCTGGCCGGGCACGCCTGGGCGAACTCGCAGTAGCCGCAGGCGGTCGGGCTCGGAGTGGCCGGGAACTGCTCACCGCGGATGACCGTGACCGACTGCCTGATCTGCTCGAGGGCGAAGAACGGCTCGACCCCGTCGGGTGGGGCCTGGGACTGGACCTTGGGGTCGTCAGGATTGCGCGCACCGGCCGGTTTGCGTAGCTGGACCAGCTCGGCGCCGCCCGACAGGGCGCCGGGTGCAAGGTCGGCGGTGGCGCCCTGGTCGACCGCCACCTGGTAGAAGCCGAGCTGGGCGTGCTCGGCAATGCCCGCGAAGGAGGGCACGGTCTTGCTGGTCTTGAGGTCGACCACGTGCACGAGGCCGTCGACGTCGAGCTCGACGCGGTCCATCGACCCGCGGAGGATGGTCTTGACGCCGTCGATCTCGAGCTCGGTGACGAACGAGTGCTCTGCGGCAAGCGTCTGACGACCGTGGGTGGCGTGCCAGCGCGCGAAGCGCTCGAGAGCCCGGTGGGCCTCGACCCGCTCGCGTTCACCCACCCATCGGGCCGGGAACTCCAGCCGCCGCCACACCTCGTCGAGGCGGGCTCCCATGGCCACAGGGTCGGCGTCGGCGTCGCGACGGACGACGTCGGCGGCCAGTGCGTGCACGATCGAGCCGAAGCCTTGCGCCGAGGTGGTGCCCGAGGGCCCGTTGGCCTCATGAGACAGGAACCAGCTGAGCGGGCAGCTGACGATGGAGCTCACCCTGCTGCCGGAGAGGCGCACCGGCGCGTCGGGGTCGGTGATCGGCTGCTCAGCCTCGGACAGCTCGGCGACCCCCCACCACGTGCCGGGGTCGGCGCCCCTGGTGCCCCAGAGATCGCGGGCGGCGAGTGCTGCCAGCATGCGCGATGCCTGCAGGCGCACGCGCGGGCTGGTGGTCGACTCGGCCAACGAGCGCAGCTCGGCCACCGTGCCTCGCAATGACATGGGCCGAGGTGGACGTGTGCGCCGCCTGACGTTCGGGACGGTGGCATGGCGTGCCAGCTCGATGACGAACCTCGACGGCTGGTCGCCGCTCTCCGACCCGCTCTCGACGGCGGTGACGACAAGCTGATGGGTCGCCCTGGTGCAGGCGACGTAGAAGAGGCGACGTTCCTCGGCGGCCAGGCTCGCCGGCGAGGCTGGCGGACGAACGCCGTCCGGACCGAGACGGTCGGACTGCAGCAACGATCCGCGGTAGCGGACGTCGGGCCACGCACCATCCTGCACCCCGGCGACCACCACGATGCGCCACTCGAGGCCCTTGGACCGGTGAGCTGTCATGAGCCGCACGGCCTCGCCACGCACGCCGGTGTCGGCCAGGGTGTCACCGGGGATCTGTTGTGACTCCAGATCGGCGACGAAGCTGGCGATCGTGCGATGACCCTGCTGTTCCTCGGTGCGCGCCGCCCGTTGGAAGAGGGCGCACAGCGCATCGAGGTCGTGGTCGGCGCCCGGAGCGCTCTCACCACCTGACTCCCACTCCGCTCGCAGGCGGGAGGGCCAGTCGGTGCCCGTCCAGAGTGTCCAGAGCACCTGTTCGGGCGCTTCGCGCCCGACGATCTGCACTGCCGCGCGGGCGAGGAGGGCCGCCACGTCGGCCGTGCGCCTGATGGCCTCGGCGGTCGCGGGGTCGTGACCCTCGGGAGCGGGCAGCTCGATGGGCGCGGTCAGCGCAGTGGCGATGAGCTCGGCGGAAGGCTTGGGGCCTCCCTCACGATCGGCGTCGGCGCGCCGCAGCGCGCGTCCGAGCCGCCGAAGTGCCGGGGCGTCGAGGCGTCCGAGTGGGCCGGACAGCACCGCGATGGACTGCTCGACGTCGATGGGGGTGCCCTGGCTGACTCGCTCGGCGACCCACAGCGCTGACAGCAGGGTGCGCACGGCTGGCTCTGCAGCGAGCGGGACCTCGTCGCCGGCGACCTCGACCGGCACGCCGGAGGCCGACAGCGTGCGCTGAAGCCTGGCGAGGGCGGCGCTGGACCGCACGAGCACCGCCATCTGGTTCCACGGCACCTTGTCGCCCGTGACGGGGTCGCCAGTGAGGTGCGCTTCTCGCAGACGCAAGGCGATGTGCTCGGCCTCGGCGGCCGCCGTCGCGTAGGTCTCGACCACCACCTCGCCGTCGATGTCGGACTCGGACGCGACGTGACGGAACGCCTCGAAGGCGACACGGTCGAGACTGCCGACGACGCCGATGCGGTCGATGATGGACCTCGTCGCTTCGAGGATGTTCTTGCCGAACCGGCGGGTCGACCCCAGCGCCAACGTCGGCGCAGGCCCGGCCGGGGTCGCGAACCGGCGCGGGAAGTCGAGGATGCCCGAGACATCGGCACCACGGAAGGCGTAGATGGACTGGTCGGGGTCGCCAACCACGATGAGGTCGCGACCGTTGCCGGCGATCGCCGCCAGCAGCTGCACCTGGAGCGGGTCGGTGTCCTGGTACTCATCGACGACGACGAGGCGGTAACGCCCTCGCAGGACGTCGCCATGCTCAGGGTCTGAGGCGATGCCGAGCGCCTGGAACACCAGATCGGCATAGTCAATGGTGTTGGCGAGGGCGCTGGCGCCGATGTACTGGTCGAAGAACCGCGCTGCCGCGAGCCAGTCGGGGCGGGCGGCCCGTCGCGCCACGGCGTCGAGGTCGACGGCGTCCATGCCGAGGGAGCGCGCCGTGGCCATGATCTGCTGCAGCTCACGGGCAAAACCGCGCGTACGGAGGCCGGCGTGCAGTGCCGCCGGCCACTCGTCGACGCCGGTGCCCTTGACGAGCTCGGCGATCGTGGCGTCCTGCTCGGGCGCGCTCAGCAGCTGCACCGGCCGGGCATAGGACTCGGGGTCGGCGAACTCGCGCACCAGCCCGTAGCAGAAGGAGTGGAAGGTCATGGCGGACGAGACCGCGCTGGCGCGCGTCAGCCGGCGTGCGATGCGCGAGCGGATCTCGTCGGCGGCCTTGCGGCTGAACGTGAGGACGAGAACCTCCTCGGGCCGGTAGCCGTGGTTGTCGATGCGACCGACGACCACTTCGACGAGCGTCGTGGTCTTGCCGGTGCCGGGGCCCGCGAGGACGAGCAGGGGGCCTGAAGCGTGATCGACGACGGCCTGCTGGCTGGGGTCGAGCACGGGAGCGACGAGGGGTTCGGCGCTTGGCTTTTCCAGGAGGTACTCGACGGGCATGACCCCATCCCACCAGAGAGGGGTGACAGTCAGGCGCTGAAGTCCCACAGAGCCGCCGGCATGTCGACGGCGGAGCCGCGCGAGCGCATCGGTGTGCCCTCGTCGACGTAGTGCTCCTGCGCTCCGACGCCGTGCGCAGCCGTCAGGCTTCCGTCCGCCCGCACGACGCGCCACCACGGCACACCGCCTCCCTCGAGCGCCATGACGCGACCCACCTGTCGTGGCCCACCAGCGCCGAGGAACTCAGCGATGACGCCGTAGGACAGCACTTTCCCCGGTGGGATGCGCTCCACCAGGGAGAGCACCTGTTCGGCGAAGACGTCGTCCACGCGTCGCTCCTTCGTCCAGCCCTGCTCCCCCACCTCGCCCCCGCGCCGTGACAGACGTGGGGGTGAGCTGGGTTCTCGTCAGTAGGTGGGCTGGCTGGGGTCGATCTGGTTGACCCAGGCCACCACGCCACCGCCGACGTGCACCGAGTCCTTGTAGCCCGCACCCTTGAGCACCGCGAGCGCCTCCGCCGAGCGGACGCCCGACTTGCAGTGCAACACGATCTGCTGGTCGTCGGGCAGCTGCCCGAGCGCCTTGCCGTTGAGGAACTCGCCCTTGGGAATCAGGATCGATCCGGGGATCTTGTTGATCTCGTACTCGTTGGGCTCCCGGACGTCGACCAGGACGAAGTCGCGTCCACCGTCAGCACGCTCCTTGAGCCAGCCATCGAGCGTCGCGACTGAGATCGTCGAGCCGGCTGCCGCATCGGCCGCATCCTCGCTGATCGCGCCACAGAACGCCTCGTAGTCGTCCATCAGCGCCGTGATCGGCTCACCGGTGGGGTCGCGACGGATGTTGAGGGTCGAGTAGCGCATCTCGAGTGCGTCGTAGACCATCAGTCGGCCGATCAACGGGTCACCGATGCCGGTGATGAGCTTGATGGCCTCGGTCACCATGATCGAGCCGATCGATGCGCAGAGCACACCGAGAACACCGCCCTCGGCGCACGACGGGACCATCCCGGCCGGCGGCGGCTCGGGGTAGAGGTCGCGGTACTGCGGCCCTTCCTGCGCCCAGAACACCGACACCTGGCCCTCGAACCGGTAGATCGAACCCCACACGTAGGGCTTGCCGAGCAGGACTGCCGCGTCGTTGACGAGGTAGCGCGTCGCGAAGTTGTCGGTGCCGTCGACGATCAGGTCGTAGTCGGCGAAGATCTCGAGGACGTTGTCGGTGTCGAGGCGCACGTTGTGGACGATCGTCCTGACGTGCGGGTTGATCTCGGCGACCGACGCGGCGGCCGACTCAGCCTTGGGCTTGTCGATGTCGTACTGCCCGTGGATGTCCTGGCGCAGCAAGTTGGGCTCATCGGCCACGTCGTCGTCGATGATGCCGAGCGTGCCGACTCCTGCTGCCGCCAGGTAGAGCAGCGCTGGGCTGCCCAGACCGCCGGCTCCGATCACGAGCACCTTGGCATTCTTGAGGCGCTTCTGACCTGACATGCCGATGTCGGGGATGATGAGGTGGCGGCTGTAGCGGCGCACCTCGTCGATCGTGAGTTCTGCGGCGGGTTCCACGAGTGGGGCGACCACGGGTTCTCCTTTGGTGCGGTTCTTTGTCTGCAGTCCGAACGGGGACGGTGGCATAACAACGCGCCCGGCTCCCATTGTTCCCGCTGGGGGCCGTCGCCGCGCCGCCCGTCCGCATGTCGGGCACGACCTACTAGGATTCAGGGTGTGACTGAAGCCATCCCGCTACGACCGCGTACGAGCCGCCTGCCGCGGACCGCGCGTCGAGCCCAGCTTCTCGACGTCGCGCTCGAGGTCTTCGTCGAGCAGGGCTACCACTCCGCCTCGATGGACGAGATCGCCGAGCGGGCCGGAGTCTCCAAGCCAGTGCTCTACCAGCACTTCCCCGGCAAGCTCGACCTCTACCTCGCGTTGCTCGAGACGTCCTGCGACACCGTCATCGCCGGGGTCAAGACGGCGCTGGCCAGCACCAACGACAACCGCAAGCGCGTCCGGGCCACGATGGAGCTGTGGTACGACTATGTCGCCGACCAGGGCGCGGCGTTCCGGTTGGTCTTCGAGTCTGACCTCACCAGCGACCCGTCGGTTCGCGAGCAGATCGACCGCGTCATCGAGGAGTCGGCCGCCGCCATCGCCGAGGTCATCCATGAGGACACCGGCCTGCCCAGTGCCTCGTCGCACCTCCTGGCCGTGAGCCTTGTCGGCATGGGTCATGTCGGCGCCCGCAACTGGCTGTCGCAGGACTCGACCCTCACCCGCAGCGAAGCTGTCCAGCTCGTCGCCGGCCTCGCGTGGCGAGGCATCGGCGGTTTTCCCCGAGACAAAGATGACGACAACATTCAAGGAGATGAGTGACCGTGGAGGTCAAGATTGGCGTGCAGTACGCCGCCCGTGAGCTGTCAGTGGCAACCGAGGCCGAGCCTCAGGCTGTGCTCGACGCCCTGAGCAAGGCCCTCAAGGACGACTCGGTGTTCATCCTCACCGATGACAAGGGACGCACCGTCGCGGTGCCGGCTGCGAGGGTCGCCTACCTCGACTTCACGTCCGACTCCGAGCGCAAGGTCGGCTTCGGTCTCAACGCTGCTGCCGCGAAGTAACCCCAACCCTGCGGCGGCGATCCACCGCCCACGGGGGGTTAGGCGGCGAGGCCGAGCTTGGCCATGCGTTTGGCATGGGCCTCGGTGATGCGGGTGAACATCCGCCCGATGCCGGCGAGGTCCATGCCCGGGTGGTCGACACCGCCGACCAGCACGACGCTCAGTGCGTCGCGTTCGGCGACGACCATCTGCGCCTGGCTCAGCGCCTCGCCCATCAACCTGCGACCCCACAGCGCCAGCCTCCCGCCGACCCGCGGCTCAGAAGCGATGGCGCCGCACACGGCGCCGACCACGAAGTCGGAGTTGCCGGTACCACTCAGCGTGTCGAGCACCAGGGCGCGTGTCTCCGCGTCGAGGTAGGCGGCGATCTCGCGGTAGAAGTCTGCGGCCAGGCCGTCGCCGACGTAGGCCTTGACGAGTCCCTCCAGCCAGTCGGACGGCGCGGTCTGCCGGTGGAAACGCTCGAACGTCGCAGCAAACGGAGCCATCGACTCGTACGGGTCCTCGCCCAGCTCAGACAACCGGTCGCGCAGAAGCAGGAAGTGGCCGAACTCGCCCGTGGCCATCGCCACGATCTCGACCTTGGTCGGCAGGTCGGGTGCCATCTTGGCATCCTCCGAGAGCCGCTCGAAGGCGCTCATCTCTCCGTAGGCGAGCAACCCGAGCAGCTCGATGACCCCGGTCCGGTAGACCGGATCGTCGATGGTGAATGGTGTGGATCTGCCCTTGGAAGCCATGACTCCGCAGCGTAGCGCGGGAGCGGCAGGTGCAGACGTTAGAATGAGACCGGTACATCCACGAATCTGAAGAATTCGAGAAGACCCTGACTACGTTCAAAGATCTGGGCGTCATGCCCGAGATCGCCGACGCATTGATTGACGTTGGCATCGAGAACCCGTTCCCGATCCAGGAGATGACCCTCTCCGTGGCACTGATGGGCACTGACCTCATCGGTCAGGCGCGCACCGGAACCGGCAAGACACTTGCCTTCGGCATCCCGGTCATCCAACGCACCGTCGCCCCGCACGACGCCGACTACGACCAGGTCGTCGCCGGCAAGCCGCAGGCCCTCATCGTCGCGCCGACCCGAGAGCTCGCGATCCAGGTCGCCAGTGACATCGCCGTCGCCTCCAAGCGACGCGGCACCCGCAACCTCACGATCTACGGCGGCGTCCCCTACGAGTCACAGCTCGACGCACTCGAGTCCGGAGTCGACATCGTCGTCGGCACCCCCGGTCGGCTGCTCGATCTGGCCAATCGCGGCGCGCTCGACCTCTCGCACGTCAAGTCGCTGGTGCTCGACGAGGCCGATGAGATGCTCGATCTGGGCTTCCTGCCCGACGTCGAGTCGATCCTCGCCAAGACGCCCGAGACCCGCCAGACGATGCTGTTCTCGGCGACCATGCCGGGCGCGATCGTCGGGCTGGCCCGCAAGCACATGCGCCACCCCATGAACATCCGTGCCGAGTCCGGCGAGGACACCCAGATGGTGCCGGCCACGGCACAGTTCGTCTGGCAGGCACATGAGATGGACAAGGCCGAGATCGTCGGTCGCATCCTGCAGGCCGACGACGTCGGCAAGGTCCTGGTGTTCACGCGGACCAAGCGCACCGCCCAGCGCGTCGCCGACGAGCTCATCGACCGCGGATTCCCTGCGTCTCCGCTGCACGGGGACATGGCGCAGCCTGCCCGCGAGAAGGCGCTCACCCGATTCCGCGAGGGCAAGATCAACATTCTCGTCGCGACCGACGTCGCGGCTCGCGGCATCGATGTCGCCGGCATCTCGCACGTCATCAACTACAACTGCCCCGAGGACGACAAGACCTACGTCCACCGCATCGGCCGCACGGGCCGCGCGGGCGCCACCGGCATCGCCGTGACGTTCGTCGACTGGGCCGACCTCGCGCGCTGGAAGATGATCAACACCGCTCTCGGCCTTCCGTTCGACGAGCCGCTGGAGACCTACTCGACATCCGACCACCTGTTCCACGACCTCGGCATCAGCCGCGACGACAAGGGTCGGCCCAAGGCGGCATCACCCCGCGAGCCCCGCAAGGACGACGACCGTGGAGGCCGTGGCCGCTCCGGCGGCGGCAGCGGAAACAGCGGTGGCCGCGGCGGCGACCGTGCGGGCCGTGGCGGCGAGCAGAAGTCAGCGCAGTCCGGCGGTGGAGACGGCAACAGCGCCGGGTCGGGCGACAAGGGCAGCGAGTCTGCACAGCGTCCGCGTCGCAACCGCAGCCGCACACGCTCACGCGGCGGGGCCCCGGTCGCCAAGAACGACTGACCTCCCCCAGCCGTGCTGATGGCGGCCTTGCAGGCCGGTGGTTCTAGTCCGTGACGACGACGGTGGTGCCCACCGGCGCGAAGTCCCACAGGGCTATCGCGTCGGGTCTCCATTGCCGGACGCAGCCAGCCGACAGCGGTGTGCCGAGCTGGGCCTTCGTCTGCTCGAGGGTGCCGGCGTTGTCGCGAGGCACCGCGTGGAAACCGATCGGCGCGGAGACGCCGGTGGCGAATCGGACGAAGTACTCGAGGCTGCCCGAGTAGTCGTACGAGACAGCGTGGCGGCTGCGCGACTGCACCGAGAACATACCCGGACGCAGATTGTCGAATCGGCTGCCCGAGACCCGGTAGGTGCGCTTGACGACGCCGCCGCTGCCGACGAGCCACACGCGCTGGTCACTCTGGTCGAACACGATCCGTCGGCCGCTGCCGGAGCCGTCGGGGAGGGCAGCGACCTTCGTCGCGCTCATGGCAGCGCGCGGTGATGTTGTCGCCTCCGTGGGCGTGGAGCCCTGGGGCTTCGCCCTGGGCACTGCGATGGCGTCGAGCGTTGCCGTCTCGATCGAGGCGGGACTCGCGGCCGACACGGTGTCGGCCGGCGCCCGGGCGGCCTTCCGCTGTGGCCGGGGGCGGGACGCCCCGGCCCCCCCCGCCGGCCGCGGCCCCGCACGCCCGGTCGGCCTTCAGCTGTGGCAGGGCGCCGATCGCCGTGCCACCCACGGCGATCGTGACCCCGAAAGCCAGCGCGAGCACACCGATGCGGCCGCGACTGCGGACCTGTTCTAGGAGCGGGCGGTGCCTGGCCATGCCAGCCATCTTAACGGCGACCGCTCCACCGTCTGGTGATCTCGCCATTGCGTTCGGGCAGTTCTACGGTGATGCAGGTGAACGACTCCGCTGGCGAGATTGCGTTCGAGGCGAGGCGTGCCGCGGATCAGCGCCCGCTACTTCTTTCGGGACGTCGCGCTGGCCGCCAGGATTCCGGCGGCCACCTGTCGGTAGGCCTCGGCGCCCTTGTGGTTCTTGGCGGTGGACAACACCGATCGGCCGATCGCCGGCGCCTCGGCGAACCGAATCGTCTTGGGGATCGGCGGCGTCACGATCGGCAGGTCGTACGTGTCGCGGATCGCCTGCAGGACGTTCTGGGCGTGCTTGGTGCGGCCGTCATACATCGTGGGCAGCACCCCCATGATCTCCAGCGAGGAGTTGATGAACTGGCGCACGTCATAGATCGTGTCGAGCAGCTGGCCCACGCCCCGGTGCGACAGCGTCTCGGCCTGCAGCGGGATGAGCACCTTCTGCGCCGCCGAGAGGGCGCCGACCGTGAGCACACCGAGCGTCGGCGGGCAGTCGATCAGGATCCAGTCGTAGTCGTCGGCGACCTTGTCGAGCGCCACGCGCAGGCGCTGCTCCCGACCGGTGCGACCCACGAGGCTCTCTTCGGCCTGGGTGAGGGTGATGTTGGCGGGCAGCAGGTGCATTCCATCATCGGTGATGACGATCGCGTCGTCGGGGCGCGCGGTGCCCAGCAGCACCTCGGCGATGGTGATCTCGAGGTCTTCGGGGTCGATGCCGAGTGAGAATGTGAGGCTGCCCTGTGGGTCGACGTCGACCAGCAGGACCCGCTGCTTCAGCTCGGCGAGCGCTGCTCCGAGCGACACCACGGTGGTCGTCTTGGCGACTCCGCCCTTTTGGTTGGCCACCGCAATCGTCGTCGTCACGGGGCCTATTGTGCCATTGACCTGCGGTTCACCTGTTCGCCCGACCGACCCCCGTCCCCGGTTGTTTGGCATGCTTGGGCCATGACACGTCGCGCGCTGGTGACCGGGGCAACCTCAGGGATCGGCAATGCGTTCGCGAGGGAGCTCGCGAAGCGCGGTTTCGACCTGGTCATCGTGGCTCGTACGACCGACCGGCTGGAGTCTGTGGCGGCACAGATCCGCAGCAAGCACGACGTCACCGTCGACGTCCTCACGGCCGACCTCGCGGCTCCCGAGGGCGTCCGAGCGGCGGTCAACGTCGTCACCGACACGACTCGACCCGTCGATCTCCTCGTCAACAACGCCGGGGCCTCGCTGGCCGGCTGGTTCGGCACCACGGACGTCGCCGCCGAGGACGGCCAGCTCGACCTCCTGGTGCGCGCGCCGATGCACCTGATGGACGCGGCGATCAAGACGATGGCCGGGCGCAAGGGCGGGCAGATCATCAATGTCGCCAGCGTCGCGGCATTCACGCCCCGCGGGGCCTACTCCGCGCACAAGGCGTGGCTCGTCAACATCTCGCGCTGGGCCAACATCCACTACGCCGACGTCAACATCTCGGTGCAGGCCCTCTGTCCGGGCTTCGTGCGCACCGAGTTCCACCAGCGGGGTGAGATGGACGTCTCGGGTGTACCCAGGTGGATGTGGCTCGACGCCGACAATGTCGTCAAGGCCTCTCTCAAGGATCTCGACAAGCGCAAGTCCGTCTCCATCCCGTCGCTCCGCTACAAGGTGCTCGCCGGCCTCGCCCAGTACCTCCCCAAGACCTTGGTGACCCGGGTCGCCAGGCGCGGCCGCTGATGAGCGTCCCACGGTCCCTCGAGCTGCCTCCCGGCGTCGAGGCCACCACGATCCAGACGTCGCGAGGACCGTTCGCCGCGCACGTCATCCGCGCCGACGACGCTTCGGGCCACGTCCTGCTGGTGCCCGGCTGGACCGGCAGCAAGGAAGACCTCACCCCAGTCCTCCCCCTCCTGGCTGCGGCCGGGCTCGATGCGACCGCATATGACCAGCGCGGACAGTTCGAGACCTCCGGCACCGCCGAGGACGATTACTCCCTGGCCGGCTTCGCTGCCGACGCGCTCGCGGTGCGAGCCACATCCCGTTTCGCCGTATCGCACCTCCTCGGGCACTCCTTCGGGGGGCTCGTGGCGCAGCGCGCGGTGCTCGACTCCCGGGAGTGGTGGACCTCCTTGAGCTTGCTGTGCAGTGGTCCTGGCGCGCTCGGTGACACGCCCACCCGTCCCCTCAGGCGCATCGCGTCCGCGATCGGCAAGGTCCCGCTGCTGCAGATCCACCAGCTTCGCGAACAAGGTGTCAAGCGACCCGCACAGATCACCCGGTTTCTCGCTCACCGCTTCACCAGCAACTCCGCCGCCTCGCTGAAGGCCATGACCCTTCTCCTGCTCGATGCCCCCGACGTCATCGACGATGTGGGGGCTCTCGGCCTGCCGTGCTGGGTGGGTCGAGGGGTTGACGACGACGCGTGGCCCCATGACCTGCAGGCTTCCATGGCACGCCTGCTCGGTACCGAGATTCACCTTGTTCCCGACGCAGCGCACTCCCCTGCCGTCGAGAACACGCAGGGCCTGATGGACGCCTGGCTCCCCTTCCTCCTCACTCACACCCAGGAGCGTTGATGCCGGGCTTCACCCGCGGGTTCACCGGTGGCGCCCGCCGCGGCGGCGACGACCGTCTGGCGCCCGGGCAGTACGACACCGGCAGCGGCTGGCCGGTCCTGTCGGCCGAGCTCACCCCGGTCGTCGACATCGACACGTGGTCGCTCACCGTCGACGGCTTGGTGCAGACTCCCACCACCTGGGACTGGCGCGGCATCCACGCCCTCCCCGCATCGAGCTACCACGGTGACATCCACTGCGTCACGACCTGGTCCAAGTTCGACACGACGTTCACGGGGGTCAGCGTCGACACGCTGCTCGCCCTGGCGCAACCGAAGTCCGAGGCGACGCACGTCCTGGCGACGTCAACGACCGGCTACACGACCAACCTGCCGATCGACGACGTCCGCGACGGCAAGGCATGGGTCGTGTGGGAGTTCGACGGCTCACCGCTCACGGCCGAGCATGGCGGACCTGTGCGGATGCTGGTTCCGCACCTGTACTTCTGGAAGTCGGCCAAGTGGATCACCCGGATCCAGCTGCTCGACCACGACGAGCAGGGGTTCTGGGAGCGCAACGGCTACCACGACCGCGGTGACCCGTGGCTCGAGCAGCGCTACCAGGGCGACGCGTGACCACAGCGTCCGACGCCGCCGCCCCGGCCGGCGGCTGGACCACCGGCATCGTCCGCGAGATCTCGCGACCAACCGGCTCCCTCGTCATGATCCGCCTGGAGGTCGCCGACCGGGTCGCCCACCTGCCGGGGCAGCACTACGTCGTCCGCCTGCGCGCACCCGACGGGTACACCGCCCAACGGTCGTACTCGATCGCCTCCGATCCTGACGACCCACTGCTCGAGCTGATGATCGAGTGCCTGCCGCGTGGTGAGGTTTCCGGCTTCCTGCACGACGTCGCCGACGTGGGCGATGAGCTCGAGCTGCGCGGGCCCATCGGCGGATGGTTCGTCTGGGACGGGCAGGTGCCGTCGATCTGCGTCGCTGGCGGCTCGGGCGTCGTGCCGTTCATCTCGATGATGCGGTTCGCCCGGCGCACCGGTGCGACCCCGCTGCTCACGGTTGTCGCGTCGGCGCAGACCCGTGCCAAGCTTCCGTACGTCGACGAGCTCGAGGAGTATGGCGCCTTCATCGCGCTGACCCGCGAGAACCAGCCTCAACCAGACGGCACCGAGCGCGTCGCGGCGCACATCTACCCCGACGAGCTGGCCGAGCTCGCCGTCGGCACCGAGCGGGCGTACGTCTGCGGTTCGGTCGGCTTCGTGAGCTTCGTCGGACGCATCCTCGGTGAGGCGGGGGTACGCAGCGACACGGTCCGCGTGGAGCAGTTCGGCCCCTCCGCCTAGCCCCTCCGCCTAGCCCCCACGCGATCGCCTCATCAGGAATTGGCGCCCGGGGCACTCGATTTCTCGAGATCTGGTCACCGTCAGGTGAGACACGCGCCGAATGGTGGGGGTCAGCGGCTGAGGAGTCTCTCGAACTGGTCGCGTGCGGTGGTGTGGCATCCGAGGCTGAACCTCGCCGACTTGCCCGTGCCGTGGTAGTCGCTCGAGCCCGTGTGGACGAGGCCGAGCTCGCGGGCCAGCTGGCCGAGGCGCGCACGGGCCTCGAGCCCGTGGTCGTTGTGGTCGACCTCGAGACCGTCGAGCCCGAGGTCAGCGAGCTCCGCGATGCGGGCCGGGGTCAACACCCGATCACTCCCGCGCGACCACGGGTGCGCCAGCACCGTCTTGCCACCGGCGGCCTTCAGGAGCCTGATGGTGTCGGGCAGGTCTGCGGCGTAGCGGTGCACATAGCCCGGACGTCCGGGCATGAGGTAGAGGTCGAACGCCTCGTCGCGGTCAACGACCACCCGCTTGTCGACCAGGACGTCGGCCACGTGCGGACGACCCGATGCCTTGGCGTTGCTGGCCTTCGCGTCGACCTCGGCGGCCGTGATGTCGATGCCGATCGCGTTGAGGTTGGCGATGATCCCGGGAAGCCTGCTGTTGCGCCCCGTGAGCACCCGGTCGAGCTCGGCGAGCAGCGGCACGTCGGTGGGGTCGAACTCGTAACCGAGAAGGTGGATGCTCTTGCCGTCGAGCTTGGTCGACACTTCGATGCCCCGCACCAGCTCGATGCGCCCGACGTCCATCGCCGCCTGCTCGGCCTCCTCCCACCCGGCAGTGGAGTCGTGATCGGTGAGAGCCACCACGTCGAGTCCCGCGGACACGGCCTTGGAGACCAGCTCGGACGGGCTGTCGGTGCCATCCGAGCGGTTGGAGTGGGTGTGGAGGTCGATACGCACGCGATCAGGCTAGTCGGTCGACGTGGCGTTCCAGAGACGGATGACGGGCGTCCCCCTGTCGACCGCGAGAACGGAGATCGTCGCGGTGTCGAGGAGGAAGATCCTGCCGTCCGGCACCGGCAGCCCGAGCCACCGCGCTGCAAGCACTCGCAGCGAGTGACCGTGCGCGAACACGAGGGTCTTGCCGTCCTCGGCCCTCGCTCGGGTCACGATCCGGTCGAGCCTGGCGCCAATCTGGTCCGCCGTCTCGCCTCCCGGGCTGGGGTGCGTCCAGACTGACCAGCCGGGCACGGTCTCCCTGATCTCGGGGGTCGTCAACCCCTCGTAGTCACCGTAGGCCCACTCGGCAAGATCGTCGTCGGGCTCAGCCTCGGGGAAGCCGGCGAGTGCGGCGGTGTCGCGCGCCCTACGCCGCGGACTCGTCAGGACCTGGACGAAGTCGACGCGGGCGAGGCGCTCGGTGAGCGACCGCGCCGACGTCTCACCGTCGACCGTCAGCGCGAGGTCGGTGGTCGACGTGTGCTGCCCGCGCGCACTCCACTCAGTCTCGCCGTGGCGGACGATCCACAGCTCGTCGCCATCTCTTGAAGCGGCTGCTGTCCCCGCCGGGCTCATGCCTGCGGGCCGGCCCAGTTCTTGTCCGGCACCGGCACCGGTCGGCCCGGCTGCTCCCCGCCACGCTCGGTCAGGTAGCTGTCCTTGGGGACCATGACCTTACGACGGAAGACGCAGACGATCGTCCCGTCCTGGTTGTACCCGATCGTCTCGACGTAGACGATGCCCCGGTCGTCCTTGCTCCTGCTCTCGGTCTTCTCGAGCACCGTGGTCTCGCCGTAGAGGGTGTCGCCGTGGAACGTGGGGGCGACGTGGCGCAGCGACTCGACCTCGGGGTTCGCGATGGCCTTGCCGGAGACGTCGGCGACGCTCATGCCGAGCAGGATCGAGTAGACGTAGTTGCCGACCACGACGTTCTTGCCGAACTGGGTGGTCTTCTCGGCGTAGTTCGCGTCGAGGTGAAGGGGGTGGTGGTTCATCGTCAGCAAGCAGAAGAGATGGTCGTCGTACTCGGTGACGGTCTTGCCGGGCCAGTGCTTGTAGGTGGCGCCGACCTCGAACTCTTCGTAGCTACGACCGAACTGCATGGGGGCTCCTCGGGAGGCGGGGTTGATCGCCCACCATCATGTCCGACGCGAACCCCGGCCGGCTTCGAGGGTCAGCTGACGAGAGGGCCCTCACCGGGCATCGTGGCGAGCATGTCCTGGCCGGCGGCGAGGTGCTTGTGCTCGACCAGCACCTCGTACTTCGTCGCGACCACCTTCTGCACCGAGCTGAAGTCGCGCTGGCCGCGCGTGGCGGCGTAGCCGACCAGTGACCACACCACGCCGAACACCAGCCCGATGGCCATCGTGCTCAGGACCGTCGACAGCCAGGCGTTCTCCTCGGCGAAGAGGCCGAACAAGATGCCGATGAACAGGCCCATCCACAGGCCCGACATGGCGCCCGCCGCAGCGACCCGGCCATTCGTGAGACGACCCGTGACACGCTCGATCTGCTTGAGCTCGGTGCCGACGATCAGGACGTTCTGCACGGGAAAGTCATTGTCCGACAGGTAGTCGACGGCCTTCTGCGCCTGCGCATACTTGTCGAAGACGCCGAGCGACTGCGGGTATTCCAACGAGAAGATCTCTGCCATGCCTCGACCCTATCCCGCACCTCCCCGGCGCCGTGTCGACAACTCAGAGCTTGTAGTCCTTGAGCAGGCTACGACCGATGATCATCTTCTGGATGTCAGCTGTGCCCTCACCGATCAGGAGGAACGCGGCCTCGCGGTAGAGGCGCTCGATCTCGTACTCCTTGGAGTAGCCGTAGCCGCCGTGGATGCGGAACGAGTCGGCCACGACCTCGTTGCAGAACTCCGCGGCGATGTACTTGGCCATGCCGGCCTCGACGTCATTGCGCACGCCGGAATCCTTGAGCCGTGCAGCCTTGACGACCATGGCGTGAGCGGTCTCGACCTTGGTGCCCATCTCGGCCAGACGGAACAGGATGGCCTGGTGCTCGGCGATCTTCTTGCCGAACGTCTCGCGCTGCTGCGCGTAGGCGATGCCGAGCTCGAAGGCGCGGTTGGCCACGCCGACGGCACGGGCGGCGACGTTGACGCGACCCACCTCGACGCCGTCCATCATCTGGTAGAAGCCCTTGCCCGGCTCGCCACCCAGGATCTGGTCGGCCGAGATCTTGGCGCCCTCGAAGATCAGCTCGGTGGTGTCGACACCCTTGTAGCCCATCTTCTCGATCTTGCCGGGGATGGTGACCCCCTGGGCGGTCTCGCCGAAGCCGACCTCCTTGTCCACCAGGAACGCCGTCATGTTCTTGTAGACCGAGTCGTTGCCCTCGTCGGTCTTGACCAGCACGGCGACCAGGTTGGACGAGCCACCGTTGGTCAGCCACATCTTCTGGCCGTTGATCGTGTAGTCACCGTCGTCGCCCTTGACCGCCTTGGTCTTGATGGCGGCAACGTCAGATCCCAGTGACGGCTCCGACATCGAGAACGAGCCGCGGATCTCGCCGGTGGCCATCTTGGGGAGATACTTCTGCTTCTGCTCCTCCGTGCCGTGGTGCATCAGCATGTAGGCCACGATGAAGTGCGTGTTGATGACGCCCGACACGCTCATCCAGCCGCGAGCGATCTCCTCGACCACGAGCACGTACGTGAGGAGAGACTCGCCCAGACCCCCGTACTCCTCGGGGATCATGATGCCGAAGATGCCGAGGTCCTTGAGGCCCTCGACGATGTCAGTCGGGTACTCGTCCTTGTGCTCGAGCTCCGTCGCGACCGGAAGAATCTCCTTCTCGACGAACGTGCGGACCGTCTTCAGGATCTCTTCCTGGATGTCGGTCAAGCCTTCGGTGGAAACAAGACGACCCATCATGGGCTCCTCAACGGTTGCTGCGGGGGTGACCTCCTGACTCTACCGAGAGGTAACCACGACGTCTTGTCGAGGCCCTGGTGACCGACCTCTCACTCCGCGAGGACGACGTCCGGTGCCGGGCGTCGAACCACGACCACGACCAGCCCGGACAGGATCAGCGCGAGGCCGAGGTAGATGCCCGCTGGCGGGGTCTGGTCGAGGAAGATTCCGGCCAGCAGGGCCGCGCCCGGCACCTCGAGGAGCAGCAGGAGGGAAATCAGACCGGGGCTCATCACGGCGAGCAGGTGGTTGAGCAGTGAGTGGCCCAACAGCTGGGCGCTGACCGTCACGGCGGCGATGAGCAGCCACGTCTTCGTCGAGAACCCGCCGAGCCCGACGCCGCCGACGAGGCACACCAGGGCCAGCAGGACTGCGCAGACGCCGTAGCAGGTGAATGTGTAGGCCGTCGTCGACCACGACTCGCGGATCTCGCTGCCTGCCATCAGGTAGAGCGCCGCGAACAGTCCTCCGGCAATCGCCAGGAGGTCACCCGTCAGGGCACGGGTCGAGATGGTGAAATCGACCCCGGAGATGACGAAAACCCCTGCGACCGAGAGCGCCATCCCGAGCAGCACGGATCGCGTCGTGCGGATGCCGCGCAGCCGGTCGATGAGCACGACCCACACGAGCTGCGTCGTCACCAGCGCAGTGGCGGCCGCGACAGTGGTGAGCTTGAGCGCGCTGACCCAGGTGGCAAAGTGTGCGGCCAACATGGCCCCTGCGAAAGCAGTCGTGAGCCAGCCGCGCCGCGTCTGGGTAAACAGCTCGCCGCGGTTGCGGGTCAGTGCGAACGGAGCGAGCACCAGGGTCCCGGCGGCATTGCGCCAGAACGCGATGGCCAGGGCAGGGGCGGCCGTGCCGGCCATCAGCGGCCCCGAGGCCGAGACGCCGAGGATGGCCACGACGGCAAGGAAGGCGTTCACCCCGACAGTGTGCCGGTCGTCAAACCTCCCGTCCGCGCTGGGAGTGACGCTCTTGTGGCGACGCGCGGCGCATTTCCTCAAGAGCGTCCCTGCCAGCGGGGGCGCTGGAGCGCGGACGCTGGGAGGGGTCAGCCCCAGGCGGTCTCGAGCTCGGCCAACGAGGACTCGAGGTGGATCAGCAGCCGTTGCAGGTGCGGGACGCTGCGGCGACAGCCAATCAAACCGAAGTCGAGGTACTTGTCACGGCTGGTGAGAGTGATGTTGAGGGCCTGTCCGTCGAGCACGATCGAGACCGGGTACATGCCGTCGAGGCGGGAGCCGTTGAAGTACATCGGTTTTTTCGGCCCCGGCACGTTCGACACGACGACGTTGAACGGCGGGCGGGTGAACCGGACGAAGCCGGGCACCGGCGTCAGCGCGATGGGCAGCATCTGCAGCGCGGAGAAGGCCAGGATCTGCGTCGGCGACAGGTCTCCCATGATCTTCTTGGCCTGCCGCGAGGAGTAGGCGATCTCCTCCAGACGAGTCGGTCCGCTCTCGCGGTCGGTGGCGAGGTTGACCACGATCGCTCCGACCGAGTTGCCCCCGCCGCTCTCGGTGCCGGCTGACTCTGCGCGCAGAGCGAGTGACACCGGCACCATCGCCGTCATCGGTTCATCGGGAAGCGCGTGCTGCTCCAGGAGGTACGCGCGCAGGGCCCCGGACACCATCGCCAGCACGACGTCGTTGAGGGTCGTGGCCGACGACTTGGCGACCCGCTGGATGCGCTCGATCTCCCACGACTGAGCGGCGAAGCGACGCGCGCCGCCGACCGGACCGTTGAGAATCGTCTTGGGCGCCCGGGGCAGCGTGATGTCACCATCGCGGATGATCTGGTTGGCGATCTTGAACGACGCCGGCACGAGACCCGCGATGTCTCCCGCGGCACCGGCTCCGGCGCGGATCAGGCCCCACGGGTCGAAACCGCCGCCACCACCCGCCGTCTTCGCCGACGGCAGCGCCCACGGGGGGACGCAGTCGCGTGCCTCCGGGTCTTCGCTGAGCGCTCGCTGCATCAGCCGCAGGGCCGACACTCCGTCGACCATCGAGTGGTGCACCTTGGTGTAGACCGCGACGCGCCCGTCTGCGAGCCCTTCGACGATGTGGGCCTCCCACAGCGGCCGATGGCGGTCGAGCAGAGAGCCGTGCCAGCGCGACGTCAGCTGGAGCAGCTCGCGGATGCGACCGGGCTGCGGCACGGCCGAGTGCCTCACGTGGTGGTCGTAGTCGATCGTCTCGTCGGTCTTCCACCACGTGTTGCCGAGCGACCCGACCGGATCGGCCGGACGCCTGCGGAACAGCGGCGAGACATTGTCTGTGTGACGGAACGCCTGGATCATGTCGCGCACGAACTCGGGCCCCACACCCTCGGGCGGGACGAACAGCTGGAGGCCACCGACATGCATCGGATGCTCCCGGGACTCGGCGAGCAAGAACATCGAGTCCGTGGGTGGCATGAACGACATCGGCAATTCCTTCAGCGCTGGGGGGATGCTGGCAGTACGCTAACGCCCACATGTGGCGCACGTCACTCTAGGTGAAACACTGGCAAATGATCGTCGCACCGTGCAAGGAGGGGACCACCATGGCGTCACACCTGACACTGGCCGCCGAGCCGCGGTACTTCCGCGGCGCGAGCATCCAGTCGCGTCTTCTGGGTTTCGGCCTCCGTCACACCGTGCGGCCGCTGCTCGGTGCCTGGGCGCACCTGCCCTTTGACATCTTTCCTCCCAACGTCATCGAGCATGCGGCTCGGCTGCTGCCTGTCCACGAGGGCACGATGTGGCGCTCGATCGAGCTCGCAACCTCCTCCAGCGAGTGGCTGCAGGCCAAGGGCGTCTCCGACATCCACGGTGGCAACGACGGCGCGATCCTGTACTTCCACGGGGGCGCATTCCTCACCTGCGGCCTCAACACCCACCGCCGCCTGGTCTCGCGCATCTCGTTCGCCGCGAAGCAGCCCGTCCTGAACGTCGGCTACCGCCAGATGCCGTACGAGCCGATCTCCGAGTCGGTCGCTGACGGCGTCGATGCATTCCGCTGGCTCCTCGACCAGGGCTATCGTCCCGAGAACATCACCATTGCGGGCGATTCGGCCGGGGGCTACCTCGCCTTCAGCGTCGCGCGTGCCGTCATGGACAAGCACTGGGGACAGCCCGCCGGCGTCGTGGCCATCTCACCGCTGCTCGACTTCGACTCCACCAACAAGCAGGAGCACCGCAACGCCGACCGTTGCCAGACGTTCCCGATCCACGCGCTCGCCAAGCTCACTGACGTCTCGCTGCGCATGGACACCCGCCGTGGCGTCGAGGGCACCCGCGTCTGCCCGGTCAACATGCCATTGGCCGACATGCCCCCGGCACTGATCCACGTCGGTTCGCGCGAGGTGCTGATGGCCGACGCCGAGCTGATGGCCAACCGCCTCGTCGCCGCCGGCGTCGCGTGCGAGCTGCAGGTGTGGGATCGCCAGGTGCACGTCTTCCAGGCCGCGGCCGCATGGGTGCCCGAGGCCCGCGCGGCCATCGAGGAGATCGGGTCGTTCGTCCGCGGTCTTGCTGCGCGGGAGGCTGCGGCCACGCCGCCGGTCGCCGCGCCGGCTCGGTCGTCACACCGCCCCCGGGCAACCAACGTCACGGCAGCCCAGCTCTGAACGGATCCGGCGGTGACGCCGCCACTGCCCTGATCGCCGAGCTTGCCAAGAAGTCCGGCCTCGTCTGGGTGTCGTACGCCGGCCACACCCAGCCCCTGTGGCACGAGTGGGTCGGCGACGCGGTGTGCTTGGTCACGGGTGGCACCGAGCAGCCACTGCCCGGTATCACCGACCAGCACGTTGTCACGCTGATGCTGCGCAGCAAGTCGACCCGAGCCCTCGTCGCCGAGGCGGAAGCACTTGTGGAGGTCGTCGCCCCGGGCTCGGAGCACTGGGACTCCGTCACGACGGCGCTCAGGACGGGACGCCTCAACCTCGGCGACAAGGACCATGCCGTCGAGAGATGGAGTCGCGAGTGCATCGTCATTCGCCTGGTGCCCACCGGTCAGGTGACGGTGGCGGGCGCCATCGACAGCAGCATCGGCCACACCGCACCCCTGCTCTCCTCCTGAGTGGGCCGCCGCAAAATGCGTCCGGCGCCCGACCGGGCAAGAATGAGGGATGACGAGGAGAATCGGATAATGGCCAAGAACACGGACGAACGCGAGCTCGAGGTGCACGAGCCCAAGAACGCTGCGGCAGGCGTCACCGCCGTAGGGGTGTCCATGAAGCGTGCCATCACGCAGATGGGCGTGAAGAACACCGCCAAGACGCTGCTCAAGCTCAACCAGGCCGATGGCTTCGACTGCATGTCGTGCGCCTGGCCCGATCCGGACCCCGAGAACCGTCAGACCGCGGAGTTCTGCGAGAACGGTGCCAAGGCCGTGGCCGAGGAGGCCACCAAGAAGCGCGCCACACCGGCATTCTTCGCCCGTTACAGCATTGCCGAGCTCGAGGCGCACGACGAGTACTGGCTCGGCCAGCAGGGCCGCATCACGCACCCGCTCGTCAAGCGTCCCGGTGGCACGCACTACGAGGAGATCGAGTGGGACGACGCCTTCGCAATGATCGCGGAGCATCTCAACGGCCTCGACTCCCCCGACGAGGCGATCTTCTACACGTCCGGTCGCGCCTCGAACGAGTCGGCGTTCGCCTACCAGCTGTTCGTCCGCGCGTTCGGCACCAACAACATGCCCGACTGCTCGAACATGTGCCATGAGTCAACGAGCATTGCCCTGCAGGAGTCGATCGGCATCGGCAAGGCCAGCATCACGATGCGCGACATCTACGAGGCTGACGTCATCCTGATTGCGGGACAGAACCCCGGCACGAACCATCCCCGCATGCTGTCGGCGCTCGAGATCGCGAAGCGTCGCGGCGCGAAGATCATCGCCGTCAACCCGTTGCGCGAGGCCGGGCTGCACAACTTCCGCAACCCCCAGCTGCCCCGCGGCATCGTCGGCAAGGGCACCGACATCGCCGACCTGCACCTGCCGATCAAGCTCAACGGCGACCTCGCACTGTTCCAGGCTCTCGGCTCGCTCTTCGTGGAGTGGGACGCCCTCGACCACGACTTCATCGACACGCACACCACCGGCTTCGAGGAGTGGGCCAGGCACGTCAGCGACGTCGACTGGGCGCAGGTCGAGAAGGCCACTGGCCTGAGCCGCGCACTGATCACCGAGGCCGCTGAGATGATCCGCGGCTCGAGCAAGACGGTCTACTGCTGGGCGATGGGCCTGACGCAGCACCGCAACTCCGTCGCCACGATCAAGGAGGTCTGCAACCTGGCCTTCGCGCGCGGCGACATCGGCAAGATCGGTGCCGGGCTGTTCCCCATCCGCGGTCACTCCAACGTGCAGGGCGACAGGACGATGGGCATCTGGGAGCGACCGCCCGCGCACTTCCTCGACGCCATGCAGAAGGAGTTCGGATTCGACCCGCCGCGCGAGCACGGTCTCGACACCGTCGACTCGATCCGTGCGCTTCGCGACGGCAAAGCCTCCTTCTTCATGGGGCTCGGCGGCAACTTCGTCCACGCCTCCCCCGACACCGACGTGACGTCCAAGGCCATGCGTCGGGCGGCGCTGACGGTGCAGGTCTCGACCAAGCTCAACCGCTCGCACCTCGTCTGCGGCGAGGCAGCGCTGATCCTGCCGACCCTCGGACGCACCGAGCAGGACATCCGCGGCGGCAAGGAGCAGTTCGTCTCGGTCGAGGACTCGGTGTGCGCCGTGCACGCGTCACGAGGCCCGCTCGACCCCGCCAGTCCGCACCTTCGCTCCGAGACCGCGATCGTCGCAGGCATCGCCGAGGCGACTCTCGGTGACCGCCACGGCATCCGGTGGGCTGCGATGCGCGACGACTACGACATCATCCGCGACCACATCTCGCGGGTCGTTGCCGGTTGCGAGGACTACACCGCCAAGGTCGATCGGCCCGGCGGTTTCGTCCTCGCCCACCCGCCACGCGACTCGCGGACGTTCAAGACCAAGTCGGGCAGGGCCGAGTTCGTGGCTGTGCCGATGGAGGTGCTGCACGTGCCGGAAGGCCACCTCGTGCTGCAGACGTTGCGCAGCCACGACCAGTTCAACACCACGATCTACGGGCTGAGCGACCGTTACCGCGGCATCAAGGACGGGAGGCGTGTCGTATTCGTCCATCCGGACGACATCACCGCCCTCGGCTTCCACGACGCCGACCACGTCGACCTGGTGGCGAAGTGGGACGACGACGACGTCGACCGGGTTGCCGAGAACTTCCGCATCGTCGCCTACGACACGCCTCGAGGGTCGGCAGCTGCCTACTACCCCGAGACCAACCCGTTGGTGCCGCTGGACTCGACCGCGACGGGGAGCAACACCCCGACGTCGAAGTCAGTCATCATCAAGCTCGTACCACTCGGCACAGGTCGTTCCGCGCCTGGTGGCGGTCAAGATGGCGTGGGAGCCGACGACGAGCACAAGAAGCACCCCCAGCCGAAGCACCTGTCCTGACCAGCCTTCTCGCCACCTGACGGCGCCAGGTCCGTGAGTCAGAACAGGTTGGCCGCCTTCACGACCGTCTCGTACACCCCGTACGCCAGCGGTATGCCCACGACGATCCACGCGACGAACATCAGCGCTCCGAGCTTGACCGGCTCGACATCGTGCTCGGCAACGGCCTGCGAGGAAGTGCCAGACATGGTGCCGGACGAGGTGCCGGCGGTCGGCGTCCCCTCCTCATGGAAGCGGTCGGCAACCGGACGGATCAGCAGGTTGGCAACGAAACCGACAGCCAGGATCACGACCATCGTGAGGAGCGCCGGACGGTAGTCGGACGCCGTCAGCTTGCCGGGGGTGCCCTTCGAGTCCAGGATCCGGTTGACGATCAACGGCCCAGCGACGCCCGCGGCCGCCCACGCGGTGAGCAGACGCCCGTGGATGGCGCCGACCTGGTACGTCCCGAACAGATCGCGGAGGTAGGCCGGGGCGGTCGCGAAACCACCGCCGTAGAAGCTCAGGATGACGCCGGCGACCAGTGCGAACAGTGTTGTCGAGGTCGACCCCTTGTAGGCGAGGACGACGTAGAGGATCAGACCGACGCCGAGGTACACGACATAGATGTTCTTGCGGCCCACGACATCGGAGGTCGTTGACCACAGGAAGCGTCCGGCCAGGTTGAACAGCGACAACAGACCGACGAAACCGGCCGCCGAAGCAACCGTGACCGTCGACGTCGAGCCCTCGCGGAAGAAGTCCTGAATCATCGGCGAGGCCTGCTCGAGGATGCCGATGCCGGCGGTGACGTTGCAGAACAGCACGACCCACAACATCCAGAACTGCGGCGTCTTGATGGCGTTGGCGGCCGACACGTTCCCGGTGGTCACCAGCGCCTTGACCTTGACCTTCGACGGGTCGAAGCCGCGAGGCTTCCAGCCGTCAGCAGGCACCCTGATGAGCCACGCGCCGAACAACATCACGACGAGATAGATGACCCCGAGGGTCACGAAGAGCTTGGCGACAGCCGATCCCGAGGCAATGCCGGTGGCGGTGTCGTAGGAGTCGTCGAACATGCCGAGGAGCTTGGAGGAGAGCGGGCTCGCGATCATCGCGCCGCCGCCGAAGCCCATGATCGCCATGCCCGTCGCCAGGCCGGGTCGGTCGGGGAACCATTTGATCAGCGTCGACACAGGCGAGATGTAACCGATGCCGAGGCCGATGCCGCCGACGAAGCCGTAGCCGAAGTAGACGAGCCACAGCTGGTCGGTGGCGATACCGGCCGCCCCGATCATGAATCCGCTCGCCCAGAAGAGTGCCGCGGTGAACATTGCCCGGCGTGGTCCGCCCGAATCGACCCACGTGCCGAAGATCGCGGCCGACACCCCGAGCATCACGATGGCGATCGAGAAGATCACGCCCACCTTTGTCAGGCTCGAGTCGAAGTTCTGGACGAGCGACGTCTTGTAGACGCTGGTCGCGTACACCTGTCCGATGCACAGGTGGACGGCAAGCGCGGCCGGCGGGATGAGCCAGCGGTTGAACCCCGGCTTCGCGATGGTGTGCTGCCGGTCGAGTAGTGCGATGGTCATGTTGCCCCTTGAAAACGGTGTGTGATTCACGTCTCACGGTAGGGCGATCAGGTCCCGTTTGCACGCTGGATGTGACTGTAGAGTTCGACCGTGAGCGTCACCCCGAGCCGTGTCTTCCTGTCCCGCATCGTCGGTCAGGCGGTCTTCGATCCCGCGGGCGACCAGGTCGGAAAGTTGCGCGACGTCGTCGTCGCCGTGCGCTCGCCCACCCAACGACCACGTGTTCTGGGCATCGTCGTCGAAGTGCTCGGACGCCGCCGCGTCTTCCTCCCGATCACCCGCGTCACCTCGCTCGACTCGGGCCAGATCATCACCACCGGCGTCCTGAACGTTCGCAAGTTCGTGCAGCGACGCACAGAGACCCTCGCCATCCACGAGCTGCTGGATCGCACCGTGACGCTGCCCGACGGGTCGCCCGGCACGGTCTACGACCTCGCCATGGAGCAGAACCCGCGCCACGACTGGTTCATCAGCGATCTCGCGGTGCAGGGCGGCGGCAAGCGCTTCGGACGTCGCGGACCACACCAGGTGCTCGAGTGGGACCAGGTCACGGGTCTCACGTCCGAGGAGACAGGCCAGGGCGCCACCCACCTGCTTGCCACGATGGACGAGATGCGGGCTGCCGACCTCGCCAACGCGCTGCGCGACCTCACCCCGAAGCGTCGCATGGAGGTCGTCACCGAGCTCGACGACGAGCGTCTGGCCGACGTCCTCGAGGAGCTGCCGGAGAAGAACCAGGTCGAGATCCTCGGGGTGCTCGACCCCGACCGCGCCGCCGACGTCCTCGAGGAGATGAATCCTGACGACGCTGCCGACCTGCTCGCCGAGCTGCCACCGGCCACCGCCGAACAGCTGCTCGCCCTGATGGAGCCCGAGGACGCCGAGGACGTCCGCCGGCTTCTCACCTACGAAGAGCGCACCGCCGGCGGCATGATGACCACCGAGCCGATCGTGCTGTCCGCCGATGCAACGCTGGCGGAGGCTCTCGCCCGCGTGCGGGAGCCCGAGATCATTCCGGCGCTGGCCTCCATGGTCTACGTGTGCCGCTCGCCGCTCGAGACGCCGACCGGCAAGTTCTTGGGTGTCGTGCACTTCCAGGCGTTGCTGCGCGAACCGCCCTCGACCTTGGTCGGCACGATCGTCGACAACGACATCGACTGGCCTCGTCCCGACGCGAGCCTCGAGCACGTGGCCAACCTGCTCGCCGCCTACAACATGGTGGCGCTGCCGGTCGTCGACGAGAACGCCCACCTCCTTGGGGCGGTGACCATCGACGACGTGCTCGACCACCTGCTTCCTGAGGGCTGGCGCGAGCAGGACAGGGAACAGCAGCCGGGAGACGACACGGCGGGGGTGGTCGCCCATGGCTGAACGCGCACGCCTCGACCAGCCGCGCGAGGTCCGGCGCGGCATCCGCACCCGTCCCCGGCGGGAGCCCGACCCCGAACGGTTCGGACGATTCGCTGAGTCCACCGCTCGATTCCTGGGCACGGCCACGTTCATCGCGTGGATGACGGTCTTCGTCGTGATCTGGGTCGGTTGGAACGCATCCTTTGGCCCGGACCGGCCGCGTTGGGACGCCTATCCATTCATCTTCCTCACGCTGATCCTGTCGCTCCAGGCCTCGTACGCCGCGCCGCTCATCCTGCTCGCGCAGAACCGGCAGGAAGCCCGCGACCGGGTCACGCAGGAGCAGGAACGCGACGCCACCGCGCAGGCCAATGCCGACATGGAGTTCCTCTCCCGCGAAGTGGCGAGCCTGCGCATGGGCCTCGGCGAGGTCGCCACGCGCGACTTCATCCGTTCCGAGCTCCGCAACCTCGTTCAGGAGCTGAACCCCGACTCCGACAAGACCTGACCCCCCCCTCGGCGGTGGGTCAACGGGCGCGATCGACCCGCGGTTCGTCCCACACGGGCTCGTCGGTCTCGCGGAGGATGCCGTCGGCACCGAACACCAGAAAGCGGTCGAAGCCTCGGGCGAACCATCTGTCGTGGGTCACGGCGACGACGGTGCCCTCGAACCGTGCAAGAGCATCCTCGAGCGCCTCGGCGGACTCCAGATCGAGGTTGTCGGTCGGCTCGTCGAGCAGCAGCATCGTCGCGTGTGACAGCTCGAGCAGCAGGATCTGGAATCGCGCCTGCTGCCCACCCGACAGCTGCTCGAAGACTTGGTCGCCGGCCTTGGCCAGGCCGTATCGGTCCAGGGCCTTGGCCGAGCCCTCGTGTCCCATTCCCCGACGATGCCCGTCACCGTGGTGCAGGATGTCGAGCAGCGTCCGCCCCAGCAGCGACGGGTGCTCGTGGGTCTGGGCGAACCAGCCCGGACGGACGCGCGACCCCAGCCGGGCCATTCCTGTGTGGTCGACAGGGGGCGGCACGACGTCGCCGACCGGCTCGTGCTCGAGGTCAGGACGCGACCCGCCCGCTGCCAGCAGCCGCAGGAAGTGCGACTTGCCCGAGCCGTTGCTGCCGAGCACCGCGACCCGTTCACCGAACCAGATCTCGAGGTCGAACGGCTGCATCAGCCCGCTCAGCTCGACGTGCTCGGCGACGACGGCGCGCTTGGCCGTGCGGCCGCCCTCGAGCTTCATCCGCAGGTTCTGCGCAAGCGGCACGGCCTCGGGCGGGCCCTCCCGCTCAAAGCGTTCGAGTCGGGTCTGCGCAGCCTGGTAGCGCGCCGACATGTCAGAGTTGTAGGCAGCCTTCTGCCGGTACATCAGGACCAGCGCCTTGAGCTTGGCGCGCTCCTCGTCCCAGCGGAGGCGACGTTCCTCGAGCTTCGCGTTGCGATCGATGCGCGCCTGGAGGTACGTCGAGAATCGTCCCGGGTGCACCCACAGGCTGCTGCCGGCCGCGCCGGGCTCGAGCGTCGCGATCCGCCCGGCAACTCGCTCGATGAGCTCGCGGTCGTGGCTCACGAAGAGGACGGTCTTGCTGGTGTCGACGAGCTGCTGCTCGAGCCATCGCTTCGCCGGGACGTCGAGATAGTTGTCGGGCTCATCGAGCAGCAGCACCTGTTCGGGTCCCCGGAGCAGCGCCTCGAGGACAAGCCGTTTCTGCTCCCCACCCGACAGCGTCGTGACCTGCCGCCACTGGGCCTGCTGGAACGGGATCCCCAGAGCCGAGACGGTGCACATGTCCCACATCGCCTCGTGCTCGTAGCCACCGGCGTCACCCCAGTCGACGAGCGCCTGCGCGTACGCCATCTGGTCGCGTTCCTCGTCGCGCTCCATCATCAGCTGTTCGGTGCGGTCGACCTCTGACGCCGCCGCGCGCACCGGCTGAGGCGCCACCGACACGAGAAGGTCACGGACCGTCGTCTCGTCACGCACCGACCCGATGAACTGCCGCATCACCCCGAGCCCACCGCTGACGGTCACCGCCCCAGCGTGGGGGTCGAGGTCGCCCACCGCGATACGGGTCAACGTCGTCTTGCCGCTGCCGTTGGGCCCGATCAGCGCGACCTTCGCTCCCTCGCCGACCCGGAGGCTGACGTCGTCGAGCACGGGTCGTCCGTCGGACAGGACGTAGCCGATCGTGTTCAGGTCGAGGTGTCCCACCCGGACATCCTTCCACCCCTCCAGAACCGTCAGACAGACTGCCATCGTGGCGCGGCACCCCGTCTCATCCTCGTTCGCGAAGATGCCTGACTCTGGCGGAGCAGCTGCGCACCGACCGCGACGACACGGTGCTGCGCCAGCACCGTGAACCACCGCTTCGTACGCGATCGACGATGTTGGCCCAGGGGTTGGCGCCCTCCACACCGTGAGGCAGCACCGTCGGGCCCCACTCCGGGCGCTGCGCACAGACCACCCGCGTACGATGAAGGCATGGCAGTGGTAACCGAAGAACAGATCCGCGAAGCACTTGGCACGGTCAACGATCCAGAGATCAAGCGACCCATCACCGAGCTCGGCATGGTCGACGTCATCACGATCGAGGAAGCGCAGATCACGGTCCGTCTTCTGCTCACCGTCTCGGGATGCCCGCTCAAGGACACTCTCACCCGCGACATCACCGCCGCAGTCGCGACCGTCGCTCCGGCCCACGCCGTCGTCGTCGACATGGGCGTCATGACCGACGAACAGCGCAAGAGCATGCAAGAGCTGCTGCGCGGCGGGCGCACCGAGCGGGAGGTCCCCTTCGCACAGGCCGGCTCGCTCACCAAGGTCTTCGCCATCGCCTCGGGCAAGGGCGGGGTCGGCAAGTCGACTGTCACCGTCAACCTCGGCTTGGCCATGGCCAAGCGCGGGCTCAAGGTCGGTATCGTCGACGCCGACATCTACGGCCATTCCATCCCTGACATGCTCGGCGTCGGCGACCTCCGCCCCACCCAGGTCGAGGACATGATCATGCCCGTCCCGGTCAAGGGCATGAAGGTCATCAGCATCGGCATGCTCAAGCCCCGTCGCGACCAGGTTGTCGCGTGGCGCGGGCCGATGCTCGACCGTGCGCTCGTCCAGATGCTGAGCGACGTCTACTGGGGCGACCTCGACGTCCTGCTGCTCGACCTGCCGCCCGGCACCGGCGACATGGCCATCAGCCTCGGCCAACACCTGCCCAACGCCGAGGTCCTCGTCGTCACGACACCGCAGCCCGCCGCCGCGATCATTGCCGAGCGTGCCGGCACGATGGCCTCGATGATGCATCAGCGTGTCGTCGGCGTCCTCGAGAACATGTCGTACCTCCAGGTCCCCGGCGGGGAGCGCATGGAGATCTTCGGATCGGGCGGAGCTGCCAAGGTTGCCGAGACGCTGACGGCCCGCTTCGGTTACGACGTCCCGATGCTCGGCCAGATCCCCCTCGACGAACACCTGCGTGAGGGCGGAGACTCCGGCGATCCGATCGTCGAGACCGACCCCGACTCCGAGGCCGCCAAGATCCTGCAGGGAGTCGCTGACCAGCTCAGCGGTCGCTCCCGTGGCCTCGTCGGCATGCAGCTCGGCCTCGCACCTGCCGGACGGTTGTAGGAGCCTCCCATGTTTGGCATGGGATGGCCGGAGATGTTCGTCATCGCCGTTGTCGCCATGCTCGTGTTCGGCCCCGAGAGGCTTCCCGAGCTCGCCAAGCAGGCAGGGGGATTCGTACGCACACTCCGCCGCATGGCCGACAACGCCAAGGACGACCTCGGTCGCGAGATCGGCCAAGACCTCTCAGGGCTCAACCTCAAAGATCTCGACCCGCGGGAGATGGTGCGCCGCAACTTCCTCGACGAGGACACCACCCCGGCCGCGACCAAGGAAGCCCGCATCCTGCGGCCCGGCGAGACACCGCCGTTCGATCCTGAGTCGACCTGAGTCAGCCGTCCGGGGTCACGCCACTTCGTGTTCGTGCGTCAGGCCGCGTCGGCCCACGCCGTCATGCGGGTGAGCCCGTCACCGATGCGGTCGACAGGTCCCTCGTCGTATGCGCCCTTGGGCAGCTCGGCCACCGCACGCGCGACCCGATCGCGTCGGGCGTCGGTCACGATGGTGTAGACGACACCTTCGTCGTCCCACGTGACGAGCATCGGGTCACCGTCACGGACCCAGACCTGCGAACCACCCATCCTCGCCATCCTGAAGCCGTCAAGACCCTCCCGGTCAAGGGCGCCGCTCTGCTCGTAGAGATTGAGCTTCGCGATGCCGTCTGAGTAGGTCAGGGCGACGACCTCGTCGTGATCGGTGTACGACGCCGCCGTCCGGCGCAGGCTCCCGGCCAGCGTCACGTGGCAGGGCCAGCCAGCGCCGCCGAGGTCACTCATCGTGGACTCGCTGATGACGTTGCCGGCCTGGACCGTCGTGCCACCGTGGAAGTCGGTGACGTAGCGATCCATCGGGGGCGACACCTGGTCGCCGATGCGGTGGTCGGCACCTCCCACCGCATACGCGGCGACAACGACGGCGAATGATGCCCCGGCGAGCACGAACCCTGCGCGGAAGAAGGTCGAGCGGCGCAGGCGCGACCACCAGCCGTCGCGGGCGGGCGGGGCGCAGGCAAGCCCGGCGAGCGAGGCCAGGAGGGCCGCTGGCGGCTCGGGCGCAGCGACGGTGCTCATGCGCGACTTGACCATACGTTGCTGCCGCACCGCCTTGCGGCACTCGTCGCACGACTCGAGGTGGGCTTCGGCGTCCTGCATCGTGGCAACGGACAGCTGTCCGTCCACGAATGCGGCAACGTCGGCGCCCAGGTGAGCCATCAGATGCCGACCGGCCCCACAAATCGCGTGCGGCCCTTGCGGGGGGCACGGTGGGCGAGTGTCTCGCGAAGCTGTGTGCGGCCGCGGTGGATACGGGAGCGAACGGTGCCGAGCTTGATGCCCAGGACATCGGCGATCTCCTCGTAGGACAGACCCTCGATGTCACAGAGGACGACAGCCACCCGGAACTCATCGGACAACGACGCGAGCGCCGACTCGATGTCGGGGTCGAAGTTGGCGTCGTGCACTGCCGACTCCGGCAGCACCTCCGAGCTCAGCAACCGGTCCTCGGCGCCCTCTCCGAAACCGTCCATGCGCAGGCGGGTCTTGCGACGGACCCGGTCAAGGAACAGGTTGGTCGTGATGCGGTGGAGCCAGCCGGGGAAGTTGCCCGGTTCGTAGGTGTCGAGCGATCGAAACACGCGGATGAACACATCTTGGGTGAGGTCTTCGGCGTCCTGCCGGTTGCCGGTCAGGCGGTAGGCGAGTCGGTAGACCCGGGCGGAGTGATCCGCGACGATGTCGTTCCAGTCGAGTGTTGCCGTGTCCACGTCTTCTACCTTCATGACTCAATCGTCGACCTTTCACCTGAGAGAACGCACAGAGCGGACTGACTGTTCCCGTATCTCTTGCGCGTCGCCTCCCCGGTCTGCCGCACGAGCACCACTAGTCTGTGATGAGAGCCCTGCGCGACGTCGTGCGGGAGACGAACCGACCAAGGAGCCCACGATCACCACCTCAGCCAGCCTGGCCTACGCCGAGGACTACCTGAGCGAGGACGACAACCTCGCGGCGGCCCGCCGTCGCGCCGACCAGGTCGGCGTCGTGCCGGTCGGTACGGGCGCCGGAGCGGTACTCGCCTTCCTCGCCTCGGCCTTGCAGGCCAGGTCGGTCGCCGAAGTCGGCACCGGTACGGGCGTTTCGGGCCTGTGGCTCCTGCGGGGCATGCAGCCCGACGCGGTGCTCACCTCGGTCGACCTCGAGGCGGAGCACCAGCGCCTTGCCCGCGAGACCTTCACCGAAGCGGGCTACGCGCCGCAGCGCTTTCGGCTCATCGCCGGTGCCGGGCTCGACGTCATGCCGCGCCTCACCGACGGCGGCTACGACATGGTCTTCCTCGACGGTGACAAGGTCGAGTACGGCGAGTACCTCGAGCAGGCCCTGCGGCTCGTCAGGCCCGGCGGCATCGTGGTCTTCGACAACGCGCTGTGGCACGACCGTGTCGCCGATCCTTCGCAGCGCGATCCAGAGACGACGGCGATCCGCGAGGTCGTGCAGCGGGTCTCCAACGACGATCGCCTGCGCAGCGTGCTGCTGCCCATGGGCGACGGGCTGCTCGCCGCACAACTGCTCTGACGGCACCCTGCACCGCCCACCGGCTCACGGCCGCGGGCGTCAGTCCTTCGAGTCGTGCTCGAAGTGCGATGAGGAGCGGAAGCCCGAGGGACCTCTCACGACGCCCACGATCTCGCACGCCTCGATGAGGATGGGCGCCGAGCCGATGATCTTGGATCCGGGCGACTTGGCGGCACGTTTTTCGAACTCCGCCTGGAAGGCCGCGCGGGTGGCGTCGGACACGAAGACGTAGGACCCCTCGAACCACTCACCCTTGTGGGCGCGCCACATCTTGAACCGCAGCCCTTCGAGTCCGGCGAATTTGGCAAATGACTCGTCTTCGACGTATGCCCTCAACGCCCTGAGCGTGCCCTTGGGGGCGTCCACGAGCGACCAACGGACGGTCAGCCCGTACATCAGACCGCTTTGAGCGCGTCGCCCAACGTGGCGGCTTCCTCGTTGTTGAGCTCGACCACGAGGCGACCGCCCCCTTCGAGCGGGACGCGCATCACGATGCATCGTCCCTCTTTGGTGACCTCCATCGGCCCGTCTCCGGTCCGTGGCTTCATGGCGGCCATCAGTTCCCCTCTCGTCCTGGGGCTCCAGCCGCTACGGCGTGAAGCATGTCTTCTATTATCGCCTATGGCTTTGCGGCATCCGACCGCAGCCCACAGGAGGCACGCCATGAGCGATCCCAGTACACCCCCGGTCACCTACGAGGTGGCCGATGGTGTGGGCACGGTGACGTTCGACCGACCCGATTCGATGAACAGTCTCACGCTCGCGACGAAGGTGGCGCTCCGCGACGCGATGCACGAGGCCGCGGCCGACAGCGCGGTGCGTTGCGTCGTCCTGACAGGCACCGGACGGGCCTTCTGCGTCGGCCAGGACCTCAAGGAGCATGTCGCCGAGCTCACCGGCGACGGCGCCGGCGGCCGGCTCGACACCGTCGCCGAGCACTACAACCCCACGGTCACCGCGATCGCGACGATGCCCAAGCCCGTCATTGCCGCCGTCAACGGCATCGCCGCTGGTGCCGGGGCGTCGCTCGCGTTCGCCGCCGACTTCCGCGTGCTGCGTCGCTCCGCCGGCTTCAACCTCGCCTTCGCCGGTATCGCACTGTCGTGCGACACCGGCGCCTCCTGGACGCTGCCGCGGCTCGTCGGGCACGGCCGAGCCACCCAGCTGCTGATGCAGCCTCGCACGATCGGTGCCGACGAGGCACATGCCCTGGGGCTCGCCACGAAGGTCGTCGACGACGCCGACTTCGATGCCGAGGTCGCAACGCTGGCGCGGGCGCTCGCTGATGGGCCGACGCTGGCCCTTGCCTCGATCAAGCGCGCACTCGCCTTCTCCGCGACGCACGACCTGCCGTCGTCACTGGAGAACGAGGCGCAGAAGATGGCGTTGACCGGGCAGTCTGACGACCATCTGGCTGCCGTGAAGGCCTTCCTCGCCAAGGAGAAGCCCACCTTCACCGGTCGGTGACGCGGGAGGCTTCTCCGGGTGTCGGTCAGGCGTATCGGCGGCCGGGTTGACGGCTGGACTCGGCAGCCGACTCTTCCCACGCGAGGATCTGTGCCTGGGCTTGCAGCTGAGCACTTTCGCTGTCGGCGAGCGCATCGGTCGCCGACCTCAGGTCGACACGCGCCGACTCGAGGTCGGACCGAGCGGAGTCGGCGTCTGACTCCAGCGCCGCGGACCGGGCACGCTCTGCCGACAGACGCTCGCGTGACCTGGCAAGGTCGATCTCAGTCGTCAGGAGGCCCTCGCGCAGCTCGGCCAGCTGTGCCTCGCGAAGACGGATGCGGGAGCCCATCTGGGTGGCGAAGGCAGCGTTCTCCTGCGAGCGTACGACCGCGGTGACGCGGTTGTCCTGGGCCAACGTGGCGCGGTCATGAGCCCAGTCGAGCCGCAGGTGCGCCACCTCGCTGGACAACAGACGAGCCGCCACGACGCCGCTGATCACGGCATAGATGGTGGAGACGATGAGCATCGGGACGGAGGCGGCAACGAGGCCGACGGTCGCGACAAGGACGGCAGAGACGAGCAGCCCGACTGCGCCGAGTGCTCTGCGGGAGCGGGGAATTCTCCTGTGGGGGGCCATGGAGGAAGCGTAGGCGTCACACAGACCGATTCTGGTGAGCCACGCCTGACGAGTGGTGCAGATGTGGCTGGAGGGGCTCACCCACCCGTGTAGGAGCCGTGGCGCGCAACGCACTGCTCGAGATGGTCGTTGACCATGCCGGTGGCCTGCATCAGGGCGTAGGCGGTCGTGGGCCCGAAGAAGCGGAAACCCCTCTTCTTCAGCGCCGTGGCCATGGCGATCGACTCTGCCGTGGTCGAGGGGACGTCGGCGAAGGTCTGCGGGGCAGGGCGAGCCGGCGGCGCGAACGACCACAGCAGGTCGGTGAACGACTCGCCGAGATCGAGGAGCGTGCGGGCATTGCTGATCGTCGCCTCGATCTTCATGCGGTTGCGGACGATGCCGGAGTCGTCGAGCAGCCGCGTGACGTCGTCGTGGTCGAAGCTCGCGACCACGTCTGGGGCGAAGTCGGCGAACACCTCACGGAACCGGTCGCGCTTGCGCAGGATGATCAACCACGAGAGACCCGATTGGAAGGCTTCGAGCGACATCCGCTCGAACAGCTCGCGGTCGGCACGGAGCTCGCGACCCCACTCGGCGTCGTGGTAGGCGGTCATGGCCGGATCGTCGCCCCAGGGGCAACGCACGACGCCGAGACTCGCAGAGGGGGCCATGCGTGGATCGTGCCACCCGCCAAGGACAGTCTCGGACTCGGCACTCGCACGTGGAGTCGTCGGCAGGTGGACTACACGTCCTGCTCGATGAACCACGACACGGCTTCGTCGACGTCGTCCGTCAGGTGCAGCATGTCGATGTCATGTGAGCCGACCTTGCCGTCGGCGAGCATCGTCGACCGGAGCCAGTCGATCAGCCCACCCCAGTACTCGGTGCCGAACAGCACGATCGGGAAGGACGTGATCTTGCCGGTCTGCGCAAGCGTCAGAGCCTCGAAGAGCTCGTCCATGGTGCCGAAACCGCCCGGCAGCACGATGTAGCCCTGCGCATACTTCACGAACATCGTCTTGCGCACGAAGAAGTAACGGAAGTTGGTGCCGATGTCGACCCAGTCGTTGAGTCCCTGCTCGTGCGGGAGCTCGATGCCCAGGCCGACCGACACACCGCCGCACTCGCTGGCACCGCGGTTGGCCGCCTCCATCGCTCCAGGCCCACCGCCGGTGATGATGGCGTAGCCCTGTTCGCACAGCTTCGCGGCGATCTGGCGCCCGGCCTCGTACATCGGGTCGTCAGGCTTGGTGCGGGCCGAGCCAAAGATGCTCACCGCGGGGCCCAGCTCGGAGAGCGCACCGAAGCCCTCGACGAACTCGGCCTGGATGCGCAGCACCCGCCACGGGTCGGTGTGGACCCAGTCGGTGGGGCCGCGGGAGTCGAGCAGCCGCTGGTCGGTCGTGCTGTCGGGCATCTGGTCGCGCTTGAGGCGCACCGGGCCCTTCTGATGGGTCTCGGGACGCTTGCTGGTGTCGGTCATGCTGTCTCCCTCGTGAAGGGCCAGAGATACGAACGAGGCCACCTGTTGTCCACTCGATGTTGCTCGCTCATGCTGTCAGCCATCTGGTGAGTCGGTCGTGCACCCGGTGGAGGTGCTCGACGGGAACGTGCTCGTCGGCCTTGTGGGCGTACAGGGGGTCGCCGGGCCCGTAGTTGACCGCCGGGATGCCCAGCCGGGTGAACTGCGCGACATCGGTCCAGCCGAACTTGGGGTGCACCTCGGCACCGACTGCGTCGACGAACGCCGCTGCGGCGGGGTGCGAGAGGCCGGGCATCGCGCCCGGCGCCGAGTCGGTGACGGTGAGACCGAATCCCTCGAAGATCTCTTGCAGGTGCCGGTGGGCCTGTTCTTCGGTGCGGTCGGGCGCGAAGCGGAAGTTGATGGTGACGACCGCCTCGTCGGGCACGACGTTGCCCGACACGCCTCCGCGGATGCCTACGGCGTTCAGGCCCTCGCGGTAGACCAACCCGTCGATCTCGACCTGTCGCGGCACGTAGGCGTTGAGGCCGTCGAGCACCGGGGCCAGAGCGTGGATGGCGTTGCTGCCCATCCAGGCGCGCGCCGAGTGCGCGCGCTCGCCGGTGGTGCGGATGTCGACGCGCATCGTGCCCTGGCAGCCGGCCTCGACGCCCGCGTTGGACGGCTCCATCAGGATCGCGAAGTCGCCGGCGAGCAGATCGGGTCGCTCGCGGGCGAGGCGTCCCAGGCCATTGAACTCGGCGGCAATCTCCTCGGCCTCATAGAACACGAAGGTGATGTCGCGGCTCGGCTCGGTGACCGATGCTGCCAGCAGAAGGGCGATGGCCACGCCTCCCTTCATGTCGCAGGAGCCGAGCCCGTGCAGGATCTCGCCCTCGAGCCGCGAGGGCAGGTTGCCATTGACCGGGACGGTGTCAAGATGTCCGGCGATGACGACGCGCTCCGGGCGTCCGAGCGACGTGCGGGCGACGATCGTGTGGCCATCGCGGATGACCTCCAGATGCGCGAGCCCACGCATGGCCGACTCGACCGCGTCGGCTATCGCCTGCTCGTCCAGGCTCTCCGAGGCGATGTCGACGAGCGCCGCGGTGAGGCTGACCACATCGGAGGTCAGGTCGATCTCGGGCGGTGGGGCGGGGTTCACTGCTTCATTCCATCACGCGACGAGCGGCGCCGCGGTCACGTCCGGGGGAAGACGCAGAACTCGTTGCCCTCGGGGTCGGCCATGACCGTCCAGCGCTGCCCGTCGTCGGGCGGCCGGAGCAGCGTGGCACCAGCGGCGACCAGATCATCGACAGTGGCGTCGCCGGTCAACGTGACGTCCCAGTGGATGCGGTTCTTGACGGTCTTGGGCTCCGGGACCGGCACGAAGTCGAAAGACTCGAGGGTGGAACCGGGGATGTCGCTGAGTGATGAATAGCCGTCATCGTCGTGGCTGAGGACGCCACCGAGAAGACCCTCCCACCACCCGGAGATGGCCACGTGGTCGACGGCGTCGATTCCGACGGCCTTGAGCAGGACGGACGGAGGGTCGTCGTACGTGAACACGCAGAGCTCGCCACCCTCGGGGTCGGCGAACACTGTCCAGGCGAACTCTCCGGCCCGCGACAGCTGCTCGAGGCCCTCGAACGCCTCCAGAGATGCGGCCCGGAAATCGAGGTGCACCCGCTGCTTGACGGTGCGCGCCTCCGGGACGCAGTTGATCCAGAACTCCTCACCCGGACCGTCGCCGCGCAGTACCGCCTCGTCGTCCGCGAGCTCTTCGAGCGTCCAACCGAGCACCTCAGCCCAGAATCCTTGTACCGCGGCCACATCGTTGGCGTCGAGGCACAGATTCTTGAACGTCACGAGAGGCATGGTGAGACCCTATTCGCCACTCCCGACACGTCACACCCGTGGCGTCGGGCCTGGGTGAGTGGGTCGGTCAGAGCTTGCTCTGGACCCCGTTGAGGAGCTGGCGGGCCATCACGACGCGCTGAACCTGGTTGGTGCCCTCGTAGATCTGGGTGATCTTGGCGTCGCGCATCATGCGCTCGACGGGGTAGTCGCGAGTGAAACCGTAGCCGCCAAGCAGCTGCACGGCGTCGGTCGTGACCTGCATCGCGGTGTCGGACGCGAATGCCTTGGCCGCGGCGCCGAAGAAGGTCAGGTCCTTGTCGCCGCGCTCCGAGCGGCCGGCGGCCGCGTACGTCAGCTGCCTCGCCGCCTCGACCTTCATGCCCATGTCCGCGATCATGAACTGCAGCCCCTGGAAGTCGGCGATCTTCTTGCCGAACTGCTTGCGCTCCTGCATGTAGCCGAGGGCGTAATCAAGAGCACCCTGCGCGACGCCGACGGCCTGCGCGGCAATCGTCACCCGGGTGTGGTCGAGGGTATTCATGGCGGTGGCGAACCCCGTGCCCTCCTTGCCGATGATGCGATCACCCGGAATGCGGACGTTGTCGAGGTAGACCTCGCGGGTGGGCGACCCCTTGATGCCCAGCTTCTTCTCCGGCGCGCCGAACGAGACGCCCTCGTCGGACTTCTCGACGACGAAGGCGCTGATGCCCTTGGTGCGCTTGTCGGGGTCGGTGACTGCGAGGACCGTGTAGAACTCCGAGACGCCGGCGTTAGAGATCCAGCGCTTGACGCCGTTGAGCACCCAGTCGTCGCCGTCGCGGACTGCCTTGGTCTTCTGGTTGGCCGCATCACTGCCGGCGTCGGGCTCGGACAAGCAGTAGGAGAAGCCCTCCCCTGCGGCCAGGCGCGAGAGGTAGGTCTTCTTGATCTGCTCGTCGCCGCCGATCATGACGGGCAGGGAGCCGAGCTTGTTGACGGCGGGGATCAGGGACGACGACACGCAGACGCGCGCGATCTCCTCGATGACCAGCACGGTGGCAAGAGCATCGGCGCCCGCTCCCCCGTACATCTCGGGCACGTGCGGGGCGTGGAAGTCGGCGGCGAGAAGCGCCGCGGCAGCTTCCTTGGGGTAGCGAGCTTGCTCGTCGACGTCGGCGGCGAACGGCGCAATCTTGGCTTCGGCAACCGCGCGAACGGCCTCACGAATGGCTTGGTGCTCTTCGGACAGGACGAACATGTCGGACATGAGGACTCCATTTAGTAGGACGACCTACTAATTCTATCCCTCCTCACGAAATACCCGCACCAGATCTTTCGTGTGATCGGACACACTGGAGACATGATCCGCACCTTCACCGGCCACATCGCCGGAATCGGTACGACGTCCGGCACCCGGATCGTGGTGGGCATCTGGGACGACACGCCGTTCGGGTCCTTCGCCGACGTCATGGTCGAGGACGCCGACAACCACCGCATCCTGCTCGCGCCCCGCCAGGAGATCGCTGACTACGTCGCCTCGACCTACTCCTTCGACGAGGTGCGCATCGAGCCCGTGTCGGTCGAACGAGGCGATCACTGGTCGGTGCACACCCGATCGATGCAGCTGCGTTTCACCCCCGGCAGCAGGCTCTGGGTTGCGCCGCTGCTGCGCGCCGTGCCGCCGCCGCTGCGCCGCACGGCCGCGTGGGCTCGAGTCTGCAGCCCGGTCGCGAGCCGGCTGATGCCGGGCGTGCAGACCTACGGATCGGCCGGCAACGGGCGTACTGAGTGGTACGCCGCCCGCGATGTGCACAAGCTCCGCGATGCTCGTGCCACTTGGGAGGGTGACGAGCTCGGCGAGCTCGCACCGGTGACTCCCGCCGTGCGTTTCGGCTTCGCCTCGTCGCCCGCGCAGCCGACGCTCACATCCCTGAGCTCCTACGTGCAGGAGGCCTGACGATCGCGCGGAGCCTGCTGGCATGCACATCGAGATCACGACTGACGCCGCGTTGCGCGAGCTGCTCGGCACCCCGATCCAACGGGTCCTCGACAAGGACCGCCGGATGTTCACGTCCGAGCACCGCGACTGGATCGCTGCCTCCCCGTTCTGCATGGTCGCGACGTCCGACGCCGACGGCCGCTGCGACGTCTCGCCGAAGGGCGACCCGTCCGGCTTCGCTGTCGTCGTCGACGACACGACGGTCGCCATCCCTGAACGACCGGTCAACCGCAGGGCCGACGGGTTTGCCAACATCCTGAAGAACCCCCACGTCGGGCTCATCTTCCTCATTCCCGGACGCGGCGACACCTTGCGCGTCAACGGGCGCGCAACCCTGCTGGCCGATGCGCCCTACGCCGATCAGATGGTCGTCAAGGGGCACCGCCCCGCCATCATCCTCGAGGTCGCGGTCGCGCAGATCTTCTTTCACTGCTCGAAGGCATTCCTGCGGTCTACTGACCCGTCGCCGCGGACAACAGGCGCCTAGCGGAACCCGAGACCCTTGCCGGTGGGGTTGCGGACCTTCTCGCCCTTGGCCCGAGCGGTGTCGGCAAGATCCTTCTGGAACGTCAGCATGCGGGCGGTCAGGTCGGCATCGCCGGCGGCGAGGATGCGCACGGCCAGCAGACCGGCGTTCCGGGCGTTGCCGATCGACACCGTCGCCACCGGCACGCCGGCCGGCATCTGGACGATCGAGAGCAACGAGTCGATGCCGTCGGGGTGCTTGGGCGCGACCGGCACGCCGATGACCGGCAGGGGTGTGACCGCGGCGATCATGCCCGGCAGGTGCGCGGCACCGCCCGCGCCCGCGATGATGACCTCGATGCCGCGGGCATGCGCATCGCGCCCGTAGGCCAGCATCTCCTCTGGCATGCGATGCGCAGAGACGACGTCAGCCTCGTAGGCGATGTCGAACTCTGCGAGGGCCGTCGCTGCCTCTTGCATGGTGGGCCAGTCCGAGTCTGATCCCATGATGATGCCGACGCGGGGAAGATCTGTCATGAGGCGCTCCTGTTCCGTGGGTGCCGTTCAGACTATCGGCGCAGCAGCCCGAACCTGCCCGGCCCGACGACGCCGAGAGCGAACATCGGCACCGACGGCTCAAGACTGCGGGGCACCGTCGGTGAACATCGCCGCGGCACGTCTGGCCCGCGCTGTGACGATGTCGAGATCGTCGCCGTAGGCCGTGACGTGGCCGACCTTGCGTCCAGCCTTCACCGGCTTGCCGTAGAGGTGGATCTTGATGTCGGGCTCGACCGCGAGCACCGACGCGCGCTGGGCCTCGAGGTCCGCCACGGAACCGCCCAGGATGTTGACCATGACCGACCAGGGCGCGCGAGCACCTGTCGGGCCGAGGGGCAGGTCGAGCACGGCCCGCAGATGATTCTCGAACTGGCTCGTGCGGGCACCGTCGATCGTCCAGTGACCCGTGTTGTGCGGACGCATCGCGAGCTCATTGACCAGAAGGCGACCGTCGGCGGTCTCGAACAGCTCGACCGCCAAGATGCCGGTGACATCGAGCTCGGCGGCAAGGCGTTCGGCGATGCCCCGTGCCGCGGCGTCGAGCGTCGGGTCGAGTCCCGGGGCCGGGGCGACGACCTCGGCGCACACGCCGTTGGCCTGGCGCGACTCGACGACGGGGTAGCTGGCCATCTCCCCGGACGGCGACCTCACGACGAGGGCCGACAGCTCACGGCGGAAGTCGACGAGCTCCTCGGCGAGCAGCACCCGTCCCGATGCGAACGCCTCGTCAGCATCAGCTGCCGTGTGCACGACCCACACACCCTTGCCGTCGTAGCCGCCGCGGGTCGTCTTCACGACCGCGGGGTAGCCGAACTGGTCGAGGTCGGCCCTGGTGCTGATCGCGGCGTTGCGCGGGCAGGGCACCCCCAGCGCTCCGAGTCGTTGACGCATCGCAGCCTTGTCCTGGGCGAAGAGCAGCGCGTGCGGGCCGGGGCGGCACGCGTGCCCCTCGGCCTGCAGCGCGCGCAGATGCTCTGGCGGGACGTGCTCGTGGTCGAACGTCACCACCGGCGCCTCCGCGACGACCGACCGCAGGGTGTCGAGGTTCGTGTAGTCGCCCACGACGTGGTCGGGGACCACCTGTGCGGCAGAGACGTCAGGCGCCTCGGCCAGCAGACGGATGTGGATGCCAAGGCCGATCGCGGCCTGCTGCATCATGCGGGCCAGCTGGCCTCCGCCGATGACCGCGAGCTGTGGTGAGGGCACCCCCTCAGCCTATCTGGACCGGAACGCGCGGCGTTCACTCACCGTGATCGGCGAGAGGTTGCCGAAACCGCGCAGGGGCCGCGGCGGCAAGGTGCGGAGGTCGAACTCATCATCGAGGGTCGACGCCGTGGCGGCATCGATCAGCACCCGGTTGCTGCGGGCAACGTGGGAGAGCCGCGCCGCGAGGTTGACCGGCGGCCCGAACACGTCACCGAGCCGGCTGATGACCGATCCGGTTGCCAGGCCGACCCGGATGTCAGGAAGGTCATCGCGCAAGGCGATCTGGTTGACGAGGTCGAGCGATGTCCGTGTGCCCTCGGCGGGGTCGTTGCACACGAACAGCACGGCGTCGCCCATGGTCTTGATGACCCGCCCGCCGTGCGCCGTGACGATGTCGGCGCAACGGGTCTCGAAGTTCTCGACGAGCGCACCGAGACTGCTGTCGTCGAGGTCGTTGGACAGCGAGGTGAAGCGTGTGAGGTCGGCGAAACCCACCGTCATGATCGTGGAGAGGAGTTCTTCATCGGCCGCACCGAGGGCCTCGATACGGGCCGCGGCGGCGGCGAGGTGACGACGCCACGAGTAGATCATCAGCTGCTCGAAGCCGGGGGCTGCGTTCTGGGCGAGGTCCAGCGCCGCCTCGAGCCGGCTGCCGGACTTGCCTCCCTCGACGTCGTGCTCGACCTGCTCGACGAGAGTCGAGACCTGCCAGTCGGCGAGCCTCGACATGGTGTTTCCGAGTGCCCGGGTCATGCGGAAGACCGTCTGCTCGTCGAGGACGCCGACGTCGATCGCCGCGACGACCGACGCCACCGCTGCGACGTCTGACTCTCCGTACGCCACCGCGTCGCCGGTGTCGGGGAAACCCAGCGCCCGCCAGAGTCGTTGGCCCTCCTCGAGGCTCAGCCCGCCTCGAGCGACGACTTCGCTGCTGGTGAGCGTGAGGTCACTGCCGAGGATCTGGCGGGCCAGGTGGTCGCGCAACTCAGACCGATTCATCACGTGCCGTCTTGTCATGCATCTCGAACACGAGATTGGTGACGGTGCGGTGGAAGGCCTCGATGTGTGGGATGTCCCTGAGCTCGAGCCCGGCCTGCTCACTGGCGTCGTGGATGATCAGCGTCCCGCATCCGAGGATGCGGTCGTTGAGGTTCTTCTCGAAAGCAACATCATTGATACGACTCAACGGGATGACCCGTCCGGTGCGGGTCAGGAGGCCCTTCTGCTCGACGATCCGCTTGTTGGTGAGGGTGTAGGTCCAGGCGAGCCACGTGGCGAACGGCACGATCGAGCCGACGACGATCAGCACGAGGCCGATCGCGAGGATCGCCCACCTGACGTAGCCGCTGCCCGAGTCGCCGGCCTTCGCTGCCAGGAACCCACCGACACCCGCGACGACGAGCAGGATCAGGAACGGGATGAGCAGCACCTTGACGTGCGTGCGGGTCGTCGCGACGGTCTGTTCACCGTCGATCATCAGCTTGCGTGGAAGGCTCATGTACCGAATGTTGTCACGTCGCGGAGCGGACATGGGTGATGTCACCGGCGCTGACAGCCGTTCCGCCGACCAGCAGGCGCCCGGCGTCGTCGATGCCGGTGGCCATGCCATCGAGCGCGCCACCGTCCGGGAGGCTGACGCTGACCCTGGTACCGATCGTCAGGCACCTGCGGACGTACGACTCTCGGATGCCTGACGTCGGGTCGCCCTCGGCAGCGGACCAGGCCCGGTACAACGCTTCGAGGTTGCGCAGGAACGACCGCAGCACGATGGTTCGGTCGGTCTCGGACGCGCCCTCGAGCTCAAGCGACGTCGCGGTGTCGACCGGCAGCTCGTCGCGGCGAAGCGTGACATTGAGACCCACCCCGATGATGGCGGCGGAGCCGGTGGGAGTGTCGATGCGCTCCAGCAGGATGCCCGCGAGCTTGCGACCGTCGACCATGACGTCGTTGGGCCACTTCAGCCCCGACTCGACCCCGCATCCACGCACCGTCGCGTCGACCGCGAGTCCGACGAGCAGCGGGAGCCACACCCAACGGCCCGCCGGCACCGAATCGGGTCGCAGCAGCACCGAGACGATGACCCCGGACCCCGCAGGCGACTGCCATGACCTGTCGAGCCGACCGCGGCCGGCGGTCTGCAGATCAGTGGTGTGCACGGTGCCCTCGGGCGCCCCGGCCCGCGCCGCGGCGGCGACGTCGGCGTTGGTGCTGCCGGTCTGGGCCGTGACGACCACGTCTGCCCAGAACCGGCCCGGACCGACCAGCGCCGCCCGCAGCACCGAGGCGTCGAGCGGCGGACGATCCAGGTCGCGATAAGGCATGGGAACAGCCTCACATACCGGTCCGCACCACCAATCGTTACGCTGACCCCCGTGACTGAAGAGCAGATCGAAGCCCACCCCGAGCTCCACACCACCGCCGGCAAGCTGGACGACTTCAGGCGCCGGCAGAGCGAGGTCCTCGTCGATGTTGCCGGCCGGGCTGCCGAGAAGCAGCACGCGAAGGGCCGCCAGAGCGCCCGTGAGCGGGTCGAGCAGCTGCTCGACGAGGGGTCGTTCGTCGAGCTCGACGCCCTCGCACGCCACCGCAGCACGGCTTTCGGGCTGGACAAGAACCGCCCGCTCGGCGACGGCGTCATCACCGGCTACGGCACGATGGACGGCCGTCAGGTCTGCGTGTTCAGCCAGGACTTCAGCATCTTCGGCGGCAGCCTCGGCCAGGTCTACGGCGAAAAGATCACCAAGGTCATGGACCTCGCTCTCAAGTCCGGGTGCCCCATCATCGGCATCAACGAGGGGGCGGGCGCACGCATCCAGGAGGGTGTCGTCTCTCTGGGGCTCTACGGCGAGATCTTCAAGCGCAACGTGCACGCCTCGGGCGTCATCCCACAGATCTCGCTGATCATGGGAACCAACGCCGGCGGTCACGTCTACTCCCCCGCCGTCACCGACTTCACGATCATGGTCGACCAGACCTCGGCGATGTTCATCACCGGCCCCGACGTCATCAAGACAGTCACCGGCGAGGACGTCTCGATGGAGGACCTCGGCGGCGCGCGCACCCACAACACCAAGTCGGGCAACGCCCACTACCTGGCCACCGACGAGGACGACGCGGTCGACTACGTGAAGGCGCTGCTGTCCTACCTGCCGCAGAACAACCTCGACGAGGGCGTCGTCCATGACTCCCCCAACGGTGGCAGTGCCGACATGGAGATCTCCGAGCTCGACCGCAGCCTCGACACGATCATTCCGGACTCGCCGAACCAGCCCTACGACATGCACGACGTCATCACCGCGGTCCTCGACCCTGATGGCGACGAGCCCGGCGAGTTCGTCGAGGTCATGGAGCTCTTCGCCCCCAACGTGATCATCGGCTACGGCCGGGTCGAGGGGCGTCCGGTCGGCGTCGTGGCCAACCAGCCGATGCAGTTCGCCGGCTGCCTCGACATCGACGCCGCCGAGAAGGCCGCGCGCTTCGTGCGCACCTGCGACGCCTTCAACATCCCGGTGCTCACCTTCGTCGACGTGCCGGGCTTCCTGCCGGGCACCGACCAGGAGTGGAACGGCATCATCCGCCGCGGCGCGAAGCTGATCTACGCCTACGCCGAGGCCACCGTCCCGCTCGTCACCGTGATCACCCGCAAGGCCTACGGCGGTGCGTACGACGTGATGGGCT
>NZ_JACMOM010000290.1 GCF_014378035.1 Aeromicrobium sp. | reverse complement strand
GTGACGCCGACCGACGCCACGCCTGTGGCCGCTTCCTGAGAGAGATCGGGGTGCCCCAGGTTTGCCGTGTCGCGGCCGCCACGATCCTTGAAACAGCCGCGAGAGCTGTGACTGGCCACGACATCGCCGCTCACGGTCTGGGGCGAGGCATCACCTCACCACGTCTCGACTGAGTTGACCTACCTAGCGTCTGGGAGGTTCAGCTACGACGAGGACCTGTCTTGGTCGCGCATAGAGTGCCGCGACCGCCTCACGGATCACTTCCAAGTTCGCTTCGGGCTACCGAGGGCGAAGTCGAGGGCGAACGGGACGGAAGCGCCACCCCCTGGCGATAGCGCGAGCACACGTTCAGTTCCGGTTGAGCCCATGCCTGACCGTGTCCAGAGCAACTTTGAAGTGGCTTTCCGCCTGGTTTATTGCGGAAGTCGGTGTCGCAGGATCGAATACTCGCAGCAGGGAATAGCGGAGGCTGTTCGGGTGGATGGTCTTCAGCTCGACATTGCCGCCGTGGCCGTTGACGGCGTACGTGTTCCAGCGCTGACGGATGTTCTCTAAGCCGTCGGCCTTACCGACGTACTGGCGCCCGTCGCGAGTGTCGGTAATCAAGTAGACGCCGACCACCGAGGAGAGCGCGGTTCGCCACGAGGCATAGCGATGCTCGCGCATCACAGCCTGGAGACGCGTGTAGTCCAGCACTAGCCGGTCGAAGCCGGGGAACGGCACCGGCTCGGCATCCGCGATTTCCATCACCGGATAATCGGCGGCAGTCGGGCCATTGAGACGCCAAGTTCGAGGCGACTTCCACCCGATCACGAGCCGGTTCCGAAGGTCGGCAAGGCGCTCCGAGTCGGCGTGGTCGAAGGTGCGGACCGTGCCGTCGTTCGCGACCTCGCCACGGTTCTCCACTACCGACCAGAGACGGGCGCGGTCGCCGCCCTCACGGACGAAGACAACCCAGATTGGCGGCGGGACGACAGGGAAAATCCGCTGCTTCGCGGACTGCTCGCTGGTATAGCGCAAGATCTCCTGACCGGTGGAGTCGGCATGGATACCCTGTAGTCCGGTGTCCTCGTGTTCGCGCACATAGGCGTGACGAATCACCTGAGTGTCGTTGGGGTCGATGCCCGCGCTGAGCAGGATCGGGCCGAGCGTAAGTGTCATGTGGAGGCCGGTTCCTTCGTCATGCTCGGTAGTGGGGTGGTCAAGGCCCATCCTTGCAGGCGGCGTGCTGTCAGCCAGCTCGTTCCGCCAAGGCGAGACCTATTGCCCCCGTCGTCTGGCGATCGTGCCAGGGGCGGGTCTGCTGCACGGTTAGGTGACAGTTTGACCTGCCTCATGGTTTGGTTACCCGAAACAGTGTGAAGATTCTGATCTGGCTTGCCTGTAAAGGCGGCCTGGAAGGATGTTGCTGTGCCTAAGCCCTACCCAACGAGTTCTGTGACGACATTGTGCGCGTCGCGAGGAACCGCGACTTCGTGCGGCTCTTCACGATGGAGCCCTGCGCGAAGCGAATATACGAGGCTGTTCGGCACGAGTGATGACCGTGAGCCCCGACTGTCGGTGGCCCCTGGGAAAATGAGCCGATGCCGACCGGGCGCGTCACAGTCTGGAGGCTCACGATGACAAACGACAACGACAACGCTTTGTTTCAGGTGATCGACAATTCAGTGGGGACACCGGTGATCTTGCACGCACCGCACGGCGGACGCGCCATTCCCGCTGAGTATCTGAGCTCCTTCATCATCTCCTCCACCGAAATCGAGGTGGAGAAGGACGTGATGACCGACCATTTCACCGACACGCTCGTTGGT
>NZ_JACMOM010000289.1 GCF_014378035.1 Aeromicrobium sp. | reverse complement strand
CGAAGCCATCTCTTGTGCCGTCGGCGTCCATCGAGTTGAGGAGGATCTCCCCCGCGCCCATCTCGGTGGCCGTGCGGGCCCACTCGACGGCGTCCAGCCCGGCCGACGTCCGCCCTCCATGGGTCGTGACCTCGAACCCGCAGGGCTGCGCGCTGCTGCGGCGCGCGTCGACGCTCAGGACCAGGACCTGGTTGCCGAAACGGTGGGCGATCTCCCCGATCACCTCGGGGCGGCCAATCGCTGCGGTATTGATGCCGACCTTGTCGGCGCCAGCACGCAGGAGCCGGTCGACGTCCTCCGGCGTACGGACACCGCCGCCGACGGTCAGGGGGATGAACACCTGGTCGGCGGTGCGACCAACGACGTCGAACGTGGTGCTGCGGCTGTCCGAGGACGCCGTGATGTCGAGGAAGGTGAGCTCGTCGGCTCCCTCGGCGTCGTACACCTTGGCCATCTCGACGGGATCGCCCGCATCGATGAGGTTGGCGAAGTTGATGCCCTTCACGACCCGGCCGTCGTCGACATCGAGGCAGGGGATGACACGGACAGCAAGGCTCACCCGCAGAGCCTATCCGCCGTCACGGCACCTTCCCGCCATGACGTCACCCTCTGTGTCCCACTCGACAGCTCACCCTTGTGGCTCTCCCCCTCTGGGATTTGAGCGACCTGACGTCGCCGTTTGCCGTCGTCAGGCCCGGGACTCGGACTCGGCCACGGCAATGAGTGCCTCCGGGAGCGTGAAGGCGCCGGCATACAGGGCCTTGCCCACGATGGCCCCCTCGACGCCGATGCTCGTGAGAGTGGCAATGTCGCGGAGGTCCTGCAGGCTCGACACTCCGCCGGATGCCACGACCGGCCTGGCGGTGACGTCGCAGACCCGCCGCAGCAGCTCGAGGTTCGGCCCGGTGAGGGTGCCGTCCTTGGTGACGTCGGTGACGACGTAGCGCTCGCAGCCGTCGCGCTCCAGACGGGCCAGCACCTCGAAGAGGTCGCCGCCCTCCTGCGTCCAGCCGCGAGCCGCCAACGTGGTCCCGCGGACGTCAAGGCCCACCGCTATCTGGTCGCCGTGCTCCCCCACGACCTTGGCGCACCAGGCCGGGTTTTCCAGCGCGGCGGTGCCGAGGTTGACGCGGGTGCAGCCCGTGGCGAGCGCGGCCGCGAGCGAGGCGTCGTCGCGGATGCCACCGGACAGCTCGACCTTGACGTCGAGGCGGCCCACGACCTCGGCGAGGAGCTCACGGTTGGAGCCCTTGCCGAAGGCCGCGTCGAGGTCGACGAGGTGGATCCACTCGGCGCCGTCGGTCTGCCACTGCAGCGCTGCATCGAGGGGGGAACCGTAGGACGTCTCGCTGCCGAGCTCGCCCTGGACGAGCCGGACGGCCTGCCCATCGGCGACGTCGACGGCGGGGAGGAGTTCGAGGGTCACGCAGGAGATCGTATCTGTCGACGATGCCAACCTTCGACTCGATGATGGTCGAGCTGCCAACGAGACGCTGGCCGTGGTTCTCCGGGTCTGACGGCGGGCCGCCGCCAACACCGTCGCGCTCGACGGCTAGAGCGTCGCGAGCCAGTTCTGCAGCAGGGCCGACCCTGCGTCGCCAGACTTCTCGGGGTGGAACTGCGTTGCCCAGAGCGGCCCGTGCTCGACCGCCGACACAAACCTGTCGCCCGCGTACTCCGTCCAGGTGACGGCGGGGTCGGGGAACGCGGGTGGTTGGCTCAGGACCCACTCGCGCACCCCGTAGGAGTGCACGAAGTAGAAGCGCTGGTCCTCGATGCCGGCGAACATGCGTGAACCAGCACCGGCCTCGACGGTGTTCCATCCCATGTGCGGCACGATCGGCGCGTGCAGCCGCTCGACGACACCGGGCAGCTCGGCGCACCCCTCGGTGCGCACGCCGTGCTCGATGCCCTCTCCGAACAGGATCTGCATGCCGACGCAGATACCGAGCACCGGCCGGCCAGCGATCAGCCGCTTCTCGATGATGCGCATGCCGCCAATGCCGAGCAGACCCTTCATGCAAGCCTCGAACGCCCCGACTCCCGGGACCAGGAGCCCCTCCGCCTCGAGGGCCACTCCGGCATCGCTGGTGAGCTCGGCCTGGGCTCCGGCGCGCTCGACGGCACGCACCGCCGACCGGAGGTTGCCCGAGCCGTAGTCGAGCACCGCAACACGGGGGGGACGCGTCACAGGGCTCCCTTGGTGCTGGGGACACCCGTCTCGCGAGGGTCGATCGCGACGGCGTCGCGTAGAGCGCGGGCGACAGCCTTGAACTGCGCCTCGGCGATGTGGTGCGGGTCGCGGCCGTCGAGAAGGCGAACGTGCAGCGTGATGCCGGCGTGGTGCGCGATGGACTCGAACACGTGCGCGGTGAGCGCCCCGGTGTACTGCCCGCCGATGATGGCGGTGATCTGCCGATCGGGCTCACCGGAGTGCACGAAGTAGGGACGCCCCGAGACGTCGACGCCCGCTTGGGCAATGGCTTCGTCGAGGGGCACGAGAGCATCGCCGTAGCGACGGATGCCGATCTTGTCGCCGAGTGCCTCGCGGATCGCCTCGCCGAGGCAGATCGCGGTGTCCTCGACGGTGTGGTGGGCGTCGATGTGCAGGTCGCCCTCAGCCCTCACCGTCAGGTCGATCAGCGAGTGGCGGGAGAAGGCCGTCAGCATGTGGTCGTAGAAGCCGACCCCGGTGGAGATGTCGTTGGCCCCGGTGCCGTCGAGGTCGATCTCGACGACGACGTGCGACTCGGACGTCTTGCGTTCGATCCGCGCTGTGCGTGTCATTGATCCGTCGCCCCTTCGTGGTTCGTGATTGCGGTCAGTGCCGTGTGGAATGCCTGCATCTCCGCAGGCGTGCCGATCGACACCCGCAGCCATCCGTCGGGACCAGTCTCCCGTATCAGCACACCGCGTTCGAGCAGACCCTGCCAGACGGCGTGCCGGTCGGGGAAGCTGCCGAACAGGATGAAGTTGGCATCGGACTCCGCCACGTCGAAGCCGCGGTCGACCAGCCACCTGGCCGTGTCGTCGCGAGTGCGGCGCAGCTGATCGACATTGGCGAGCAGCTCGTCGGCGTGACGGAGCGCGGCCGTCGCGGCGGCCTGGCTGACCGACGACAAGTGGTAAGGCAGACGCACGATGCGCAGGGCGTCGATGATCGCGGGGTCAGCGGCGACGTAGCCGAGGCGTCCACCCGCGAAAGCGAACGCCTTGCTCATCGTCCGGGTGACGAGCAGCCGTGGGAACTCCGCCAGCAGCTCGAGCGCAGTCGGCGTTCCGCTACGGCGAAACTCCGCGTAGGCCTCGTCGACGACGACGATGCCCGGCGACGCCTCCAGGACCGCCCGAACGACGTCGAGGCCGAGAGCCGTGCCGGTGGGGTTGTTGGGCGAGGTCAGGATCACGACGTCGGGCTGCTCGGCCCTGATCAGTGCGAGCGCCTCGCCGACCTCGATGCCGAAGTTCTTTCGACGCTGTCCGGCGACCCAGCGGGTGTGGGTGTTGCGGGCGTACTCGGGATACATCGAGTAGGTCGGCGCGAACGACAGCGCCGTCCGGCCCGGGCCGCCAAATGCCTGCAGCACCTGCTGCATGATCTCGTTGGAGCCGTTCGCGGCCCACACCCCATCGGCCGTCAGCCCGAAGCCGAGGTAGCCGGCCAGCGCGACGCGCAGCTCGGTGGCCTCCCGGTCGGGATAACGGTTGAGGGTCAGCGCGGCGGCGCGCACGGCCTCGGCGATGTCGGCCGCCGCGTCAGCGCTCGGGCCGTAGGGGTTCTCGTTGACGTTGAGCTGCACCGGGACGTCGAGCTGGGGCGCGCCGTAGGGCTCCTCGTGCCTGAGCTCGTCGCGAATCGGCACCCAGTCGGGCGCGCTCACCTCTGGGTCCGGATCGAGACCGCTGTGCCGTGTGACGGCAAGTTCTCGGCCTCGGCGAGGGTCACGACGTGGTCGCCGACCTCCCGCAGGGCGGCCTCGTCGTACGTCACGACGTGCATGTTCCTGCAGAACGCCCGCACCGACAGGCCCGAGGAGTGGCAGGCACAGCCGGCCGTCGGGAGGACGTGGTTGGAGCCGGCGGCGTAGTCGCCCAACGACACCGGTGTGTGGGGGCCGACGAAGATGGCGCCGGCATTGACGATGCGTGCCGCGACACCTGCCGAGTCGGCGGTCTGGACCTCGAGGTGCTCGGCGCCGTAGCCGTTCGCCACGTCGATGGCCTGCTCGATGTCGCGCACGAGCACCGTGGCGGACTGTGAGCCCGAGAGAGCGGTGCGGATGCGGTCGACGTGCTTGGTCGAGCCGAGCTGCACGTCGAGCTCGGCGTCGACCGCCTCGGCGAGCGTCTCACTGTCGGTGATCAGCACCGCAGCGGCGATCGGGTCGTGCTCGGCCTGGCTGATCAGGTCGGCGGCCACGAACGCGGCGTCCGCCGTGCTGTCGGCGATGATCGCGATCTCGGTGGGACCGGCCTCGGAGTCGATGGCCACGGTGCCCTGCAGGTGGCGCTTGGCCGCCGCGACGTAGATGTTGCCCGGGCCCGTGATGAGGTTGACCGGTCGGCAGACCACGCCCTCGGTCGATGAGGCGCCGTACGCGAGCATCGCAATGGCCTGCGCGCCACCAGCGGCATAGACCTCGTCGATGCCCAGCAGCGCGCACGCGGCAAGGATCGTGGGGTGCGGGAGCCCGCCGAACTCGGCCTGGGGCGGGCTCGTCAGGGCGATGCCCGGCACGCCTGCGACCTGGGCGGGAACAGCGTTCATGATGACGGTGCTGACCAGGGGCGCCAGGCCGCCGGGAACATACAGGCCCACACGCTGCATCGGGACGATGCGCCGCTCGACGACGGCGCCCGCCGCGACCACGGTGGTGACACTCTGCTCGAGCTCGGCCACACAGGTGAGGCGGAGGCGACGGATCGACTCCTCGAGGCCAGCTCGGATGTCGGGGGCCAACGCACCGAGCGCGTCCGCGAGCGCGCCGGCAGACACGCGCAGGCTCGCCGGGCGTACGCCGTCGAACCGCTCCCCCGCCTCGAGCACCGCATCGACACCTCGCGCCTTGACGTCCTCGCAGATGGGTCGGACGGTGTCGAGCGCCTTCTCGACATCGACCTCGGCACGTGGCACGGCGGCGGCATAGGTCAGGCCACGGTCGGCGGCGGACGGGGCAAGATTTCGTAGGTCGAGGCGTCGCATCACATCGACAAGTCTACGGACGGACTACGGTGATGACGTGGCCGCCAACCAGAAGCCGAACGATGCGACGCCGGCCTTTGCCGCGCTCCTCCGCGCGAACATCCACTTCACCCCGCACTCATACGTCCACGACCCGCGTGCCGAGTCGTTCGGCATGGAAGCTGCCCATGCCCTCGGCGTCGAGCCGGCACGGGTGTTCAAGACCCTGATGGCCGAGGTCGACGGCGAGCTGTGCGTCGGCGTCGTGCCGGTCCTGGGGTCGCTCGACCTCAAGGCCCTCGCTGACGCGCTCGGCGGCAAGCGTGCATCGATGGCGGACGCGGCCCAGGCCCAGCGGGCCACCGGGTACGTCATCGGCGGCATCTCGCCACTGGGGCAGAAGAAGCAGCACCGCACCGCGATCGACAAGTCGTCTGCCGGATGGCCGACGATCTTCGTGTCGGGAGGGCGTCGTGGCCTCGAGGCCGAGCTGAACCCCGACGACCTCGTGCAGCTGACCGGGGCTGTCGTCGCTCGGCTCGCTCGCTAGCTCGCGACGAATTTGTCCACGTCGCCGGCGTCGTCCTTGCGGCCCAGCCAGCTGGCCAAGAGCACGCCCAGCAGTCCGAAGATGGGCCACACCAAGAACGGCGTGATGCCGTCGACCGCCAGCGTGGCGGGTAGCTTGTCACCGATCGAGGGGCCCGTGACCGAGGCGGGCTCAGGCGGACCGAGGCCGACACCGACCCGCCAGGCGATCACCGCCGCGGCAAGTGTCACAACAACGACCAGCGGCGTGATGAGCCAGCCGAGGTCGCGAAGCAGCCAGCCGGAGACCGAGCCCCAGGCCAGCGACACCCCAGCGCCGACCAGCACGAACGTCACGATCACAGAGAACTGACCCTTGGCAGCAGCCTCGGTGAGCACGATGCCGGTTGACCTGACCTCCCACTCAGCAGGGTTGGCCAGCAGGAGCCACACGAACCCGGATGCCACACCGAGCGCGATCATGACGGCGGTGGCCGACGCAGACCTTCTCAGGACGGAGAACGAGCTCATGACAGACAATGCGGACCCAGCAGCTCTTTGAGGTCGGCGATCAGCGATGACGACTGCGACACCCGCAGGCTGTCGTCGAGCCGCATGACCTTGATGGGGCCCTTGCCGATGAGACGCAGGTGCACCTCGGAGACGCCCGGGTGCGCCGACAGCACCTGCTTGAAGGTGCCAATCGTGTCGCTCGTGCAGCGTGCGACGGGCAGGCTCACGACCAACGGCGTCTCGGGCCGGCCACTGCCCATGGCGGGGATCGTGACCTCGACCGCATTGAGCTCGATGCCATCGTCCTTGCGGCGGACGCGGCCCTTGACCACGACCACGGTGTCAGGCATCAGCACCGGCACGGCGAGCTGGTAGGCGCCGGGGAACACCATGACCTCGATGCCGCCCTCGAGGTCCTCGATCGTGACCGAGGCCCAGCTGTCACCCTTCTTGCTCATGCGACGCTGCACCCCGGTGATGAGCCCGCATATGCGCACGGTGCTGCCGTCGGGCCGCTCGGCGTCGGTGAGCAGCTCGCCGACGGTGCAGTCGCTGCTGGCACGCAGGACGTGCTCGAGGCCCTGCAGCGGGTGGTCGGAGACGTAGAGGCCGAGCATGTCGCGCTCGAACGCGAGCAGCTGGGTCTTCTCCCACTCCGGCATCATCGGCACCGCCACCGTGACTCCGGTGAACGAGTCGTCCATGCCGCCGAAGAGTGAGTCCTGACCGATCGCGGCCTGTCGCTTGAGGTCGATGTACTGGTCGACGGCGTCCTCGGCGATGGTCGTCAGCGCGCGGCGACGGTGGCCGAGGGAGTCGAATGCGCCTGCCTTGATCAGCGAGTCGAGCACACGCTTGTTGCACACCAACGTCGGGACCTTGTCGAGGAAGTCGGTGAAGTCGGCGTAGGTGCTCCCGCCGGCCGCGCCCGGGGTGCGGCCCTCGACGATGCCCGCCACGACGTTCTCGCCGATGTTGCGGATCGCGCCCAGCCCGAAGCGGATGTCAGCACCGACCGAGGCGAAGTTGGACACCGACTCGTTGACGTCGGGGGGCAGCACCTTGATGCCCATGCGCCGGCACTCGTTGAGGTAGATCGCCGACTTGTCCTTGTCGCCGCGGGTGCTGGTGAGCAGGGCGGCCATGTACTCGGCCGGGAAATTGGCCTTGAGGTAGGCCGTCCAGTAGGAGATGACGCCGTAGGCCGCCGAGTGCGCCTTGTTGAAGGCGTAGTCCGAGAACGGCAGGAGGATGTCCCACAGCGTCGTGATCGCCTGTTGGGAGTAACCCCGCTCGAGCATGCCGCCTTGGAAACCCGAGTACTGCTTGTCGAGCTCGGACTTCTTCTTCTTGCCCATCGCGCGCCGCAGGTTGTCGGCCTGTCCGAGCGAGAACCCCGCCAGCACCTGCGCGATCTCCATGACCTGCTCCTGATAGACGATCAGGCCGTAGGTCTCGCCGAGCACCGTCGCCAGCGGCTCCTCGAGCTCGGGATGGATTGCGTCGATCGGCTCGCGGCCCGTCTTTCGCCGGGCGTACTTGTTGTGCGAGTCGGCACCCATGGGGCCCGGCCGGTAGAGCGCTATCAGTGCCGAGATGTCCTCGAACTTGTCGGGCCTCATGCTGCGCAGCAACGCACGCATCGGACCACCATCGAGCTGGAAAACGCCCAACGTGTCGCCGCGGGCCAGCAGGTCGTAGGCCGCGGGATCGTCGAACGTGAGGTCTTCCAGCACGAGGTCGATGTCGCGGTTGCGCTTGATGTTCTCGAGCGTGTCGTCGAGCACCGTGAGGTTGCGCAGGCCCAGGAAGTCCATCTTGACCAGCCCGAGCGCCTCGCACATCGGGTAGTCGAACTGCGTGATGATGGCGCCATCTTGCTCGCGCTTCATGATCGGCACGATGTCGATGAGGGGATCGCTCGACATGATGACGCCGGCCGCGTGAACGCCCCACTGGCGGATCTGGCCCTCGAGGCCGAGCGCCGTCTGGTAGATCTTGCGAACGTCGGCGTCCTCGTCGTGCAGCTTGCGGAAGTCGCCGCTGTCGCCGTAGCGCTTGTCGTTCTTGTCGAACAGACCCTTGAGCGTCACGCCCTTGCCCATCACGTCGGCGGGCAGCGCCTTGGTGATGCGCTCGCCGTGCGTGAAGGGGTAGTCCATGACCCGCGCGGCGTCCTTGATGGCGGCCTTGGACTTGAGCCGGCCGAACGTCGCAATCATGGCGACGCGCTCCTCGCCGTACTTGTTGCTGACGTAACGGATGACCTCGGCGCGACGACGCTCGTCGAAGTCGATGTCGAAGTCGGGCATCGACGGCCGCTCGGGGTTGAGGAACCGCTCGAAGATCAGTCCGTGGGTCAACGGGCAGACATCGGTGATGCGCAGGGCGTACGCCGCTATCGAGCCGGCGCCTGATCCGCGGCCCGGGCCGACCCGGATGCCGTTGTCCTTGGCCCAGTTGATGAAGTCAGCAACGACGAGGTAGTAGCCGCAGTAGCCCTTGGTACGGACGACGTCAAGCTCCATGTCGGTGCGTTCGCGCACCTCGGGCGTGATGCCGGCGGGATAACGGCTCTCGATGCCCTTCCAGACCTCCTTGGTGAACCAGGAGTCCTCGGTCTCTCCCTCGGGGACGTCGAAGCGAGCCATGTAGCCACCGTTGGACTCGGTGAACTCCACGTCGCAGCGCTCGGCGATCAGCAGCGTGTTGTCACACGCCGCCTTGAGGTCGAAGCGGTCTTCCCACAGGTCGCGCATCTCTCTAGCCGACTTGATGTAGAAGTCGTTGGAGTCGAACTTGAACCGGTTGGGATCGGTCATGGTGCTGCCGGACTGGACGCACAGCAGTGCCGAGTGCGCCTCGGCGTCCTCGGGTGCGGTGTAGTGGGAGTCGTTGGTCGCGATCGGCGGGAGGTCGAGGTCCTTCATGAGGCGCAGCAGTCCGTCACGCACCTGGGACTCGATGGCCAGCCCGTGGTCCATGAGCTCGAGGAAGAAGTTGTCCTTGCCGAAGATGTCCTGGAACTCGGCGGCTGACGCCCGTGCCTTCTCGTAGTTGCCGATGCGCAGCCACGTCTGGATCTCGCCGGACGGGCAGCCCGTCGTGGCGATGATCCCCTTGCCGTAGCGCTGCAGCAGATCACGGTCGGCGCGCGGCTTGCGGTACTGCCCTTCGAGGCTCGCGTAGGAGCCGATGCGGAACAGGTTGTGCATGCCTTCGGTCGTCTCGGACAGCAGCGTCATGTGCGTGTAGGCGCCGCGCCCCGCGACGTCTGCGTCCTTGGCACCCTTGTTCCACTGCACGGCCTTCTTCTCCGTGCGTGGGATGTTGGGCGTGAGGTAGGCCTCCATGCCGATGATCGGCTTGACGTCGTGCGCCTTGGCCTTGCGGTAGAAGTCGTAGGCCCCGTGCAGGTTGCCGTGATCGGTCATCGCGTTCGCCGGCATTCCGAGCTCGGCCGTCCGGTCCAAGAGACCGTCGAGGAGTGCCGCACCATCGAGCATCGAGTACTCCGTGTGCACGTGCAGGTGCACGAATGACGAGTCGCTCGACATCGAAAAATGGCCTCCTCGGCACGATCTGGGGGGAAGAGCCCCAGCCTAGTCGAGGGGGGTGACAGTGATGGACGCCGCGCCGCGATCGTGCCCGCCGCCGGGACGAGGTAGCCGATCCGGCGCCGTGACGTGTCGCCGGACGACCTGATCGAGACGAGATCGCTCAGGCCATACTGGACGGATGACCGACGACCCTCAGAAGTTCACCAGCGTCGATGACTACATCGATGCGGCCCTGTACGGCGTCGAGGAGCGGCTCGCCGAGATGCGACAGATCATCCGGGCGGCGGCACCCGATGCCGAGGAGACCATCAGCTACAACATCCCCGCCTACAAGCACGAGGGGGTTGTCGTGGTCCAGTTCGCCGGACACGACGAGCACACCTCGCTCAACTTCTTCCCCACTGCCGGGGTGTTCGCGGCATTCGCGACCGAGCTGGAGCCCTACCCGACCAGCAAGTCGGCGATCCGGTTGCCGCTCGACATGCCGCTGCCGACCGACCTCATCACGGCGATCGTGACCTTCCGCGTCGCCGAGGCTGCCGAGTACGCCGCGCGCAAGAAGACCGGTCGCTGACCCCGTCCGACATTTCCGTCACCGTCGTGACGGAGAGCCCTGCCCCGCCCCGAGTCGTCCGAACGCCGTCAGGCCTGCTGGTAGCTGCTCAGGAAGTTGCCGAGCCTCTGGATGGCCTCGGCGAGATCGCGCGCCCACGGCAGCGTGACGATGCGCAGGTGATCGGTGTGCGGCCAGTTGAACCCCGTGCCCTGTGTGATGAGGATCTTCTCCTGCAGCAGCAGGTCGAGCACGAGCTGCTGGTCGTCCTTGATCGGGTAGATCTCGGGGTCGAGCTTCGGGAACGCGTACAGCGCCCCGCGCGGCGTCACGACGCTGACGCCGGGGATCTTGCGCAGCTCGGTCACGGCGGTGTCGCGCTGCACGAGCAGCCGACCGCCCGGCAGGATCAGCTCCTTGATCGACTGGAAACCCCCGAGCGCGACCTGGATGGCATTCTGCGCCGGCACGTTGGGACACAGCCGCATGGAGGCGAGGAGGGTGATGCCCTCGAGGTAGTCACGGGCGCGGTCCAACGGTCCCGTGACGACGAGCCAGCCGGCGCGGTACCCGCAGACCCGGTAGGCCTTGGACAGCCCGTTGAACGTCAACGTCAGCACGTCAGGGGCAACGCTCGCCAGCGGGATGTGCACCGCGTCGTCGTACAGGATCTTGTCGTAGATCTCGTCGGCCATCAGGACCAGGTCGTGCTTGCGAGCCAGGTCGGCGATCGCCGTCAGCGTCTCCCGGGCGTAGACGGCGCCGGTCGGGTTGTTGGGGTTGATGACGACGATGACCTTGGTGCGGTCGGTGATCTTGGACTCGAGGTCGGCGATGTCAGGATCCCAGCCGCCGTCCTCGTCGCAGGCGTAGTGCACGGGGACGCCGCCGGCGAGGTTGGTGACGGCCGTCCACAGCGGGTAGTCCGGCACCGGGATGAGCACCTCGTCGCCGTTGTCGAGCAGCGCCTGCAGGGCAATCGAGAT
>NZ_JACMOM010000288.1 GCF_014378035.1 Aeromicrobium sp. | reverse complement strand
GGACGTCGAGGAGGCGGCAGGTGTTGCCGTGGATGGCGTACTCGGAGCCGCCGTTGCGGGACATCGTGCGCGAGATCGTGACCTCGGTGTACTCGATCGGGAGCGCCCCGTCGGAGTTGTCGATCGTGAGGACGACCTCAGCGCGACCGAGGGGCGGGCGGCCGGAGGTGCCGGCGAAGATGACATCCTCCATCTTGCCGCCGCGCAGCGACTTCGCACCCTGCTCGCCCATGACCCACGAGAGCGCATCGACGACGTTGGACTTGCCCGAACCGTTGGGGCCGACGACGCACGTGATGCCGGTCTCTAGCTGCAGGGTCGTCGAGGAGGCAAACGACTTGAACCCACGCAGCGTGAGGCTCTTGAGATACAAGGGTGACTCCTACGACGGACGGCCGACTGGGGCCACCTTAGTGCGCAGGGACCTCAGCGTGCGAGAGGCTCGAGCAGGTCGCCGGCCCGCACCTGATCGACGCGCTCGCGCAGGGTGGTGAGGAGTCCGTCGTTCTCGACCTTGAGACGCAGGATCTCGTTCTCGAGGTCGGTGATTCGACGGTGCAGGGAAGCGGTTTCGGCCTGCTGCTGGGTGGTGGGGCCACCGATGAAGCCGATGAGTGCTTTGGCCATGGGTAATCTCCGCGAAAAGGACTGAAAAGGGAAGGGCAGATTCACATATCTGCGTCTCTCAGTCTCGCACCGCGTGCGTCCTCAGGTCAACTTCCCGCCGCGGCCTTCTCGGCGATCAGATCGTGAACAGCAGGTCGCCGACGACGACCCGGCCCGCTGCCGACGCCACGACGCTGTCAGGGGCCGAATCCATCACGACGACCGGGACGACCGGCGACCGTCCGCCTGCCTCGACCGCGGCTGGGTCCCAGCGCACCACCGGCGTACCAGCGACGACCTCGACACCCTCCTCGACGAGCAGCTCGAAACCCTCACCATCGAGCTGCACGGTGTCGATGCCCAGGTGCACCAGCAGGCCCACACCGCCGGGCGTCAGGAGCACGAACGCGTGTGGATGCAGCTTGAGCAGGCGTCCGTCGGCCGGCGCCACCACTGTCGCGGCAGATCGATCGGGGTCGATGGCGACGCCCGCGCCCACGATCTGGCCGGCGAAGACCGGGTCGGGCACCGAACCGAGCGACACGACGGTGCCGTCGACCGGGGCGAGCACCGAGATGCTCACTCCAGGTCCTCGATGTCACTGGCCAGCGTGTCTGCCTCCGGACCGACGATGACCTGCACGGCGGTGCCGGAGACGACGACACCGTAGGCCCCCGCCGCCTTGAGTGCGGCCTGGTCGACGAGCGCGGGGTCGGTGACCTCGGTGCGCAGCCGGGTGATGCAGGGTTCGATCTCGACGATGTTGGCAAGGCCACCGAGGCCCGCCACTATCTGTTCGGCCTTCGTCATGCGGCTTCTCCTCTATCGGGGGCCGGACGCCACGGTGGCGTCGGTCCGGGTCACCTTGGACAGCCCGGCGGGCTTGTCGGGGTCGAGGCCCAGCCTTCGCGCAACCCTCTCGATGACCATCTGCATCGGGACGATGGCGACGAGGGGCGCGAGCCGTTCGGTCGTGGTGATCGTCCCGGTGCTGACGTCGCAGGCCGCGGCGAAGCTGGCGTTGCCACCGACGGCGACCGTCGTCGCACCGCGACGGCGCAGGTCGTCGGCGAGCTCGATCATCGGTGCGCGCAACGGTCCGTCTGCGGCCGCGACCAGCACGGCCGTGATGCCGTCGCCCACAACCGAGATGGGACCGTGCCGCAGGTCCGCGTAGGAGTAGCCCCGCACCGGACGGCCGCAGGTCTCCTCGAGCTTGAGCGCGGTCTCGAGGGCTGTGCCCATGAGCAGCCCACGACCGGTGACGATGCGCTGTTGTGGTCCGGCCAGCAGGTCGACGACAGGGTCGAGCCGTCCGGCGTTGCTGAGCTGTGCCTCGACAGCGTCGGCGACGTCGGCGAGCCTGCTCTCCAGATCTGGGTCAGGAGCGAGGGCCAGTCCGATGACGGTCATCGCGGCGGTCTGGGTGAGGTAGCTCTTGGTGGCGGGCACGGCCAGCTCGGTGCCGGCGACGGTCGTCAACGCCAGGTCTGCCGCGACGGCCAGGGGTGAAGCGGCGTCGTTCGTGACCGCGATGGTCGCCGCGCCGCTCGCCCGCGCCCACTCCTGCGCCTGGACGATCTCGGCCGTGCGCCCCGACTGGGAGACGCTCACGACCAGGGTGTCGGACAGGTCGAGCCGGCTTCGGTAGTGCGTGGCGACGCTCGGCGCCAACAAGCCGGACGGCACCTGGGCGTGGGTCTCGAGCAGGTAACGCCCGTAGATGCCGGCATTGTCGCTGGAGCCGCGGGCCGAGAAGACGACGTGCCGGCGTCCGACGAACGCGGCGACGATCTCCTCGCGTCTGGGCAGCAGTGCCTCGAGCGTTGCCCGGAGGGCCACCGGCTGCTCGGCGATCTCAGCCGCCATGCGGGTCTGCTCGCTCATGTGTTGGCCATCCTCGTGTCAGCGGTGCCGCTGTCGGCCCCCCAGACCTGTCGCCCCCCGAGCCAGGTGGTCCGCGCTCGTAGATCGTCGGTGCCCAGCAGCGTCAGGTCGGCGCGGGCGCCCGGCTCGAGCCGGCCGACGTCGCGGAGGCCGAGCGCGTCAGCCGGGATGCGCGTCGCCGCACGTACCGCGTCGACAACATCGATGCCGTCAGCCACGGCGTGCCCGATGTTGGCGTCGAGCGGCTCGTCGGCTCCCGCGATGGTGCCGTCGGCACGAAGTGGGGGTGCCCCCGCGGTGACGACGATCTGCTCACCACCCAGCTCGTAGGAGCCGGGCGGCATGCCCAGGGCGGACGCGGCGTCGGTCACGAGCATGACCCGGCCGCGCGCGGCGGAGAAGGCGAGCCGCACGGCAGTGGGCTCGACATGGTGCCCGTCGACGATGAGTCCGAGGGTCAGCCGAGGGTCGGTGAGGGCGGCGCCGACGACACCTGGCGCCCGGTGATGGAGCGGGCGCTGGGCGTTGTAGAGGTGGGTCACCAGCGTCGCGCCGGCGTCTGCCGCGGCGATGACCTGGTGGTCGGAGGCGTCGCTGTGGCCGATCGCGACCCGGATGCCGGCGGCGACGAGGCTGCGGATCGCCTCGATGGCGCCGTCACGCTCGGGTGCCAAAGTGACGTACGAGAGGCAGTCGGCGAGAGCCGTCAGCGTGGCGATCCGCTCTGGCGTCGGGTCGACCAGCAGGTCCTGACGGTGCGCGCCTCTCCGCCGAGCCGACAGGAACGGGCCCTCGACATGGGCTGGCAGAAGTCGGGTGGCGCCGCCGGCGGCATTGCTCGCGCGCCTCGAGACGTCGTAGGCCTCGACCTGGCGGACGAGCTCGTCGAGCGGTGCGGTGATGAAGGTGGGGACCATCGAGGTGACTCCGGTGGCGAGCATGCGTACCGCGATGCTGCGCACGTCGTCGGGGCCTGCCTCGGCGAAGTCGACCGCGAACGCCCCGTTGATCTGCGCATCGAGAAGGCCGGGCACCACGATGCCGTCGTCGAGAACAACGTCTGGCCGGTGGGGAGGATCCCCACGCCCGGCAGCGGCGATCCGCTCGTCGCGGACGACCACCCAGCCGGGTCCGGACTCGTCGTCCGGTGTCCCGATGAGACGACTCGCACCGATGACGATGTCGCCCATGCCGGCCTCGATCCTTGCAGGTGAAGGGGGTTGACATCCCCTTTGATGACAGGACATCCTCGCTGGTACGTACCGGATCGTACCAGTGCATGGACACCCCGTCGAGAGGATTTTCCAGTGTTGGCGAATGGCCCCCTCCCCAAGCACGCGCGGCTTCGTGAAGTGTTGCTGGCGACGATCTCCGAGGAGCTCGAGCCGGGCGACATGATCCCGTCGGAGCGCGATCTCACGATCCGCTACGGCGTCAGCCGCGCCACCGTCCGTGCAGCCATCAGCGCCCTCGTCAACGACGGTCGCCTGACGACCGTGCCGGGTCGCGGCACCGTCGTGACCCGGCCGCGCGTCGAGAGCAACCTGCACCTCGCGTCGTTCACGCAGGACATGCGCCGGCGCGGCCACCGTCCCTCCACCGAGCTCATCGGCTGCTCACTTGGCGACGCCGACGACTCGATCGCGAATGCGCTCGACCTCGGGGTCGGCGACGGCGTGTGGATCATCGAACGGCTGCGCCTGGCCGATGCGGAGCCGATGGCGCACGAGGTCAGCTGGTACCCCGCCGACCTGTTTCCCGACCTCGACGCCGAAGACCTCACGACGTCGCTCTACGCGATTTTTGAGAGCCGCTACGGCGTCGTCATCGCCCATGCCGACCAGACCGTCTGGACGGAACCTGCCGGCGAGCACGCTCGGCTGCTCGAGGTGGCGGCGGAGTCGCCGGTGCTCGTCTTCGACCGCATCTCGCGCACCGCAGGGCGGCCCGCCGAGCGCGCCGTCAGCCGCTACCGGGGAGACCGCTACCAGATCACCATGAGCCTGAACCGCAGCTCGACCCACTCCACCGCACCACTATCGAGGGACCGATCAACATGACCGCAGCAACCATTGGACGACGAGCTCTACCGAGCCTCGCCTCTTTCCAGAAGTTCGGCCGCAGCCTCATGCTGCCGATCGCCTCCCTGCCGGTGGCGGCCCTGCTCCTGCGACTCGGGCAACCTGACCTGCTGGGTGCCGACGGCCTCGGCTGGGACAAGGTCTCCGCAGTGCTCGGCGCCGCGGGCGGGGCGATCTTCGACAACCTCCCCCTGATCTTCGCCCTCGGTGTGGCGATCGGCATGGCCAAGAAGTCCGACGGCTCGACGGCCCTGGCCGCGATCGTCGGCTACCTCGTGTTCGACGGTGTCTTCCAGGTCGTCGTCCCGATGGTCATGACGATCGACAAGGCCAACGAGGGAGCCGTCGCCAAGGGCTACGGCGTGCTCGGCGGAATTGTCATCGGCCTGACCGCTGCTTTCCTGTGGCAGCGCTACTACCGCGTCAAGCTGCCGCCCTACCTCGCGTTCTTCGGTGGTCGACGTTTCGTACCGATGGTCACGGCATTCGCCGCGATCATCATCGCGGTGCTGATGACGCTGGTCTATCCCGCCTTCAGCTCCGGCATCGGCAACCTGTCGGACTGGATCGCCAACAACGACGTCATCGGCGGATTCGTCTACGGCACCCTCAACCGCCTGTTGATCCCGCTCGGGCTGCACCACATCCTCAACTCCGGGCCGTGGTTCCTGTTCGGCTCCTACACGACCGGCGGCGCCACCTACAACGGCGACATCACCCGCTTCCTGAACGGCGACCCCACCGCTGGCGCCTTCATGACCGGCTTCTTCCCGATCATGATGTTCGCGCTTCCCGGCGCGGCACTGGCCATCTGGCAGGAGGCCAAGCCCGCCTACAAGAAGGCCGTCGGCGGCATCATGATCGGTGCCGCCCTGACGAGCTTCCTGACCGGTGTCACCGAACCGCTCGAGTTCTCCTTCATGTTCGTGGCATGGCCCCTGTACGTCATCCACTCCCTGCTCACGGGCACCTCCATCGCCTTGGTGAACGCCTTGGGCATCAAGGACGGATTCGGCTTCTCAGCCGGACTCTTCGACTTCGTCCTCAACTGGAACATCGCGACGAAGCCGGGCCTCCTGCTCGTCATCGGGCTGATCTACGGGGTGGTCTACTACTTCCTCTTCCGGTTCGTCATCCGGAAGTGGAACCTGCGCACCCCTGGACGCGAAAAGGAAGGCGATGACAGCGCCGCAGCCGGCTTCCTCACCGACACCGACCCCGCGGCCGGGCCGTCGACCGGCACAGGGACATCTGGCCCGACGCCCTCCGGATAGGCCCACCGACACGACCGCGCTCGCACACCGCCGGGAGCCCGCCAGACCACGGTCTGACGGGCTCCCGGCGGTAGGGTCGGACGAGTGGATGACCTCTTCGAACCGGCCGTCGGCGAGTGGCAGCGGGTGTCGCCCCGACTGGCCACGATCCGCCGCATCCTGATGCTCGTGGCCGCGGCCGTTGCGGTCGTCATCGGCCTGCTGCTGGTTGCGCTGCTTCCCGACGCCCGCTGGATCGGCGCGGTGGTGGCAGCACTCGCCCTGGTCGCTGCGGCGTGGGGCTGGTCCTGGGCGGGCCGCAACCAGCGGAGCTGGGGTTACGCCGAGAACGATGACGACCTCCTGGTCACGACAGGCGTCATGTTCAAACGCCTGGTCGCCATCCCCTACGGACGCATGCAGTTCGTTGACGTCCAGGCCGGCCCGCTCGCTCGCGCCTACGGCGTCGCCACCGTCACGCTGCACACGGCGAGCACCGAGACCGCGGCCGACATCCCGGGCCTTCCGGCCGCCGAGGCGACCCGTCTGCGAAACCGCCTCACCGAGCTTGGCGAGGCCCATGGCGCCGGAGTCTGAGGCCGTGCCCGAGGCAGTCGGGCTCCGGACACACCCGATGACAGGTGTCGTGCAGGGTGCTCTGTGGGCCGCGGCCGCTTCGGTCGGGCTGGTCAGCTCGGTGTTCTCGGGTGACGGATGGGGCACCATGAGCCCCATCGTCAGCCTCCTCATCGCACTGGTGGGAGGGCTCGTGGTCGGCATGGTGTTCGGCTACCTGAGCTGGCGGTTCACCCGCTACGTCATCGATGGCGACGAGCTACGCATCAACAGCGGAATCATCACCAAGGCCTCGCGCCGCATCCCTTACGAGCGCATCCAGTCCGTCGACATCGCCGAGCCGTTCGTCGCCCGCCTCTTCGGTCTGGCCGAGCTCCGCATCGAGATGGCCGGCGGCAAGGACTCCCGCACGTCGCTGCGTTTCCTCGAGCTCGACGACGCGCGTGCGCTGCGCCGCGTGCTGCTCGCCCGGGCCCACGGCGACACCCAGACCGGCGTGATCGCTGATGAGAAGCGCAGCATCATCACGGTCGTCTCGCCACAACGGGTCGTGATCGGCACGCTGCTCTCGCTCGACTTCCTGGCCGCGGCGGCCGGGCTCGTGACGCTGGTGGTGCTCGCGGTCTACTTCGACCAGGTCCTGGTGCTGCTCGGTGGCATCGTGCCGCTCGGCTCGTGGGTCGTGCAGATCGTCGGCAAGCGGGTCATTCAGCAGTGGAACTTCACCCTCTCCCGCGGAGACCGTGGCCTGCGCATCGAACGTGGGCTCCTCTCGCGCTCGTCGCAGACCATCCCGTACAGCCGCGTCCAAGGCATCGCCATCAAGGAACCCTTCGTCTGGCGCCGGCTCGGCTGGCAGAGGCTGGAGGTCGACATAGCCGGATATGCAGCGCAGAGCGATGACCAGGGCACCGAGTCGACCTCGACGCTGCTGCCGATCTCGGACCCGTCGCTCGCCGCCGCGATCATCGCCGAGCTCATTCCCGGAGCGATGGCGGAGTCCGTCGCACGCACGGCCGCCCCGCGGAGGTCATGGGTGTTCGCGCCGATCGGCTGGCGCTCTCGATGGATCGGCGCCGACGACGACACCTTCGTTGCTCGCGAGGGCTGGATCGAGAGGTCGACGAGCATCGTGCCGCACAACAAGACGCAGTCTGTCGAGCTGCGACAGGGGCCCCTTGCGCGGTGGCGCCGCATCGCGACGATCGAGGTGCACACCCCCAAGGGCCCAGCCAACGCCGACGGACGCAATCTGGACGAGCACGACGCCCGCGACGCGATGCTGGCTCAGCTCATCCGTGCCCGAGCCAGCCGAGCCTGACCGCGAATCAGCCTCCGCTGGTGGCGTCTTCGGCCGCGGGGTCCATCTGCGCGGCGGCCATCTCGCGGCTGTCGAGCCAGCCGTCAGGGACGGACACCTTGCGGGGTGTCCCCTGCCGGCCGCGGGGCGTGCCGAGCTCGGCCACCGGGTAGGGCTCGGTCGGGTCGAGCCGGCCGAGCAGGGCGTCGAGGGCGGCGAACGACGACACCATGCCGAGCTGGCTGCGCACATCCTTGCCTGCGGCGAAGCCCTTCAGGTACCAGGCGATGTGCTTGCGGAACTCGATGCACCCGCGCTCCTCGCCCATCAGGTCGCCAAGCAGCTCGGCGTGGCGCCGCATGACGGCAGACACCTCTCCGAGCGAGGGCAGCTCTTGAACGACGTTGCCGTCGAACGCCGCCGAGAGGTCGCGGAACAGCCACGGCCGGCCCAGGCAACCACGGCCGACGACCACGCCGTCGCAACCGGTCTGCTCGACCATGCGGATCGCGTCAGCGGCCTCCCAGATGTCGCCATTGCCGAGCACAGGGATGTCGACGGCAGCCTTGAGCTCGGCGATCGCCTGCCAGTCGGCGCGGCCCGAGTAGTGCTGCACTGCGGTGCGTCCGTGCAGCGCGATCGCGGCGCAGCCGGTGTCCTGCGCGATGTGGCCGGCGTCGAGGTAGGTGAGGTGGTCGTCGTCGATTCCCTTGCGGGTCTTCATCGTGACGGGCACGCCGTAGGGGGCCGCCGCACCGACGGCGGAGGTGAGGATCTCGCCGAGCAGGCTGCGCTTCCACGGCAACGCCGCTCCCCCGCCCTTACGGGTCACCTTGGGCACCGGGCAGCCGAAGTTCAGGTCGACGTGGTCGACACCGTGATCGGCACAGAGGATCTCGACCGCCCGACCGACGTAGCGGGGGTCGATGCCGTAGAGCTGCACCGACCTCACGGTCTCGCTGGCCGCAAAGGTCAACATCGACAGGCTCGTCCGGTCGCCCTCGACGATGCCGCGCGACGTGATCATCTCGCACACGTACAGCCCAGCTCCCTGCTCGGCGCACAGCTCGCGGAAGGCAGCGTTGGTGACTCCCGCCATCGGCGCGAGCACGACTGGGGTGGCAACTTCGAGGTCGCCGAGTCTCAGGGTGTGCGGCAACACAGCGGCGGCGGTCGTGGACATCGATCCATTGTCCCACCCCGGCCGAGAGGAATGGCCTGGCCAGGGCAGAAGCCGCCCCTGATGTGGTGTGTCGAGGCGCTACGGGCTCCAGCTGATGGCGGTCTTGGCCGACCCGGTCTGCAGGTCGACCGACTGCAACGCCTTGCCCTTCGGCACGAGGAACACCAGGCAGAGCTGGGCGGTCGCTCCGGGCAGGAAGCTCGCCGGCACGGTGGGGTTCCGGCAGGGCTTGAACGTCCCCACCAGCTCGTTGGGCGGGAAGATTGTGTCGGTCGAGTCGTGCGCGAACATCGGCAGGGCGGCTCCCCCGAGCCCGGCCGGTCCTTCGTTCTTGACCGCCAGATCGACGTAGAACGGTGTGGAGGACTTGGTGGCCGCGTCGAGGGAGAAGAATCGGAAGTCCTTGATGGTTCCCTTGCGCACGGCCTTCACCGTGACGGTGATGGCGCTCGCCGCCTTGGTGCCGACCTGGTAGACGACGCTGGCGGGCTTGTCCTCGGTGAGCTTGGTGCCGCCCTTGGTCAGCGTCACCCCCGCGGGGAGGTTGAAGCCCTTGGGCACCGCAACGGCGTCGCTCTTCTTGTCGTCCTTCGACGATGAGCACCCGCCGAGGACGACGAGGGCCAGTACCACGGCGATGGCGATGGCGACGGCGCGGCGCGGCGCGGCTGCAGGAGTTGACCTCATCAGTCGATGGTGAACCACGGCAGGATCAGCAGCCGGGAAGGCGCGCCGCGAGCCACGGCGCCACCTGGTCGAGGGCGATGCGCTCCTGCGCCATGGAATCACGATCGCGAATCGTCACGGCCTGGTCGTCGAGCGTCTCGAAGTCGACGGTGATGCAGTAGGGCGTGCCGATCTCGTCGTGCCGGCGGTAGCGCTTGCCAATGGCTTGCGCGTCGTCGAAGTCGACGTTCCAGAACCCGCGAAGCTCGGCCGCGAGCGCCCGCGCCTTGGGCGAGAGGTCCTCGTTGCGCGACAGCGGCAGGACGGCCGCCTTGACGGGGGCAAGCCGCTTGTCGAGCCGAAGCACCGTGCGCTTGTCGGTGCCGCCCTTGGAGTTGGGCACGTCCTCCTCGACGTAGGCGTCGATCAGGAACGCCATCATCGAGCGGTTGACGCCCGCCGCCGGCTCGATGACGTAAGGCGTCCACCGTTCGCCAGATGCCTGGTCGAAGTACTCGAGGTCCTTGCCGGAGTGCTCGCTGTGGGTCTTGAGGTCGAAGTCGGTGCGGTTGGCGATGCCTTCGAGCTCACCCCACTCCGATCCGGCGAACTCGAACCGGTACTCGATGTCGACGGTGCGCTTGGAGTAGTGCGAGAGCTTCTCGGCGGCGTGCTCGTAGAGCCGCAGGTTGTCGGGGTCGATACCCAGGCCCGTGTACCAGTCCATGCGGGTCTTGATCCAGGTCTCGTGCCACTCCTCGTCGGTGCCCGGCTCGACGAAGAACTCCATCTCCATCTGCTCGAACTCGCGAGTGCGGAAGATGAAGTTGCCCGGCGTGATCTCGTTGCGGAAGCTCTTGCCGATCTGCCCGATGCCGAACGGCGGCTTCTTGCGCGACGTGCCCATGACCTGCGTGAAGTTGATGAAGATGCCTTGCGCCGTCTCGGGACGCAGGTAGTGCAGCCCCTCTTCGGACTCGACCGGACCGAGGAACGTCTTCAGAAGGCCGTTGAACATCCGCGGCTCGGTCCACTCGCCGCGGGTGCCGCAGTTGGCGCAGGCGATCAGAGTCATGTCGACGCTGTCAGGATCGTCGATGTTCTTCTTCTCCGCGAAGGCCTCCTGCAGGTGGTCCTGGCGGTAGCGCTTGTGACAGTGGCGGGACTCGACGAGCGGGTCGACGAAGGCGGACAGGTGGCCGGACGCGTTCCAGACCGCGGTCGGCAGGATGACCGAGGAGTCGAGCCCGACGACGTCGTCGCGGCCCTGCACCATCGACCGCCACCACTGACGCTTGATGTTGTCCTTGAGCTCGACACCGAGCGGACCGTAGTCCCACGCCGACTTGGTGCCTCCATAGATCTCGCCGCACTGGTAGACGAAGCCGCGTCGCTTGCTGAGGCTGATGACGTTGTCGACGGTCGATGCCATGGTGAGGGTCCGTTCAGGCTGGTTGTCGGGCGGCATCAGGTGGCGGCACCCGGCGTGGGGCAGGTGCGACAGCATGCGCCCGAGGATCGGGTCCACTCTATCGGCCGGGCATGTTCAGGCTTCCCACGGGCGCGGGTGGGGTCGTGGGCCCGATTCTCGGCTGAGAACCTGCGGCCACGCGATCGACGACGGTGTCCCGTCGAGAGCGCCGGTCATCTTCACGCGGCGTCTCGCGCGTGCGTCAGCTCAGTCTCTCGCCCGAGTCCTTCGCAAAGACATGGATGCCCGACATGTCGACCAGGGCGAGGTTGATCACTTCTCCCTTTGAGGGGGGCTGACGCCAGTCGACCCTGGCGACGATGGTTTCTCCGTGTGTCGTCGCGCCAGCACCGTCACCGGCGCCGCCGACGTCGACCCGCCCGTAGACGTAGGCGTCCGCGCCCAGCTCCTCCACCACATCGACGGCGAGCCGAATGCCGACGTCGGCGATCTGGAGGTTCTCCGGACGGATGCCGACAATGACGGTCTTCGCGTCGGCCGCCGCGAGGGTCTCCCGAGCCACCGGGACGACCGTGTCACCGAAGTGGACGCCACCGTCGGTCACCGGCAGCTCCATCAGGTTCATCGACGGCGATCCCATGAACCCAGCGACGAAAAGGTTGGCCGGATGGTCGTACATCGTGCGCGGGGCGGCGCACTGCTGCAGCACGCCGTCCTTGAGAACCGCGACACGATCGCCCATCGTCATCGCCTCGACCTGGTCGTGCGTCACGTAGACCGTGGTGGTGCCCAGCCTGCGCTGGAGCTGCGCGATCTGGGTGCGCGTCTGCACACGCAGCTTGGCATCGAGGTTGGAGAGCGGCTCGTCCATCAGGAAGACCCGCGGGGAGCGCACGATGGCCCGCCCCATCGCGACCCGCTGACGCTGACCACCCGAGAGCGCCTTGGGCTTGCGCTCGAGGTACTCGACGATGTCGAGCATCTTGGCGGCCTCGGCGACCCGGGCCCTGATCTCGCTCTTGTCGGAGCCCGCGATCTTGAGGGCGAAACCCATGTTCTCGGCGACGGTCATGTGTGGGTAGAGCGCGTAGTTCTGGAAGACCATCGCGATGTCGCGCGACTTGGGCGGCAGGTGGGTGACGTCCTCGTCGCCAATCAGGAGGCGGCCGCCGTCGACCTCCTCGAGCCCGGCGAGCATCCGCAGCGAGGTTGATTTGCCGCAGCCAGATGGACCGACCAGGACGAGGAACTCGCCGTCCTCGACATGGAGGTCGAGCTTGTCGACCGCTGGTGTGTCCTGCCCGGGGAAGACCCGGGTGGCCTCGTCGAAAGTGACTGATGACATGTCAAACATTCCCTTCACCGGCAGGTACGTGCCGGACGATCCGAGTGATGGGTGGGTCGTGCGCGCTCATCGTACCGTGACCTACGTCACGTCCCGACGCCTCGACGATATTTGACAACGATTTTCATTTAGTTGAGAATCATTGTCATGAAGAAGTCCCCCGCCTTGCTTGGCGTCCTCCCGGTCTCGCTTCTGCTCGCCTTTCTCGCCGCCGCCTGCGGGAGCTCGGCAAAGGATGATGGAAAAACCTCGGTCATCGCGTCGTTCTACCCGTTTGCCTACGTCGTCGAGCAGGTCGGAGGCTCCTTCGTCGACGTCACCAACCTCACGTCACCGGGCGTCGAGCCGCACGATCTCGAGCTCAGGCCGAAACAGGTCGGGGCCGTGCAGGACGGCGACCTCGTGGTCTACGAGAAGCACTTCCAGTCCGCCGTGGACGATGCCGTGGACCAGTCCGGTCGATCGGCGGCCGACACGGTCGATGTCTCCGCGATCGTGAAGCTCAAGCCGCTGCAGGCCGGTGCCGAGGACGGCGGGCACGACGACGCTGGCGGCGGCGGAGGCAAGCAAGACGACCCACACGTCTGGCTCGACCCAGAGAACATGGCGATCGTGACGAAGGCCGTCGCGGCCAAGCTGGCGAAGATCGATCCCGCCCACGCCACCGAGTTCGCCGCCAACGCCCGCCGGCTGGAGGCCCAGCTGGCCGACCTCGACTCCGCCTTCGCGAGCGGGCTCGAGAAGTGCCGGACACGCACCATCGTCACCAGCCACGCCGCCTTCCAGTACTTGGCGGCTCACTACGGTCTGACACAGGTGCCCATCGCCGGGCTCGACCCGACGAACGAGCCGTCACCGGCCCAGCTCGCGAGCATCACCCAGCTCGTGCGCCGGGAGAAGATCACCACGATCTTCACCGAAGAGCTCGTCAGCCCTGCCATCGCACGAACCATTGCCCGTGAGACTGGCGCCTCGACCGCTACGCTCGACCCCATCGAGGGGCTGTCCGATGACACCAAGGGTCAGACCTACCTGACCCTCATGCGCTACAACCTCGACACCCTGATGAAGGCGAACTCCTGCCCGTGAGCCCACCCCTGTCAGCCCGCGGCGTGACCGTGGCACTCGATGGTCGACCTGTCCTGCGACAGGTCGATCTCGACGTGTCGGCCGGCGAGTTCGTCGCCCTGCTCGGGGCCAACGGCTCGGGCAAGTCGACGCTCGTGCGGGCCGCGATCGGTCTGGTCCCCCTGACCGCCGGCTCCGTCGACCTGTTCGGGACGCCGCTCGAGAAGTTCCACGACTGGAAACGGCTGGGCTACGTGCCTCAGCGGTCCCGCGCGGTGTCGGGCGTTCCCGCCACCGTCAACGAGGTCGTGATGAGCGGGCGGCTCGCGCGGCGCCGGTTCTTCGGCCGGCCCACCCCGCACGACCGCGATGCCGTCAGTGCCGCCATTGCGCGCGTCGGGCTCGGTGACCGCACACGATCCTCGCTCAACGAGCTTTCCGGCGGCCAGCAGCAGCGTGTTCTCATTGCCCGCGCGCTCGCCGCCGAGGCCGATCTGCTGGTCATGGACGAACCCACCGCCGGTGTCGACCACGACAACCAGGAGTCGCTCGCCGAGCTCCTCGGCGGGCTCGTCCACGAGGGCTCGTCGGTCCTGCTTGTCGCGCACGAGCTCGGCCCCCTCAAGCCGCTCATCGACCGCGCCGTGGTGCTGCGCGCCGGCATCGTGGACTACGAAGGCCCGGTCGACGATCTGACCGGAGAGGACCCCGCGCACGTCCATACCCACACCGGCGCACCGGCCCGCCACGAGGGTCTAGGCGCTGAGGGGGTCTGGCGATGATCCAGCTGCTCGACTACGACTTCATGCGACGAGCTCTCGTCGCCGCGTTCTTCACGGGGCTCGCGGCCCCCGCGATCGGCACGTTCCTCGTCCAACGACGGCTCGCTCTGCTCGGCGACGGCATCGGCCACGTCGCCCTCACCGGGGTCGCGCTCGGGCTCCTCACCGGCATCGCCCCGATCGTGACGGCGGTGATCGTCGCGGCGATCGGTGCCGTCGTCATCGAGCTGCTCCGGATGTTCGGCCGCACCAGCGGCGACGTCGCCCTGGCGATGCTGTTCTACGGCGGCATCGCCGGCGGCGTCCTTCTCACGAACCTTGCCGACGAGAGCGCGGCCAAGCTCAACAGCTACCTGTTCGGCTCGATCACCACGGTGTCGGGCGGCGACCTGGTCCTCGTCGGCATCCTCGGCGTCCTGGTCCTCGTCCTCTCGGTGGGGCTGTCGCCGCAGCTCTTTGCGGTGTGCCAGGACGAGGAGCATGCGCGCGTCAGCGGTGTTCCGGTGCGCGCCTACAGCATCCTGATCGCGATCCTCGCCGCCGTCACGATCACCGTCGCGATGCGCACCGTGGGACTGCTGCTCGTCTCCGCGCTCATGGTCGTGCCGGTTGCCGCGTCCCAGCAGCTGACGAGGAGCTTCCGCTCGACGCACGTCGCTGCGATGGCGATCGGCCTCTTCGCGGCCCTCGGCGGCGTGCTGGCGAGCTACCAGATCAACACCCAGCCCGGCCCGACGATCGTGATCCTCGCGCTCGGGGTGTTCGCCGCCGCCGCGCTCGCCGGCGCTTTCGCGAGGCGGTTGCGCGCCCGCCGTCGTCCCGTAGATTCGTACTGAGGAGAGGTCATGGTCGAAGCACCGCGCAACACCCGACAGCGTCGAGCCGTCGTGGCGATCCTGGAAGATCTCGAAGGCTTCGCCAGCGCACAGGAGATCCACGACATCCTCAAGCAACGTGGCGAGTCTGTGGGGCTCTCCACGGTCTACCGCAGCCTGCAGGTGCTCGCCGAGGCGGCCGAGGTCGACGCCCTGCGCAGCGACGACGGGGAGGTTCTCTACCGCCAGTGCAGCGCCGGGCACCACCACCACCTCGTCTGCCGGTCGTGTGGTCAAACTGTCGAGGTCGAGGGCCCGACCGTCGAGCGCTGGGCTGATGCGGTGGCCGAGAAGAACGGTTTCCACGACGTTGCCCACACCCTCGAGATCTTCGGCACCTGCAACACCTGCAAGTCCTAGACCCTTCCTCCGTCCTGCACGGACGCGGACGCCATCACTGTCGAGAAGTCATCGGGCTGGTCCTAGGGTGTCTGCATGAGTATCCGTGCCGTTGCCGGTGACCAGCTGACGGCGCAGGACGTCCACGACATCTGGAAGATCCGCGACCAGGTCTTCGCCTTCGAGCAGCACGTCGAAGACACCGATGTCGACGGTCGCGACCTGCTGGCGGGGACGACCCACCTGTGGCTCGCCGACGCGGACGGTCCGACCAGCTACCTGCGGGTCTACGTCGGCGACGACGGAGTGAGGCACATCGGCCGGGTGTGCACCCGCAAGGACCAGCGCGGCAGGGGCCTCTCGGGACAGCTCTTGACCGAGGTGTCGCGCCTGTGGGACGACGAGGAGCTCCAGCTCAACGCGCAGGCCTACCTCCAGCAGTGGTACAGCACCTTCGGCTACGTGCGATCGGGCGACAACTACATGGAGGCCGGGATCGACCACGTGCCCATGCTTCGCCGAGCTGGCCCATGACCGACGCGCGCAGCGGTGTCAGGAGTCGTCGGCGATGCTGTTGATCGCCTCTGTGAGGTCGCCCCTGACGGTGGTTGCGTAGTTGTTGACCGCGTCCGCCGCCGCCTGGAACTCCTGGTTGTAGGTGAAGGAGAAGTTCTGTCGCGCGTCGACCCGGTCGGCGAGGAGGGTCGCCTGGTCGATGACGTACTGAACGGGGCCGCGCACCTTCGCGGCGAGAGCATCCTGACCTGACGGCACCCGGGCTTTGTCGAAGGTGTCACGGGCTTCGACGAAAGCCGGTATCAGGGTCGAGCGAACGTCACTGCTGTCGGTGATCAGACCGGGCCCGATGTAGTTGCTGGCCCGCAAACCCAGCGCCTTCTGAGCCGCCCTCACGAAATCGAGTGCCACGTCAGCGGCGGCGAGCTCATGGCTGAGCCGGCGGTACGGCGTCGTCAGCGACGCTTCTGCCCGGGACGCCTCGGCGTAGGCGGAGGAGTTGTTCCTGCCGTACGACGGCGCGTCGGGCAACGTGGGCGGAGCGGCGAGGGCCTTGTCGACGATCTTGCGAAGCCGGCCCGGGTCCCCGTCCCTGTCCTTCGCGATCTGGCCGACGATCGTGGTCCGGAATGTCGCGACGTCCGAGAGGTAGTCCTGCGCGACCGCCTCGGCCTTCTGGATCTGGGCGGCCTGACGATGGTCCTGGATGACGATGAGGCCACCGATCACGGCGGCGATGATCAGCGTCCCGAGGATGGGCAGGAAGATGACTGCCTTGCGAGCCCGATCATTCATCCCACCACCGTCGCAGCGGGGTCTGCACGGGTCAACCACCGGTTTTTGCTCATCTGGCGCCCGGTTCTCAGTCGTTGATGCTGGGCTTCACCCCGTGCCGGCGCAGACCGTACGTCAGCGCGTCGACAAGTGCCTCCCACGAGGCCTCGATGATGTTCGCCCCGACCCCGACGGTGACCCACGAGTCCTTGCCGTCGGACGTCTCGATCAGCACCCTCGTGGTGGCGTCCGTGCCGTGGCCCTGGTCGAGGATCCGTACGCGGAAGTCGATGAGGTGGAAGCGCGCAACGTCGGGGTAGACCTGCTCGATGGCCTGACGCAGGGCGTGGTCGAGAGCATTGACCGGCCCGTTGCCCTCACCGATCACTGCAAGACGGACACCACCCGCCGTGAGCTTGACCGTGGCCTCCGCCACGGCTTCGTCGCCGCGCGCCGACTCCGCCATGACCCGCCATGACTCCACGTCGAAGTACGAGGGCCGCGCACCGTCCATCTCCTCGGCGAGCAACAGCTCGAACGACGCGTCGGCGGCCCCGAAGGTATAGCCCTCCCGCTCCATCGACTTGACCCGATCGGTGACGCGGGCGAGACGCTCGGGGTCGTCGGCGAGGTCGAAGCCGAGCTGCTTGCCCTTGAGCTCGATCGTCGCGCGGCCAGCCATCTCCGAGACGAGCAGCCGCATGTCGTTGCCGACCAGTGCCGGGTCGATGTGCTGGTAGAGGTTGGGATCGACCCGGATGGCGCTGGCGTGGAGCCCGGCCTTGTGGGCGAAGGACGAGACGCCGGTATAGGGCTGGCGAGCCGACGGCGGGTAGTTCGTGATCTCGGCGACGGCGTGCGAGATGCGTGTGGCGTCGGCGAGAGCGCCAGCCGGAAGCACGGGCATGCCGAGCTTGAGCTCGAGGTTGGCGACGCACGTCACGAGGTCGGCGTTGCCCGTGCGCTCGCCGTATCCGTTGATGCAGCCCTGCAGGTGGGTGACGCCGGCCTGCACCGCCGCCATCGAGTTGGCGACGGCGCATCCGGTGTCGTTGTGCGCATGGATGCCGAGCCGGGCCCCGGTCGACGTCACCTCGGCGACGATCTCGCCGACCCAGTGCGGCAGCATGCCTCCGTTGGTGTCGCACAGGATGACGACCTCGGCGCCGGCGCCAGCCGCCGTGCGTACCACCTCGAGCGCGTAGTCGCGGTTGTCGAGGTAGCCGTTGAAGAAGTGCTCGCAGTCGAGAAAGACCCGCTGGCCCTCCTCGCGCAGGTGCGTCACCGAGTCGTGCACCATGGCGAGGTTCTCCTGCAACGTGGTGCGTAGGGCGAGCTCGACGTGCTTGTCGTGGCTCTTGGCCACCAGCGTCACGACGGACGCTCCCGACTCACGCAGCGCCGCAACCTGCGGGTCGTCAGCCGCGACGACCCCGGGCTTGCGGGTTGCCCCGAACGCGGCGAGCGTGGCGTGTCGCAGGTCGAGCTCCTTGGCGGCCAGGGCGAAGAACTCGGTGTCCTTGGGGTTGGAACCGGGCCAGCCGCCCTCGATGTAGCCGACGCCGAGCTCGTCGAGGTGACGCGCGATGTGCATCTTGTCCTGCACGGAGAGGTTGAGGCCCTCCTGCTGGGCGCCGTCGCGCATCGTCGTGTCGTAGACGTGGAAGTCGCTCACCGGCTGGTGTCCTGCGGTCACTGGGCTGTCCTTCGATTTGATCTGCACTTCGTGTTCGAGGCAACAAAAAAGCCCCCCACGAGATGGGAGGCAGCGCGTCGGGGGCTTGGTGGATCAGTGCCCGGCGCGCTTGTCGATAATGATCGAGATGCTGTACATGCGGGTCAGTCTAGACTGGGCGATCTATGAGCGCCAGACCTGTCCCACTCACGGTCCAGCCCAGCATCATGTACGCGGTCATGACCGCTGAGCCGCTCGCGAGCCCCGCCCTCCTGCCGCCACCGTCGCCAGAGCTGCTGCGTCACTACGGCTCCTCCGAGATCGGCATCCGACGCCTCCAGTCACGACCGAACCAGCACCTGCTCATGCGCAAAGCCTCGCTCGATGATGCCGCGTTCACCAATCGCGACATGCGCACCGAGGCACTGCTCCTGGCCGAGCAGCACGATGGCGTGGCGATCGACCTGACCATCCCCCGCATCGTCGAGCAGCACTCCGACGAGGTGTCCCTGTCGCACGCCACCCAGTGGTACGTGGTCGACTACGACGAGCTCGCCGACGGACGCCTCCGCACCGTCGGGCTGACATCCTTCGGACTGCCCGAGGTCGTCCTGCGCGGTGTCGATGAGCAGCAGCACGCGATGTTCAGCGCCGTGCTCAGCGGGTTGGTGCATCGTCTCCTCGCGGAGTGGCCGGCCAACGACCCGGTCGGTCACGCGACCGTCACGCTGCGCGACATCGCCTACGGGCTGGGCGACCCGGAAGCGAGCTCGACCCCCAAGGAACGCGCCGTCGAGCTCGAGGTCGCCTTTTCGCCGAGCGACGACGTCCTCACGGTCGAGCTTCTCAGCGACCCCGCTGAGGATCTCTTCGCGACCTAGGCGTCCCGAGCATCACGGACGTCCCGGACGTGGTGCAAGGTTGGCCAGCGTCTCTGGTCGCAGTATCGCCTCGAGCTTCTCTCGCGGCAGCAGCCCGCGCTCGAGCACGAGCTCGGCCACTCCCCTGCCTGTCGCCAGCGCCTCCTGGGCGACCTCGGTCGCCGCGGCGTAACCGATGTAAGGGTTGAGCGCGGTGACCAGCCCGATGGAGTTCTCGACCTCACTGCGCAGCAGCTCGACGTTCGCCGTGATGCCGTCGACGCAGCGGGTCGCCAGCACCAGCACCGCCTCCCTCAGGCGCGAGATGCCGGCGGAGAGCGAATAGCAGATGATCGGCTCGAACGCGTTGAGCTGCAGCTGGCCCCCCTCGGCAGCCATCGTCACCGTGATGTCATGGCCGATGATCTGGAACGCGACCTGGTTGACCACCTCCGGGATCACCGGATTGACCTTGCCCGGCATGATGCTCGACCCCGCCTGCACGGCCGGCAGGTTGATCTCGTTGAAGCCCGCACGTGGGCCGGACGACAGCAGACGCAGGTCGTTGCAGATCTTGGAGAGCTTGACCGCGACCCGCTTGAGGGTGCCGGAGAGCTGGACGAACGCCCCGCAGTCCTGGGTGGCCTCGATCAGGTCGACAGCACTCTCCAGCGGCAGGCTGGTGAGCATCGCGAGGTGCGCGCACGCCGACGGCACGTAGCCCGCGGGGGCGTTGAGCTGCGTGCCGATGGCGGTGGCCCCCAGGTTGATCTCGTGCAGCAGCAGGACCGCTTCGCTCAGCCGCGCGCGGTCCTCGGCAATCATCAGCGAGTAGGTCCGGAACTCCTGGCCGAGGGTCATGGGAACGGCGTCCTGGAGCTGCGTCCGCCCCATCTTGAGGACGTCGTGGAACTCATCTGCCTTCGCGGCGAAGGAGTCTTCGAGCACCTGCAACGCATCGAGCAGGGAGTGGGTCGACAAGATGATCGCGATCTTGACCGCGGTCGGGTAGACGTCGTTGGTCGACTGGCTCAGGTTGACGTGCTCATTGGGGTGGATGACGTCGTAGTCGCCCTTGCTGTGCCCCATCAGCTCGAGCGCCCGATTGGCGATAACCTCGTTGGCATTCATGTTGGTCGAGGTGCCAGCACCACCCTGGATGACGTCGACGACGAACTCCTCGTGCAGAGCGCCGGTGCGGATCTCCTCGCAGGCGGCGCGGATGGCCTCGAAGCGTTCGTCGTCGAGGAGCCCGAGGTCGTGGTTGGCCATCGCGGCCGCCTGCTTGACGGCACCCAGCGCCTCGACGAGGAACGGGCTGGTCCCGATCGGGATGCCGGTGATCGGGAAGTTCTCCTGCGCCCGGAGGGTGTGGACGCCCCAGTAGGCATCGGCGGGAACGTCGCGTTCGCCGATGAGATCGTGTTCAGAACGCGTGCCAACAGTCATGCTTCGAGCCTCCGGTGTGCGGGGCACGTCATTGGGCCCCGCTAGACGACCTTCGACATCCAACCATGCCGGTCAGTCACCCGACCGTACTGGATGTCCACGAGGGCGGAGCGGATGTCGGTGGTGACCTTGCCCGCCTCGCCGTCGCCGCTCACGGCCTCCCCGCCGTCCCACTCCAGGGAGCCGATCGGGGTGACCACCGCGGCGGTGCCGCAGGCGAACACCTCGGTGATCGAGCCGTCTGCTGTGCCCTCGCGCCACTCGTCGATGCTCACGCGCCGCTCGATGACCGTGTGTCCAAGGTCGCGGGCGATCGTCATGATCGAGTCGCGGGTGATGCCCTCGAGGATCGAGCCGGACAGCTCCGGTGTCACGATGGTGCCGTCAGACCGGACGAAGTAGAGATTCATCCCGCCGAGCTCCTCGACCCACTTGTGCTCGGTCGAGTCGAGGAACGCGACCTGGGCGCACCCGTTGGCGGTGGCCTCCTGCTGTGGCAGCAGGCTCGCCGCATAGTTGCCGCCGCACTTGGCTGCGCCAGTGCCTCCCGCACCGGCGCGGGAGTACTCGCTCGACAACCAGATCGACACGGCGCGGACACCACCGGCGAAATAGGCACCCGCCGGGGAGGCGATGACTGAGTAGGTGACGTGCTGGCTGGGCCGAACCCCCAGGAACACCTCGGACGCGAACATGAAGGGGCGAAGGTAGAGGCTCTTCTCCTCGCCCGCGGGGACCCAGTCGCGATCGGCCGAGACGAGCTCGCGGATCGAGCCGAGGAACCAGTCGACGGGCAGTTCGGGCAGCGCGAGCCGCCGTGCCGACCGCTGCATCCGCGCGGCGTTGGCGTCGGGACGGAAGAGCCAGATCGAGCCGTCCTCGTGAACGTACGCCTTGAGGCCTTCGAAGATCTCTTGCCCGTAGTGCAGGACCGCGGTGGCCGGGTCGATCGACAACGGTCCGTAGGGCACGACCCGTGCGTCACTCCACCCGGTGTCGGGCGTCCACTCGGCGAGGAACATGTGATCGGTGAAGTGGTTGCCGAATCCGGGATCGGACAAGATGGCGTCACGCTGCTCAGGGGTCTTCGCCGCGTGGTTGCGCTCGAGCCGGCTCACGAACTGGGTGGAGGTCATGATGGTCACGTTAATACGTCCCGAGGTCGAAGGGTAAGCGGTCAAGGAGCGACCGATACGCCTTCGGCGCTCAGATCCGCGACGCGACGCGCGATGGCATCTCCCACCGCCGCGGTGCTGCGTGGTGCGGCTCCGCGCTCGGCAATGTCGGCCTCGACGGCCGCGGTGACCTGTGCAGCAGCCTCAGGCATGCCCAGGTGCTCCAGGAGCATGGCGCCGGAGAGGATCGCGGCGGTCGGGTCGGCCTTGGACTGCCCGGCAATGTCCGGCGCGGACCCGTGCACCGGCTCGAACATCGACGGTGACGTGCGGTCAGGGTTGACGTTGCCGCTGGCCGCGAGGCCGATGCCACCGGTGATGGCAGCGGCGAGATCGGTGAGGATGTCACCGAAGAGGTTGTCGGTCACGATCACGTCGAAGCGAGCGGGATCGGTCACCATGAAGATGGTTGCCGCGTCGACATGCAGGTAGTCGACCGACACGTCGGGGAAGTCGGCCGCGACCGCGTCGACGGTTCGTGACCACAGGTGACCGGCGTGCACCAGCACGTTGTTCTTGTGCACGAGCGTGAGCTTGCGGCGCGGTCTGGCCTGGGCGCGGGCGAACGCGTCACGCACGACCCGCTCGACACCGAAGGCGGTGTTGATGCTGACCTCGGTCGCCAGCTCGTGGGGCGTGCCGACCCGGATTGCACCACCGTTTCCGACGTACGGACCCTCTGTGCCCTCGCGGACGACGACGAAGTCGATGACGCCCGGGTCGCCCAGCGGCGTCGCAACACCGGCAAAGAGCCTGGAGGGGCGGAGGTTGACGTAATGGTCGAGGGCGAAGCGAAGCTTGAGCAACAGCCCCCGCTCGAGCACGCCGGATGGCACGCTGGGGTCACCGACCGCGCCCAGCAGGATCGCGTCGTGGGCGCGGATCTCTTCCAGCACCGAGTCCGGGAGCGTCTCACCGGTCGCATGCCAGCGACGCGCTCCGAGGTCGTACTCGGTAGGCGTGAATGCTGCGCCGTGGGCACCGGCCACCAGGTCGAGGACCTTGAACGCCTGCGCCGTCACTTCGGGACCGATGCCGTCGCCGGGCACCACAGCAAGAGAGAATGCGCGAGTCATGTTGTCATCCTAGATCGGCAGGTCTCAGGATGTGAAACCCTGTTCTTGCCATGTGGACACTCCACGGGCGTCGTCAGTCAGTTGTCGTCCGGGCGATCGTCGATGTCGACCTCCGGCCGTGCGGCTTCCTCGCGCAGGTGCGCGGGCCCCCACTCGATCAGCTGCGTTCTCGAGTTCAGCGACTCAGTCATGGCATCTCCTTCAGTGGACGGTGGACGGGTCCGGCGAAGGGTCCGCCGTACCACTGCCAATGTCCGGAGATCATCCGGTGAAGACTCAGGGCCTGGTGCAGCCAGGATGTCGATGGTCCTGGTGACGGGAGATCTGAGTGAGGGGAGATCAGGTCATGATCTGGATCCCTGCGGCGGAACGGCGGGCCAACGCCGAAACTCCGCGGCAGGGATGAGCCCTAAGAGGCCCTGCCGCGGCAAGCGATTACTACGAGCTGCTTCCGCATGATGTGCCCAGCCTAGACCCCTAGAAGCCCAGACGCCCGCGTTGGCCACGGACCGTCTCAGCCGGCGAGACGTTCGGCGTCGGACGGACCGCACGTTCGTGACAGACTGCAAGCGTGAGCGCACCCGCAGAAGTACCCGTGCTCGTCTCCAGCACCTTGGACCTGTCACGGCAGCGGGGTTTCATCACGTCGATCCGCAACGAGACCGGTCGCCTGCTTGCCTCCCTGGCTGCGTCGCGCACCGGCACGCTTGCCGAGCTCGGCACCGGCTGCGGGGTCGGCTCGGCCTGGTTGTCGAGTGGAGCGCCCAAAGGCGCCCACGTCGTGAGCGCGGAGCTCGACCCGGCGCTGGCTGAGGATGTCCAGAAGATCTTCGCGAACACCGACAACGTCGACGTCATCGCCGGCGACTGGTCGACGCTGGAGAAGTACGCGCCGTTCTCGCTGCTGTTCGTCGACGTGCGTGACGTCATGGAGAGCATTGACGTCCTCGCCGACCTGATGGAGCCCGGTGGCATCGTCGTGCTCGACGACTTCGTGCCGTCGGCCTTCTGGCCGCCGATCGTCGAGGGTCGCGTCGACACGGTCCGCGAGCGATGGTTGACCGACAGTCGTTTTGCCGCCGTCGAGATGCTCATCGACGTCGATGCGTCGCTGATCATGGCCACTCGCCGCTGAGGCGCCCGGGTGCGGCTCAGGCCCGGTGCTTCCCCGCGAGCTGCACCACAGGTGCCATTGGCTCTGGTGGTGGCAATGGCTCCGACAGCTCGATCTCCGGGGGCCACACAGACTCGTCGCGCTGCTCCGGCGCTGCGCTCTTGGCCAGACCGCTGTGACGGCGCCCATGGGCCACGTAGAGCACCAGCCCGAAGATCATCCAGATCGCGAAGTTGCGCCACGTCGTCCAGCTGAGGTTGAGCGACAACCAGACCGTCGCGATGAGGGAGACGATCGGCACCAACGGGACGAGCGGCACCCGGAACCCTCGCTCGAGGTCGGGCTGCGAGCGGCGGAGCACGACGACCCCGACGGCGCAGAACGCGAAGGCGAACAGCGTGCCGAGCACGAGCAGCTGCTCGCGGGATGCTGTGCCGGGGTCGAGCGCGAGCGCGGCGGCAGCGAGCCCAGCCAGGAGAGCCGCACGGGACGGTGACGACGCGGCGCCGATGCGGGCAAGCCCACGTGGCAGAAGACCGTCACGAGCCATGGCGAACAGCACCCTGCTCTGGGCGATCAGCACCACCAGGACCACCGTGGTGAGGCCGAGCAACGCGCCCACGTTGATGACGTCGGCACTCCACCCGGGGCCCACGGCGCGCAGCGCGTCCGAGACAGGCGCGTCGGTACCGAGCTCCTCGTAGGGGCGCAGTCCGACGAGCACGGTAGCCATCGCGACGTACAGCACCGTGACGATGGCGATCGACGCAAGCATCGCCCGCGGAACCGTGCGGCGCGGGTTCTTGGCACCCTCGGCCGCCGTGGCGATGAGGTCGAAGCCGATGAACGCAAAGACGATGACCCCGGCAGCGGTGAAGATGCCGGTGACCCCGAAGGCGTCGCCCGATCCACCGAGGATGCTCTGCAGCACGGTGCCCCTGGTGCCACCGCCCGAGTCGACCTGGGGGACGAACGGCGTGTAGTTCGAGGTGTCGACATAGCGCGCACCCACCACGATCACCAGGACGACCGCGATGAGCTTGGACATGACGATGAGGGCCAGCACACGGCCCGACAGCTTGGTGCCGGCCATGACCAGCAGTGCCAGCACGATCACCAGCGAGGCTGCGACCCAGCCCGTGCCCGTGCCGACCGCGGAGTGGTCGGCCACGAATGAGGGGACGCCGACACCCAAGCCATCGAGGGTGGACATCAGGTAGGCCGCCCAGACGCGGGAGACCAGTGCGGCGGCGACCAGCAGCTCGAGCACCAGGGCCCAACCCACGATCCACGCCCACACCTCGCCGAACGCGACATAGGCGAACGTGTAGGCGCCACCGGCGGTCGGCAGGGTGGAGGACAGCTCGGCGTACGACAGTCCCGCCAGCAGGCACACCGCGGCGGCCACCACGAATGACACGATCACCGCAGGCCCCGCCATCGTGGCGGCCTGCGTGCCGGCAAGCGAGAAGATCCCCGCACCGATCATGACGCCGAGCGCCAAGATGATCAGCAGCCCCGTACCGAAGACCGCGGGTAGGCGGTGTCGCGCATTGCTGATGCGCAGCAATGCGAGCTCGGGCGGCAGTCGCCGTGCCCTGCCTCCGATGTCGACATCGGCCATACGGGCACCCCCCAGGCTCCCGGACGGGCCGCCTCGCGAGGCAGCCCGTTGCGAGAAAGGTACCCACCATGGAGGCCCGGGTCAGCGTCGGGGCACCTGCGACTCCTCCCGCGAGGTCTGTTCGATCGACACCCATGGCAGGAACAACTGCACGAGCGGGCCGATTGCCAACGCGTAAAGCACCGTGCCGACGCCCACGGTGCCCCCCAGCAAGAACCCGAGGACCAGCACTGTCAGCTCGATCGTGGTGCGCCAGAATCGCACGCTGCGTCCCGTGATGCGTACGAGTCCCAGCCACAGGCCGTCCCGCGGGCCAGGCCCCAGATGGGCCCCGATGTACAGCGCGCCGGCAAGCCCGTTGCCCACCACCCCGCCCGCGAGGAGAAGCGTGCGCACCGCCACGTTGTCCGGCTGGGAGATGACCGCGATGCCGAGGTCTGCGGCCAGGCCGATGACGATGACATTGAGCACCGTCCCGATGCCAGGCTTCTGGCGCAGAGGGATCCAGAGCAGGAGCACCGCGGCGCCGGTGACGATGACTACCTGTCCGAAGGTCAGCGGCACGTGCTTCGCCAGGCCCTCGTGGAAGACGTCCCAGGGGTCGAGTCCGAGCGTCGACTCGACCATCATCGCCATCGTGAAGCCGTAGAGGAACAATCCGGCCAGGAGACGAACGAGGCGTTCGGTCATCGTCGTCGTCATCGCCGCACCTTTCGCTTCTCGTTGCGATCGCGACGAGTGTCGATCCTCGCGCCCCACCAGTCTGACATTTGTCACGCCCGGGGCGCCGCCCCGGGCGCGAGGTTCCGGGGGTGGTCGCCGGCTTCGTTAGGGTGGTGACGTGCCAAAGACACGTCACCGCCGCGCCTTCCCCCGCCGCATCGCTCGCAAGGCTGTCAGCCTGCTCCCGCCAGCACGCGCGGATGCTGCGACGCGCATGGCGCGGGCCACCCGTGACCTCGTGACGGGACGACCCGCAGCCAAGCCTGCCGCTCCCAGCCTGTCGCCAGCGCCGGTCTACCGCAGCCGTCCCGTGATGCCACGGATGAAGCCCAAGATGCCGGTCGGCGACACCAGCGGCTGGACTCTGCCTCCCCTCAGCGAGGGGCACGACATCATCACCGAGGTGCTGTACGACACCGGACCTGACGCGCCCCGTTTCGACGTCGAGCTGTTCGAGTCGCTCAACGCCGAGTACGCCGACAGGCCGATCGTGAAAGAACCGACGTCGTTCGTCGCCGCCGACCGCATCGAGACCGCGCGCAATCGCATCGGGTGGGCCGAGAAACTCGTGAACCTCCGCGGCAAGACCGTCCTCGAGATCGGCTGCAGCAACGGGTACGAGACCTATCTTCTCGGCACCAATGCGGGCAGCGACGCGTACGGCGTCGACGTCAACGCCCGGGGCGCCTGGGCCGACCTCGCGGGCGACACCGTGCACTTCGAGTGCGCCGACATGACGGTCAACAACCCGTACGAGCACAACACCTTCGACGTCGTCATCTCCTACGTCGTGTGGGAGCACGTGACCCACCCGCGCGCCCTCCTGCAGGAGACCTACAACGTCTTGAAGCCCGGCGGACGTGCCTGGATCAGAGCCAATCTCTACTGCGGTCCGAAGGCCTCGCATCGCTACCGCGACATCAACTTCCCCTGGCCACACCTGTTGTTCAGCGAGGACGTCATCCGTGACTGGGACGTCAAGGAGGGTCGATCGCCCCGAGGGCCGTCCTGGGTCAACCGGCTCACGTGGGACAACTACCGGACCTACCTCGACGAGATCGGATTCCGACTCAAGCACCTGCAGTTCCAAGAGGCCGACTGGGACGAGGAGTTCTACCAACGTTTCGAGAACATGCTCGGGCGTTGGCCCCGGCGTGACCTCGAGCGCGACTTCTTCCTGATGGTCGTCGAGAAGCCTGCCTGACGGGCCAGGACGACACCAGCTCTGCTCCACG
>NZ_JACMOM010000287.1 GCF_014378035.1 Aeromicrobium sp. | reverse complement strand
CTGGTCGTGGAGTGCCGGTCGCCGAGCACCGCGAACTGGGCCAGACCCGCCGAGATGGCAGCGCTCAGGTCGCTCTCGCTGATGCCGGCAGGATTGTCGCGGTCGATGCCCAGGACCGTGCCGTGACCGGCGACCACCCGGGGAACTTCCCCGGCAGGTTCAAGGTCGGCGAGCGCGTCGGCGACAAGGTCGACCAGCGGTGCCTTGCTGAACCAAGGGGCCGCCACGATCTCGACGCCGTCCCCGGCCGGATGGACACCCGGTGTATCGAGCACGTGCACATGCTCCGGGCAGCCGTCGACGAACTCGCGCGAACGGTAGATCGAGGCGGCGTCGAGCGGGTCGTGGTTGCCGGGAAGCAACCACACGGGCACGGTGACCTCGCGCAGGGCGTCGAACGCACGCGCCACGACGGCGCGGTCGAGCTGGTTGGACTCGAAGACGTCGCCGCACACGAGGATGAACGCGGCGTCACGCTCGGCCGCGACGCGACCGATGCTGCGGATCGCGTCGATGCGAGCCTGGGCGAACCGGGGCCGCGCCTCGTCGCCAAGATAGTGCGCGGTCATCCCGAGCTGCCAGTCAGCCGTCGCCACGAATCGCATGGACATGACCGTATCCGCCGCCACCGTCAGTGTCTGCGACACCCGGCGCACGGTCGTGTCGTACGAGCCGCGCCGAGGCCGGCCCGCAAGGCATGGGGAGTCGCGCCGCGAACGGGTTCGGACCGACCTCTAGGCTGGACGCAATGTCACGACGCCGCGGTCCGCTCGCCGAGATCTCCTGGTTCCAGGTCGCTGCCAGCGTTCTGGCCTCGGTGACGGCTGCTTGGATCGCGTCCAGCCTCGGTGTTGCGGGGACGTTGATCGGCGCGGCGATGGGCAGCTTCGTCATCACCATCAGCACCGCGTTCTACGGCCGGACCCTCGACAAGGGGCGCACGCTGCTGGTCACGACCGCAGCCGGCACCGTCGTCCAGCAGCGCGTCGAGGACGGTGACATCGCCGAGGCAATCCAGGACGTCGAGGAGTCAGGCTCCCCCGCCGTCGGCGCCAAGGTCGTCGACGACAAGCCGGGCCGCCTGCGCTGGAAGCCCATCGTCATCACGACCGTCTCGGTGCTGGCGCTGTCGGTCGCGGCCATTGGGGCGTACGAGCTGGTGACAGACACCCCCTTCGGCTCCGACCCCGGCAACCCGCGCATCGGCAACCCGTTCGGCGGGCACCAGTCGACGCCGACACCGTCGGACACCCCCGCCACGACCGAGAACCCCACCGCGGACCCGTCCGCAACACCCACGACGGCCGCCCCGAGCCCCGCCCCGACTGCGACGACCCCGCCGCCCACCGTCCAGACACCCGAGCCCACGGCGACGCCGACATCTCCCACGCCCGGGGCGACCGGGGCGCCGTAGAGGCTCCGGAATGAACGACGTCCAGCTGACGTTGACGCGCACGACAACTGGAAGGAGGCCTCATGACCATCTACATGCCCCCTCACATCACTGATGAGAAGATCGAGGGGATGGAAGTCTTCGACGCCTTCCGCCTCGGTGAGGAGCTCCTCGACTCGCGGTTCCCGCGGGACGCCGCGCGCGTCCTTCGCAAGGTCGTCGACGCCGAGCCCGGCAACGGGGCCGGCTGGGAGCTGCTGGGTCGGGCGCACTTCGCTGCCGCCCAGCTGAAGCCCGCCGAGGAGGCGTTCACGCGCCTCGTCGCGCACGAGCCCACGAGCGCCTGGGCACACACTGCTCTCGGACTGACTCTCGACCGCCAGAGCCGTCACCGCGAGGGCACGGTTCACCACCGGATCGCCTCAGCGATGGGTGCGTCCCACCGCGACGCCACCAGGGTCGAGCTCGTCGACCGACCTAGTGGACAGATCGGCTGAGGACACTGCACCTGACGACACTGGACCCCAGCGGAACGTTCGACTCACTCGACCCCACGTGGGCGGCGGGAGTGGCAGCCATCGTGCTGGTGCTCCTGCCGCCCGTGTGGTCCGCGACGCGACACCTCGTAACCCTCGTCCACGAGGCCGGACACGCTGTCGTCGCAGTGCTGACCGGGCGCCGACTCAACGGCATCAGCCTGCACACCGACACATCCGGGCTGACGGTCTCCAGCGGCAAGCCTCGGGGGCCGGGGATGATCGCGACAGCGGCAGCGGGCTACCTCGCACCGTCAGCGCTGGGGCTGCTGTCGGTCGTGCTCGTGCAGCGCGGCCTCACCCCCGTGGCCCTGTACGTCGGGCTGGCCACGCTTGCGCTGATGCTGGTGTTCATCCGCAACTGGTTCGGCCTCGTCGTGGTCGGGCTCAG
>NZ_JACMOM010000286.1 GCF_014378035.1 Aeromicrobium sp. | reverse complement strand
TTGTCACCCTTGGTCTGCGAGCGTCCGTTGAGCACCACTTTGGCGCCTTCGCGGAGGAAGGCTTCGGCGATCCCGCGGCCAAGTCCAGCTGTGCCACCGGTGATGACTGCGACCTTGTCTTGAAGTTGCATCTGTCCTCCTTGGACGCCCGCCGACGAGCGTAGTTACTTTGTGTAGACTCTAGTGAAGCATGTCACTAGAGTCGTGGCCCACGACGCGTAGGCATTCCAGTCGTCGACCGGCGTCTTCGCGGTGACGTGAGTGGCTGGCTACGACATCGCCGCGGGCCAGTTGCTGCTGCACAAGGCCTTCAAGGGCTTCATCGTCTCGACGGCAAACATGAACGTCGCTTAGTCGAACCGGTACCCCGCCAGCAGGGCCGTCGTCATTCACTAGGCCTGGGCGCGAGCGGAACTCATCACCGAGAGGGCCATCCGAGTCACTACCGGTTCGGGCGGCCCCATCGACTTCCCGGCAGCAACGGTGAGAAGGAGCGCGCCGCGGGGCGGGGCGCCCAGCCTGTGAGGAAGTGCTCGCGAAGAAGGCGCGGCGCTACGGGCCGTGGAGGACTCAGTAGTTGCGGGCGCCAACCGGGCCGGCGAGCACAAGAACGGGGTCAGCCGGCGGCGTCGTCAACCTTGTGATGACGTCACGGGTCCGGGTGACCAAGCACCGCGGTCGGCGTCAGTCCCTTGACGCGTAGAGGTGTGCGGTTTCGTTGACCGACAACACCACCGTGCGCCCGCCCGGTAGGCGGCGCAGCCGGGACACCGATGTGTATCCAGGGTTGCACCAAAATAGCGTGGGGACGCCGAGGACCCCTCCGATCGCGGCATTGAGCATGCCGCCGTGGCAGACGGCCGCGACCCGGCCCACAGGCCACCGGCTAAAGACCTCGTCGAGCACGCGGGCGACCCGGGCGCGGAACGCGGCGCGGTCGAGGTCAGGCACGAAATCGTCGTACCGGCCCTCGGCGAGTGCCACGGCGCGCGGGTCCAGCGGTCCCATCTCCTCAACGGCCACGTAGGTCTCCGGCGGGAGGCCGGAGTCCCACTCGCGCAGGTCGTCGACCGTGGCGTCAACGAGGCGCCCAATCTGTTCCGCGAGGATCTGACCTGTTTCAGCCGCCCGTCGCATCGGGCTGGTGACGATCACATCGACGTCCTCTCCCTTGAGCCAGGAACCCAGGCGGCGGGCCTGCTCGAGGCCCACTTCGGACAGGCCGGGTTCCTGGACACCGGAGACGGGCAGAGCGTGGCGGATCAGGAGAAGCTCGGTCATGGGACCTTCCAGACTGGGCAGGGATGAGGTTTCCGGCAGACCAACCATGGTGCAGTCACCTTGTATAAGCCGGCGACGCAGCATCAGCCCGCACACGCGGCTATGAGATGGACTCGTCAGACTGTAGACGCAGTCAATAAACTGTGCATGACACCCCGGGAGTCATTGCACCGATGTCGTTTCGCTTCGTCGTCCAGGCCCACCGGCAGCGGGGTCGTGGCTGTTCGCCCGGAGTTACGTGGTTGAGGGACCATTGGGAGCTACCGTCGGTGATGAAGCCCAGGTCCGCACCGCGTAGAAGGCGTTCCGGTCGATGGCGTGGCCTTTCAGGTAGCGGTAGCCGGGTACGGCGAAGATGGCCGCGCTGTCACCGGGTTGTACGAAGGCGACCGGGCTTGACCCAGCGGTGGCGGCCCAGGCGACCAGGTCACTGGGAACAGGGTGTCCGTGCAGTCCGGAGCGGCTTCCCCGTGCAACACACGTTCGTGCGTTGATACAAACTTCGCCGGGCGACGCCTGTGTCGTGGTGCAGCGGCGGCACGACGCGGTCCTCGAGCACCGGACAGCAGTGGAGTTCGTCGGCCAACGCCAGCGCGCCGATGCCCGCGCACACCGGGTGCTCCGGCGCGACCGGTTGTGCCGTCTAGCAGGTGGTTCGAGTCCCGGACGAAGACCACAGAATGCCGTGCAGCGGTTTGGGCGCGTGAAGGATTGCGACGGCCGAGAGCGTCGGCTCATACCCGTCCCACGCGGGGCAACCGACGAGGCTTAGGCCCTCGTTGAGCAGCCCCCAGGTGGCCCGCGCGAGCTCGGGTGACGGCCCGTTCGCTGTCGGTGGCTCCCGCATCTGGGGTGCGGGTTCAGGAGGTCGTGGGACAGCAACACGTTCCACGAGGTGCCGGGCGGAGCCGGTTCAGTGCCGTGGGTTGCACCGCGTGTCCCTACCGCCAACCGTTCGAAGCCACAAGCTCCGCGACCATGCGCAGGAGCGCGTTCTGGTCGACCCGGTCCCCGCCGCTCAGCAGCAGGACCCGATGGGTGTCCGAGATGCCGCCGTGGCGGTCGAGTGGGGCGCTTAGCCTCGGTCCGTAAGCCTTCGAAACAGGGTTCGCGGGGGGGAGGGGCTTGTTGGGGGCCGCCGTCTTACTGTAGTCTGAGACCACAAAATACCGCGACCTGGCGGTTACCGTCGGGCTGCATCGGCAGCTTCCTGGCTCGACGGGCAGCGAAAAGCGGAACAGGCGGGCACATGACGAAGGCTGGCGGCACTTCCATGCTTGACGAGGCGACGGCCCAGGGGTGCGACGCCGACGAACTGCTCGATCTGCACCGGCGAATGGTACGAATCCGGGTCTTCGAGACGGAGGCGGGCAAGCTCATGGAAGCCGGTGCGCTACCCGGCTTTTTGCACCTATACGTCGGTCAGGAAGCGGTCGCAGCGGGAGCGATGGCGAACTTGACGGACGCCGACCAGATCACCTCGACGCACCGCGGTCATGGGCACGCCGTTGCGAAGGGGGCGCAGTTCCGCCCAATGTTCGCTGAGTTGTTTGGTCGGCTCGACGGTTACTGCCGGGGCCGCGGTGGCAGTATGCACATCAACGATCTTTCGATCGGCATGCTAGGCGCTAATGGAATTGTCGGCGCCGGCCTCCCGATCGCAGTAGGCGCAGCTTTCGCGAGTTGGTATCGCGGCGATGGTGGTATTGCTGTGACCTTCTTTGGTGACGGTGCGAGCAATATCGGTTCCTTCCATGAGGCTGCGAATATGGCAGCCGTGCTCAAGTTGCCCGTCGTGTTCGTGTGTGAGAACAATGGTTACGCCGAGTTCACCCCTCAGTCGCGCCACATGTTGCTCGACGACGTTGCCGATCGCGCCTCGGCCTATGGCATGCCGAGCGAGGTGTGTGACGGGATGGACGCGGTTGCGGTCAAACTCGCGGTCGCCCGCGCCGTTCAGCGGGCGCGCGCCGGCAGCGGGCCGAGCATGGTGGAGGCCAAGACCTACCGCTACTACGACCACCAGGGCGTCAAGGGGCTGCGCAAGCCCTACCGGACGCAGGAGGAGATCGACGGCTGGAAGAAGCGCGATGCCATCGAGCTGCTGGAATCCCGTGCCGTGGCTGACGGAGTTCTCGCCCGAGACATCTTCGAACAGGTCTGGGCCGAGACCCGAGCCGACGCCGAAGACGCCATCGCGTTCGCCAAGGCCAGCCCCGAGCCGGACCCGGCCGATGTGCTGCTCAACGTCTACACCACGGAGGTCTGAGGCCATGACGGCAACGCGGGAGAAGGTGCCGACGCCGCCTGCGGGCGGGCGGGAGCTGACGTACGTCAAGGCCTACAACGAGGCCATGAAACAGGTCATGCGCGAGGACGAGGACGTCTTCGTCGTTGGCGAGGACGTGGCCGGCTACGGAGGCGTGTTCCACATGTACGAGGGGTTGCTCACCGAGTTCGGCCCCCGTCGCATGATCGACACCCCGATCTCCGAGGCCGCCATCGTCGGGCTGGGCGTGGGCGCCGCCTCCCGAGGTCTGCGCCCCGTTGTGGACATCATGTTTATGGACTTCCTCGCCGTCTGCCTCGATCAGGTCGTCAATCAGGCCGCCAAGATGAAGTTCATGTTCGGAGGTGATGTCCGCGTGCCGCTGGTTATCACCGTCGCCTCCGGGGCCGGTCTGGGAGCTGGTGCACAGCACAGCCAGAGCCTCGAGGCCTGGCTCGCACACACACCGGGCCTCAAGGTCGCCATGCCGTCGTCGGCGTACGACGCCAAGGGACTCATGGTCACCGCGGTGCGCGACGACAACCCCGTCATCATGATGCTGAACAAAAGGTTGTTCGGCGCCAAGGGTGATGTGCCCGAGGAAATCTATGCGATCCCGTTCGGCCAGGCCGCGACGCTGCGCGAAGGCCACGACGTCACCGTCGTCGCGCTGGGACGGATGGCGGTCGAGGCGGCTGCCGCGGCCGAGCAGCTGGCCGGCGAGGGGATCAGCGTTGAGGTCATCGACCCTCGCACGGTGCAGCCGCTGGATATCGAGACCGTCGTGGCATCGGCGCGCAAAACCAACCGGGTCGTTGTCGTGCACGAGGCGGTCACCTTCGGCGGCCTCGGCGGAGAGATCGCGGCGCAGATCACCGACGTCGCCTTCGACCACCTGGACGCGCCCGTGATGCGTATCGGTGCGCCGTTCGCGCCGGTGCCCTTCAGCCCGAAGCTGGAGAACGCCTACGTCCCTGATCGTGCCGCCATTGTTGCGGGCTGCCGACGCATCCTCGAGCGGAGCTGAGTCGTGGCTCAGGAGGTTCTTCTCCCCAAGCTGGGGCTGACGATGGAGGAAGGCACCATCATCGAGTGGGTGGCGCAGTCCGGCGACGTCGTCAAAACCGGCGACATCCTGCTGAGGCTGGCGACCGACAAGGTCGATGTCGAGATCGAGGCGGAGGGCGACGGTCGGTTCGAACCAGTCGTCCCCGAGGGGGCGACGTTGCCGCCCGGAGCAGTCATAGCGTGGCTGCTCTCCGGCGATGAGCGGGCGCCTACAGGTTCCGTGGTAACAGCCGCCGTTGCGTTGCCGGCGGCCCCGGTGGCAACGGTCGGCGACGGAGATGAGCTTCGGGATTTGGATCCGGCAGCCGGGGCTTCACCTGAGAGGCAGGGCAACGGTCGACTGCTGGCGTCGCCGAACGCCAAGCGGATTGCCGGGGATGTAGGCATCAACCTGACCGTCCTTCGCGGCAGCGGTCCTGGCGGCCGCATCGTATCGGAGGACGTGGAAGAAGAAATTGCCCGTCAACGGGCGGCCCCGTCCGTCAACTCACCGGTACCTGGCCAGTTCGTCTCCCCGCTGGTGCGGCGGCACGCGTCAGTCAGCGGCGTCGACCTCTCCACCGTGCGCGGCACGGGTCTCAGCGGGCGCATTCGGCGGGCCGACGTGGAGGCGGCGGCTGCCATGCTCGCTGCTCCCGCGGTCGCCGCTCCCGCACCGGCGGCTCCCGCACCGGCTGCTCCGACAGGTCCGCGGGCCGGCCAGGTCGTCCCGCTCACCGGCATGCGGGGTGCCATTGCGCGCAACATGCACGCGAGCCTGCAGGAGATGGCGCAGCTGACGCACGGGTACGAAGCCGAGGTTGGTGGGTTGCTGGCCCTTCGTGAGCGGCTCAAGGTCGAGTGGGCTGGCTCCGGGGTGAACGTGCCGACCATCAACGACTTCGTCATCCGGGCCGTGGGGCACGCTCTCGTCGAGCACCCGATGCTCAACGCGACGATCCGGGACGGCGCGATCTACCTGCTCGAGCAGGTGAACGTCGGCGTCGCTGTGGCTGTTTCGGACGGACTGGTCGTGCCAGTTGTCCGGGATGCCGATCGCCAACCGCTGGCGAGCATCGCCGCACAGACCCGGGCTCTGGCCACGGCGGCTCGCAACGGAACGCTGACGCTCTCGCAGCTGGAGGGCGCGACCTTTGTCGTCAGCTCGCTCGGCTCCTACGGCGTCGACTTCTTCACCCCTGTCGTCAATCCCGGCAACACCGGGATCCTCGGCGTCGGCAGGGTGCGCGACGGGGTCAGGTGGGAAGGCGACGTGCCGCACCGCACCTCCGTGCTCACACTTAGCCTGTCCTTCGATCACCGGGCGGTCGACGGTGCGCCAGCGGCACAGTTCCTCAGGTCGGTCAGCGGCTTGCTCGCCCGACCGCTTTTGCTGCTCGCCGGCTGAACCCAGGAGTCCCCTTGATCGATGTCACTCCCGTAGACGAGTCACTGTTTGCCTCCCTCGCCCCGCCTCGGCTGCTGGGTAGCCGCTGTGGGGAATGCGGCACAGTCGTGTTTCCGACGGCGAAGTCCTGCCCTCGCTGCTCCCGCGCGGGCATGGCGCTGCACCCCCTGGCCGACCGCGGGACGGTCTGGAGCTGGACGGTTCAGGCCTTCTGCCCCAAACCGCCGTATGTGCCTCCATTAGGTGGCTTCGTGCCGTTCTCGGTCGGCTACGTCGACCTCGGCGACGTAATTATTGAAGCTCACCTACTGGTCGACGGCCCACAGCTTGAGATCGGACTGCCGGTTCGGCTCGCCCTCGAAACCGTCGTGACGGCTGACGGTTACGAGGTCGTCACCTATGCATTCACCCCGGACGGAGATGCTTCATGAGGCCCGAGGATGTGTACGTCGTCGGGGCTGGCATGACGGCCTTCGGCCGGCACGAGGTCAGCGGCCTCGACCTGGGCGAGCAAGCGCTGCGCGCTGCGCTGGACGATGCCGGTGTGAGCTGGTCCGACATCGATTTCGCCGTCGGCGGCAGCAACGTCTCCGGCAAGCCGGACTCGCTGGTGTCCCGTCTCGGGCTTACCGGCATCCCGTTCACCACTGTGAAGAACGGTTGCGCGACGGGCGGTGTCGCGATAGCGACCGCCATCAGCGCGATGCAGGCCCGCCGGGCAGACCTGGTGGCCGTTGTCGGGTTCGACAAGCACGAGCGCGGCGCCTTCGCCGCCGACCCGGTGGCCTATGGGCTCGGGAGCTGGTACGCCTCGACCGGGATGATGGTTACCACCCAGTATTTTGCCATGAAGACCCGGCGCTACCAGTACGAGCACGGGATCTCCAACCGCACCCTCGCCCGCATCTCCGCACGGGCGTTCCGCAACGGGAAGGAGAACCCGCTGGCGTGGCGGCGTACACCGCTGACCGAGGAGGAAGTGCTGGCGTCGGCGCCGGTGAACGATCCACTGACCCAGTACATGTTCTGCCAGCCAAGCCAGGGCGCCGTCGCCCTCGTGCTCGCCCGCGGTGACCGGGCCGGCGACCTGTGCGACACCCCGGTGAGGCTCGCCGCCGTCACCCAGCGCACCCGGCGCTTCGGTTCGTTCGAGGTCTTCTCACCCTGGCTCAGCAAAGACCCGTGGAACAGCCCGAGCGTCGATGCGTCAGCGGCCGCCTTCGCTGAGGCCGACGTCTCGCCGTCGGACGTCCAGGTGGCGCAGGTACAGGACACCGACAGCGGCTCGGAGATGATCCACCTCGCCGACACGGGCCTGTGCAAGCACGGAGAGCAGGAGCAGCTCCTTGCGGACGGCGCCACCGATATCGACGGCGCGCTGCCGGTCAACACCGACGGTGGCTGCCTGGCCAACGGTGAGCCGATCGGTGCCTCCGCGCTGCGTCAGGTCCACGAGGTCGTCCGTCAGCTGCAGCGGCGGGCGCCTGGGCGCCAGGTCCCCGGCGACCCCCGGGTCGGCTTCACCCACGTGTACGGCGCGCCCGGCCTGTCCGCGTGCGCCGTGTTGACCCTCTGACCACCACTCGAATTGAGGCAGGCATGGCACCCGAGCTAAAGATCTGGCGCGGCCAGGTGCGCGCCTGGCTTGCCGAGACGCTGCCCCCAAAGCTCGTCCAGCAACACGATGGTCCCGTCGATCTGTCGGTGTTCCGAAATGTTAGTGATGCGGAGGAGACCCGGCTGCTAGAAGCTGTCCGCGTTTACCGTCGGGCGCGCTACGACGCCGGCTACGGCACGCTCACCCTGCCGGTCGAGCAGGGCGGTGCCGGCCTCTCGGCGTCGTACGCGATCGCGTACGCGCAGGAAGAGTTGCGCTTCGCGGTACCGCAGTCCAGCGAGCTGATCAGCGTATCGACCGGCCTGGTCGGGCCTGCCGTCGCCATGTTTGGGACATCGCAGCAACGCCAGAACTACGCCCAGCCGTTCCTGCGCACCGACCTGCTCGCCTGCCAGCTGTTCAGCGAGCCTGGCGCCGGCTCGGACTTGGCCGCCCTGGCCTGTCGGGCCGTCCGCGACGGCGACGAGTGGGTGCTCGACGGGCAGAAGGTGTGGACCTCTGGTGCCCGGCACGCCGAGTATGGACTGTTGCTTGCGCGCACCGATCCGGATGTTCCCAAGCACAAGGGCATCACCGCCTTCTTGATCGCGATGGATACCCCCGGTCTGGACGTGCGGCCAATCCGGCAGATGAGCGGCGGGTCTTCGTTCAATGAGGTCTTCCTGTCCGGAGCCCGAGTCTCCGATGGCCTGCGCGTCGGAGAGGTGGGCCAGGGATGGAAGGTCGCGACGACGACGCTGTCGTTCGAGCGAACGGCGTCCGGCTCGGGCACCCGCCGCAAGGGCGGGACCTTCGACGACGTCCTGGGACTGGCGCGGTCGCTCGGGCGCACCGGAGACCCGGTGGTTCGCCAGTCGCTGGCCGACCTCTACATCCGCAGCGTGCTGAAGGCTGCCACTACCGAGCGGGTAGCCCGAGCCGCTGCCGCCGGGGTTTCTCCGGGCCCCGGCGCGTCGATCGGCAAGCTCCTCGCTTCTGACCTGCTCGTACGTACCGGGGACGTGGCGGCTGAGTTGCTGGGTGCTCGCGTGACCGCTGACGCCGGCGAACCGGGCCAGTTCGCGTGGACGCAGCACCTGTTGGGTGCGCCCGGCTATCGGCTCGCTGGGGGCACCGACCAGATCCAGCGCAACGTGATGGCAGAGCGGGTGCTGGGACTACCACCCGAGCCGCGCGTCGATAAAGACGTCCCCTGGGGGCAACTCGCCCGCGGCTGATTTCCTTGCAGGGTGGCCGCACTGCCCTCCGGACCGGTGGTCGGCAGGGCCCGCGCGCCTTACCAGGCCAGCAGCGTTGCGAGCCGCTCGCGATGGTGACTGGTGCTGCCAAGTAAGGCGGCGTCAGCGCGCGCGCGGCGGAAGTAGAGGTGGGCGTCGTGCTCCCAGGTGAAGCCGAGGCCACCGTGCAGCTGGACGGTTTCGGCAGTCACGGTGCGGTAGGCGTCAGAGCACCAGCCCTGTGCCACCGCTGCCGCCTCGGCCAATGCCGAAGGGTCGCCCTCGGCATCCAGCGCGCGTGCGACCGCCGAGTGGCACGTCTCGACGAGGACAAGGAGGTCGGCGCAGGTGTGCTTGACCGACTGAAAGCTGCCGATCGCACGGCCGAACTGCCGACGTTGCTTGACGTACGCAACGGTCATGTCGAGGCACGCTTGTGCACCGCCGAACTGCTCAGCCGCCAAAGCGACTGCGGCTATGTCGAGGGCTGGCCGGACGGCGGCGTCCGCGGACCCGCCAGAGGTGAGGCGGGTGGCCGGGGCGTCGGTAAAGGTCACAACGGCCTGGCTCCGCGACAGGTCGAGGGTCTCCACGACGACGGTGTCGACCCGCGGGTCGCGCAGCTCGGCCAAGAACAGGTCAACGCCGTCGCGACTACGGGCGGCGACGACGACAAGAGAGGCGTCCACGCCGTCGAGCACGAACGGTACGACTCCGTCGACGGTGCAGCCGTCGGCGCCGACCGTGGCGGTGACCTCAACGTGCGACGGGTCCCAGACGCCGTCGGCGTCAGCCAAGGCCAGAGTGGCGAGCTCCCCTGCGACCACCCGCTCCAGCGCTGCCCGACCCGCCGGCCCGACATGAGCCAGAACCTGGCCCGCGAGCACGGTGGAAGACAAGAATGGGACTGGAAGTAGGGCCCGTCCGAGCTCCTCGGCGACAGCGGCCACCTCGGCCAGTCCACCGATACCACCAGCGCACTCGGGCAGGCCCAAGCCCGACAGACCGATCTGGACGCCGAGCACGTCCCACAACTTGGTGTCGTAACGGCCGCCGTCAGTCTCGAGACGGCGCACAGCCGTCGGGCCGCCGGCGTTCCTGCAAACATCTCGGACGGTCGCGCGCAGACTCTCGACCTCCACTTGGCGCTCGTTGAGCGGGTCGAGCAGATCGGCGGTCATAACAACTCCTCAATGACGGTGTGGGCGGCAGCAAGCCTTGCGATGGGGACCCGCTGTGGGGAGCAGGAAACGTAGTCGAGCCCGAGAGGGGCGAGGCGCTGGATGGACGTCGCGTCGCCACCGTGCTCGCCGCACACCCCGAGCTTGATGGTGGGCTTCACCGAGCGGGCCCTCTGCACGGCAATGGCAACTAGTGCCCCAACGCCTTCTAGGTCGAACTCGACGAAGGGGCTGACGGCGAGCAGGCCGCGCTCGACGTAACCGGCAAGTAGACGACTCTCAACATCGTCCCGCGAGAACCCATAAGTCATCTGCGTTAGATCGTTGGTGCCGAACGACAGGAAATCCACGTGCATGGCGAGCTGATCGGCCAGGAGCGCCGCCCGTGGCGTCTCGACCATGCTGCCGATGAGGTAAGGAACTCGGACGCCGGTCTGCTCCGCAACCTTGTCGGCCGCCTTGCGGACCTGGTCGATCGCGATGACCAACTCCTCAGGCAGCGACACCAGCGGGATCATCACCTCCAGCTGCGGGGTGATGCCCTCCTGCGAGACCATTACCCAGGCGTTGAACAGCGCTTCGGCCTGCGCCGGGTACAGGTCGTCGTTGAGCAGGGCCAGACGGACGCCGCGCAGTCCGAGCATCGGGTTGACCTCGCGCATCTCCAGGGCCCGCGTGCGCTGGGCTTCGTCCTCGTACACGCCGTCGTGGGGCAGGAACTCATGTAACGGTGCGTCGAGTAGTCGCACCGTCACCGGCCGGTTGCCGACCGCGCGCAGTAGGCCCTGGAAGTCTTCGCACTGCGCGTCGGTGAGGGCGTCCAGGGCTTCGCGCTGGGCGGCGTCGTCTTGCGCGAGGAGGTACCGGCGGACGACGGGTAGTCGGTCGCCCATGAACTGGTGTTCGGTGCGGCACAGGCCGATACCTTCGGCGCCGAGGCGTAGTGCCACCTCGGTTTCGCGGACCGTGTCCGCGTTGGTGCGCACGCGCAGCACGCGCTCGTCGTCGGCCCAAGCCAGCAGGGTGTCGAGCTCGGCAGGAGGCTCGGCGGGGCGGATGTCCACCTCGCCCACGTAGACCGTTCCTGAGCGGCCGTCGACGGTCACAATGTCCCCCTCCCGGACGGTGTGGCCGCCGGCGCGGACGGTGCCGCTGATGGTGTCGATCCGCAGCTCAGACGCACCGCACACCGCCGGTGTGCCAGAGCCGCGGGCGACGACGGCAGCATGCGAGGCCAGACCGCCGGACGTCGTTACGACAGCGACGGCCGCCAGTAGCGCGGGGACGTCGCCGGGAGTCGTCTCGGAGGAGAACAAGACGGTCGGCACGCCACCGGCCGCAAGCTCGAGGGCGCGCTGCGGGGACAGCACGACGAGCCCGCGGGCCGCCCCGGGTGAGGCAGCGAGGCCCTTCACCAACAGGTTCTCGTCGCCCGTCAGGCGCAGCTGAGCGTGTAGCAGCTCTTGCACCACCTGCGGCCGCACGGTGCGAAGCGCCGCCTTGCGGTCGATCGTCCCGGCGTTCGCTAGGTCCACGGCGAGGCGGAGGCCAGCGCGGGGGGTGGGCCGGCCGAGCGCAGTCGCACTGAGCAACGAGAGCTTGCCGTCGCGGAGCTCGAAAGTCACCTCGGCGACGTCACGCAGGTGGTGTTCGAGCGTAGCGAGGGTGTGTTTCAGCAGGTCTATGCCGCCTGGCAGCGCGCTGAGCGGCTCCCCGGACGCGTCGGTCGGCAGCGCGCTGCGGCGCACTCCGCGGTGGAAAGTTCCGGTCGGGATGGGCGCTCCAGTATCGGGATCGCGGCTCGAGGCCGTCCCGATGCCGCTGCGCTGCCACGGCCCTATGTGCACGGCCTGAACGTGTAGGGCCAGACCCAAATCGTCCGGGAGGTTCTGTGAACGGCGGGCGCGACAACCGCGGGGTGAGCTCCAACGGTGCAGCAGAGCAGTCGCGGACAGGGCGAGCTGATCGGCGGGGTCCTCAGGTACCGGGCCGGTACCTTTCGTGGCGCAGACGGCCAACAGCGCCTCGACCCGTCCTGCCTCCGTCGTGACGCCGTCGAGAGCATCCTCGAGGGCATCCGGCGACACGTCGAGGGCGTCCTCCGCGACCAAGCGCAGCACCGATGCCCAGATGTCGAACAGATCACCTTGACGGCCGATGAGGTCGGCGAGCGATGTGGCGTTCTTCGGCGTCAGACCAATTCCAGGGACCTGCGGCGGCAGGCCACTCGCGGCCATCGGCGCGCTCGCCAGCAGGCGCAGCAACATGGGATGGTCGCCCCCGCCGACCTGCCGTCCGACCAGCTCCTCCATCAGGTCGACGACTTGGCGGGCAACCGCCGGGTCGGTGAGGTCGCGTGCTGAGGGAACGGGGATGGTGATGCCGGGGACCGTGGGTAGCCCGAGGGCCACCAGGCGGTCCATTTGGTCGCCGTGTACCCCGAGCTCTGCCGGGCCTAGACCACGGACGCGACCTTGCCCGTACGGGACGAGTGGTGTGGTGGTACCAAGCGCAGCTGGCATTAGACCATCTGACCGGCGACGAGCTCGGCTTCGAGCCTCTCGTCCTCGGCTCGGCTGATGCCCAACAGGAGCAGCAGCTCTTGATGAAGCCACATCCACACTGTGTGGTAGCTGTCGGTGAGCGGGCTCGTGAGCATGCTGGGGTCACCGTCATCGAACTTTGCCAAAGAGGCGCTCAGGTGAACGCGATACTGCGCCAGCCCCGGTGCGACCTCCGACATGCGGCGCAAAATCCGGCCGATCGCGTTGTCGATGTCGTCCAGCCGGTCCCGAACTGAGGCGTCGTACGCCGCTTCGCTGTGGTCGTTGGGGGTTCCGTCAGGCCGCAACTGCCAGGCCGTACACAGCTCGCGGAGTTGGTGGTTGATTGGCAGGAACTTGTCGAACAGCGGGCGAAGCGCCCTTTCCTCGTCACCAGCAGCCAGTAGCCGAGTGGCCGCCTTGGCCGCTGCCGTTCCTGCCGGCGTCGGCATGAGAAGTGGGCCTTTGGTCATGGCAAACCCCCGGTCAACGAGAACCTGCTGCTCGGACGTCACTGCTCCGCGGTGCATCCCGCGGATGACGAGCTCGACGACGGCCTCGCGGGTGGTCGCGTCGAGCCCAGTGGCCCCGGCGGAGTTCGTCATCTTGATTCTCCTTGTCGGTTCCTTCACCCGGCTGCTTCGTGACGGGCGGGAGACTCGTGGGCTTCAGTGTCGCAGGTCATAGTTGCCGTAAAAGGAGTCGACGTCAAGAAACTGGGCAGTTGAGGGTCTCGTCCACTTGATACTCGTGTGAGAGTAAAGTAAGCATGAGCGATGAATACCCCTGCGAGTACCAGCATGCCGACGTATGACCACCTCGAGGTCGACCGCCCGAGCGACGAGGTCGTTCTCCTCACGCTCTCCCGGCCCGACAGGCTGAACGCGTTGACCTTTGGCATGTTCGCCGAGCTCCGCCAGTTCTGCACCGACGTCGCTGCGAACGACACTATCCGTGTTGTTGTCCTCACCGGTGCGGGACGGGCGTTCTGCGCCGGTCTGGACCTCGACGACGCTGCGACCCTCCCGGACATGACGACCGCCGAGATGGTGCGCGGCCAGGAGTCCTGGGCCGATGCGATCACGGCGTTTCGGCGCATCCCACAGCCCGTTGTGGCTGCTGTCAACGGTGCAGCTGCTGGGGCGGGCTTCTCGCTCGCGCTTGCTGCCGACGTCCGGCTGGCGTCGCCGGCGGCGCGGTTCAACGCCGCCTTCGTCAAGATTGGCCTGACCGGGGGTGACTGCGGCTGCTCATGGGCGCTGCCCAGGGTCGTCGGCCTTGGCCATGCCTCGGAGATCTTGCTGACCGGCCGCATGGTCGACGCCGAGGAAGCTGCCCGTATTGGGTTGGTCAACCGCGTCGTCGCGGCGGAGGCGTTGGTGCCGGACGCGCTGGAGTTGGCGGCGTTGATCGCTGGAAACAGTCCGCTGGGCGTGCGGCTGACCAAGCAGGTCATCCAGGCAAACGTCGACGCGACCTCGTTGCAGCAGGCCGTCGAGCTCGAGAATCGGGTCCAGGTGCTGACCAGCCGCACCGAGGATATGGCTGAGGCGCTTCGCGCCTTCCGCGAAAAGCGGCTGCCCGTTTACACAGGACGCTGAGAGCCTCGCAAGGACGTCGCGCTGCCCCGGCCAGGAACCGGGGCCCGCCGGCAAGTTCCAGGACATTCTGGTCACCCAGGTGCGCCCGGCTGAGCATCAGTAGGACAAGTTCCGCTCAGCGGGCCGGGGCCGGCGACCACACCGGCTTCTGCGTTTGGGCGGCTCACGCGCGAGGCATGGACACTTTTCCTGGCGGGGGGCTACCCCCTTACGGACGTGTCGTGTTGCCCAACGTTGAGTGCGCGCCGTTGGCGGAGATCTCGGTTCGCCGGTCGAGATTCTTCCGGAGGCGGTGAGCTGGCGAGTGCCCAGGTTCGGGCGACATGGAGAGCCTGCGAGCGCTTGCCACGCCTGAGTTGCAGCAGCGCTGGCTGTTGCCGCTGCTGGAGGGCAAGAGCCGGTCGGCGATGACGATGACCGAGCCGCGGTTCGCCTGCCGGGACGCGACCAACATTGAATATTCGATCGTGCGTGCCGGGGACCATTTCCTCCTCAACGACCGCAGGTGGTGGGTTCCGGAAGCGACCCGTGCTAAATCCTGCTGATCGCGATGGGCAGGACCGATGTAATTGGGCCGGTGCACCGCCAGCAGTCGACGGTGCTCGTGCCCGTGGATACGCCGGGCGTGGAGGTGCTGCGCAGCGCTGCCGGTTCCCGGGCGTCATTTCCAGCACGGACACGTCCGCGACGTCCGCGAGGTCCGCGTGCCTGCGAGCACCTTGCTGGCGAACAAGGCCGACGGCTTCACGATCGCTCAGGCGCGCCTCGCGGGCGGGCGTAGCGACCACGACCAGCGGGCCATCAGTGCCGTCGAGTGGACTCTGTTGATCATGGTCTGGTAGGGGATTTTCGGGTGGCTTCGGGGTCGCCCCTCGCCGAGCAAGGGACGGCGTAGACCGCCACTGCTGTCATGGACCGGGTGATCCAGGTCCACGGTGGTCTTGGGATTCGCGACGACGTGCGGCTCGTCTGCTTGAAGGGTGGGCGCCACGTACATCTTCGGCGGGTCTGAGGAGGGGCACCCGCGGACCCTGGCGAAGGCCGCGCTGCGCCGCTCCTGACACTCACCGTCGCGCCAGCATCCCCCCGAATCCAATCGAATGTTGTTACTATATTTACTATCGAGTTATTTTGACGTGGATGCACGTATCGGGGACGATCCATGTTCTTCCCTGACCGGTACAAAGAAGGCGACGATGAACTCACGCGAGGCGTTCTACATCGGTGGGCAGTGGCGCGTACCGCTTTCCAGCGAGCAGATCGAGGTGCACGAGGCCGCGACGGGCGAGATTCTCGCCACGGTGCCGTCGGGCGGGGCGGCCGACATGAATGCGGCGGTGTCCGCCGCCGGGATGGCCTTCCCCTCGTGGTCCACCACCGACGTCAAGGAGCGGTCGGCTTTCCTGCGCGTGCTCGCCGACGGGCTGCAGTCGCGCGAGGACGAACTCGCCGACGTGATGGCTCGCGAGGTGGGGACGCCGATAGCTGCGTCGCGCCGGGTGCAGGTTGGCCTAGGCATCGGGGTGTTCCGCTCGATTGCGGACGCCTTGGATGAGCTTCCGATGGAGCAGCACATCGGAAATAGTGTGGTGCTGCGGGTGGCCGCCGGCGTGGTGGGGGCCATCACCCCCTGGAACTACCCGCTCTACCAGCTGGCGGCCAAGGTCGCCCCTGCGCTGGCCGCCGGGTGCACCACCGTCGTCAAGCCGAGCAGCGTCGCGCCACTCGCCGCGTACGTCGTCGCGGACGTGGCGCATGGGGCGGGACTGCCGCCTGGCGTTCTCAACATCGTGACGGGGCGCGGTGCCGAAGCCGGCGAAGTGCTCGCGCAGCACCCAGGAGTCGATGTCGTCAGCCTCACCGGGTCCACCTCTGCGGGCGCGCGGGTCGCGGAGCTGGCGGCCCGCAGCATCAAGAGAGTCACCCTCGAGCTCGGTGGCAAGTCGGCCTTTGTGCTCTGCCCGGACGCCGACCTCGAGGCGGCGATCGATGCGGCGGTGCGCACCGCGTACATCAACAACGGCCAGACGTGCTCGGCCACGACCCGCCTCATCGTCACAGCAGACCGGCTTGCCGAGGTCGAGGAGCGCGTCGTTGCCCTCGTCGATGCCCTTGTCGTCGGCAACCCGCTCGACCCGGCGACGACCCTCGGACCGGTGGCGTCTGCCGCGCAGTACCGCAGCATCCAGCGCTACCTTGATGACGCTGCCGATCAGGGCACTGTGCTGGTTGGGGGGCAAGGTCAGGTGCCCGGGCAGGAACGTGGTTGGTTCGTGCGCCCGACCGTTGTCAGCCGCGTGTCCAACACTGCTCGAATCGCCCGCGAGGAGATTTTCGGTCCGGTGCTGGTCGTCGTGCCGGTAGCTGATGTGGAGGAGGCAGTCCAGGTCGCTAACGACTCCGAGTACGGCCTGTCCGGGGCAGTCTGGGCCGGCGACATCAACCAGGCGGTGGCTGTGGCGCGCCGGCTACGCACTGGCCAGGTGGCTGTCAATGGCGGTCGTTTCAACGTTCTGGCCCCGTTTGGCGGCTTCAAACGCTCCGGAATCGGCCGCGAACTCGGTCAGCACGGGCTGGCGGAGTACTTCGAGCTCATATCCCTCCAGCTGCCGAGCGCGAGGTGCGTTGAAACCACCGAAGGAACGGCCCCCTGAGGTCGAGGTCAAGGGCTTCGCCGTGACCCACCAGGGCACGAGTAGTGGGGGCACCACGCCGCTCGAGTGCGAAGGGCTATGGCAGGGAGAAGATGTCCCCTTGTCCCGCGCAAGCCGTGGCCGAGCTCCAGGCTCTCGCTGGTCCCGAGTCCATTGCGCTGCTTCACACCTGGCCGGACATTGACGCGGCAGCGGGCGTCGACGCTGTCCAGAGCCAGATCTGGGCGTTGCTCGCCGCGGTGCCGGGGATGCGGTTGCGCGACGGTGTGTCGCGCACGGTGGAACAGGACGGGACGCGCGTTTTCACCACCGCGGACGCCGCTACGGACCGTGGCATCCTGTGGATCCACGGTGGCGGCCTGATCGCCGGCGAGCCGAAGCAGGATGACGCGCACTGCGGCGGGATGGCGGCCGAGCACAGCGTTGTCGTTCGGGCGTTCGCGTACGGTCTCCCACCGCAAGCCCGCTACCCGTCAGACCTTGAGGACTGCGTCGCGGCTCTTCAGCAGGGCGACGGTGCGCCTCGGGTCGGTGCTCCTCGTCTTCGCGAGCGCCGGCGGTGGACTCGCCGTAGCCACCGCGTTGGCCGCGCGCGACAGGAGCATCGGGGGCATCCGGGGGGCGTCGCCTACTTACCGATGATCGATGACCGCGCCGGACGCATGTCGATGGATCGGATGACAGTTCGGAAGGTATGGCGCTCTGATGTGAACCGGTTGGCGTGAGCTGCCTACCGATCGGCTGTCGGCGACGAGATTCCCTTTTACGCGGCTCCCGCCCGGGCGACCGTCGATCAGCTCCGTGGAATGCCCCCGTGTTCATGGACGTCGGCACCATCGACGGCTTCTTTGACGAGGACCTCGCGTTCGCGCAGAACCTCGCTCGGGCGGACGTGCCGATCGAGCTGTGCGTGACCCCCGGGCGTGGCACGGGTCCGAGGCCGTCAGCAGCGGGGCGCCGTCATCGCGGCGGATTCTCGCTGCGCGGCGGAGCGCCCGTGAGCGGATGCTCGAAAACCGTCGACCTCATCCCGTTTGTCGTGCGGTCGTCTGATGCGGTGGCCGCCAGCGATGGGCAGGAAGCCCCGGAACCTCAACCCGACAGTGGAAGACGGCACCCGCGAGCGGGTTGGCGTCTGTAGCGACGCCGCGAAGGCTCCGGCGTGCCGTGGTGATGTAGAGCTCGCTCAGGTCGTCACCGCCCAGGCAACAGCTGGTCGTACGCGTGACCGGTAATCGGATCTCCGTCAGCAGATGACCGGTGGGGTCGAACCGACGAACAGCTCCACCTCGCCAGAAGGCGATCCACAAACAATCCTCGGCGTCGCTGGTCATCCCATCGGGCATGCCGGGATAGCTTCCCAGGTCGAACGCGGGCCGACGGTCGAAGACCCGTCCGGACTCACCGTCATAACGCATCCGATCGACGCGACCGAGCAGCGAGTCGATGTAGTAAAGGGTGGTGCCGAGGCTGTCCCACGCCAGGCCGTTGCTGATGCCGACACCCTCGATCAGCGACACGGCCCCGGCGGGAGGGTCGTACCGGAACAGGGCTCCGTGACCCGGCAGCGCGGCTGGATGCATCGTCCCAGCCAGGAATCGGCCCTGTGGATCGCACTTGCCGTCGTTCATCATTTGGCTCAGCTCACCTGCGCGGACGGACGCCAAAGGCGTCAGACTTCCGCTGTCGGTGTCGAGGGCAGCGAACCCTTGCTCCGCTGCGACAATCAACCCACGGTCGTCATCCCTGGTCACCAGGCTGCCAACGTGGCAGCCGAGGTCGAATCGTTGCTCCTGGCCAGTTGATACGTCGAGCGCGAGGACTGCGCCCTCAACGACGTCCAGGCGGTAGAGGATCCCGTGCCGTTCATCCCAGACCGGGCACTCTCCGAGCTGGTCCCTCCCGGCGTGCAGCACTTCTGGTCCGGTCAGAATCCCACTCGCTTCGTGAAGCCGCCGTCGACCATCACGTTGGCGCCGTTGACCCAGCTTGCAGCTGGGCTGGCGAGCATGGCCACGATGTTCGCAACCTCCTCGGCCGTACCCATTCTCTTGGTCGGGTGCGCGTCGCGGTCGCGTTCGAAGATCTCCGGCCGGCGCTCGCGGAGGCTGTCCCACTTCCGCCCCTCAATCAGGATCGGTCCGGGGGAGACGGTGTTGGCTCGGATCCCCTCGGGCCCCCAGCGCTGCGCAAGCTGTGCCATGTAGTTGATCGTCGCGGCCTTCAACGCGCCGTAGCTCGGGCTGATCGGCACATCGTGATGTTCGATGGCAGTGCTCGTCCCGATCTGAACGATGGCCGCCGCGTCCGACCGCTCAAGATAGGGCTTGGCGGCCTCGCAGAGTGCGACGCAGCCGAGGACGTCGACGCGGAAGTTCACCTCCCAGGGAGATGGGCCGGTGCCGTGTTGGCCGCTGGCACTGGCGTTGCTGACGACGATATCGATGCCGCCGAGCGCCTCCGCAGCGAGGTCGACCCAGCGCCGCACCGCGTCCTCGTCACTGAAGTCGCAGACGTGGCCGACGACAGCTCCCGTCCGCGAGAGTTCTTTGACTGCGGTGGCGACGCCCTGCTCGTTGCGCGCGCAGATCGCGACGCTTGCACCTTCGCGTAGCAGTCGTGAAGCGACCGCCCAGCCGATTCCTTGGCTACCGCCCGACACGAGGGCGCGCCTGCCTGCAAGACCTAGGTCCATCTGGTGCTCCCTCGTTGGTCGGACGATCGCTGAATGAGGCTCTTTAGAACCGTTCTGGCCATCGCCGACCGGCAACTCGCCGAGCTGGTGTCCGGGGCCGCAGCCGCCTCGTGCGGGACCTCGATCAGCGCTCACCGGGCATGTCCATGAGCCGGCTGAGGCGGTGGTGCCCCTCGGGACGCGGTGCGGCGACCCACAAGCACATTTCGGGATCAGCCTCGAAGATCGCGCCTTCAAGCCACCGACCGTCCTTACGAAACCGTCCCCAGCGGGTTCCCATCGTGACGCGGACCGTGCCGTCCTCGTCGGCCGTGTAGAGCGCTTTGGGGTTGAGCGGGTGACGGATGCCACCGGGCGTTTCCATTACGTGCCCGTCCCGCCGCCCGCCGCCTTATTGGCGGTGCGCTCGACCCAGTCGGTGAGCAGGTCGTGGCGCCAGGACACCAGGCCCTCTTGGAAGTTCGACGTGAGTAGGTGGGTCCGACGCGTGGTCTGCAGACCACGCTGCACAGACGTCATGTTGAAGGTGTCCTGCTCCATGACGAGGGCGAGCGTCTGCAGCTCGGTAGCGAGCGTCCACGAGTCATCAAGATCGAGCCGCCGGACGGGAGCCGGCGGCGGTCGTTCGCCGCTAAACGGGGTGACAAACATGACCTCGAAGATGCATTCGTCGTGTCGGTCGCCGTTCGGGCGAAAGCGGTAGACGATGCGGTTGTAAGCCCCCCACGGGTGCAGGTTGGGGAAGATCGCATAGTTCCAGTGGTCGACGAACTCGCCATCGGAGACCTCGTCGGCCGCGTCACCGAGCACCTCGCGCCAACGCTCGCGGGCGGCGGCGGCCATGCTGTCGCGCGCAGTCGTGCGCTGCGAGAACGGGATTGGGAGCTCCTCCCCCTCGCGGACGTCGAGCATGCGCGCCATGATGTCACGCTCGGTGGGATCGACGGGCAGGTCGTCCGACGGCGTCCCGGACGGGCTTATCTGGCGCGAGTAGTTGCCGTACACGTCGACGGCGCTGTTGCTGTCTCCGACGTACGGGGCCGACTGAGGGTGCGTGCCTACCAGGTGCAGGCCCTCGTCGAAGGCCTCCTGAGCGACCTTCCAGTTGCATCGGATCTTCTTCGCGACGTGGGCCTGTACGTAGCGGTTCTCGAAGTCCCACAGTCGGAAGTGCTCGGGCATGTCGCCCAGGAAGTCCTCGAACGGCTCGGCCGCGGGGTCGGGGTTGATGAAAACGAAGCCGCCCCAGGTGCCGACCTTGGCCTCGGGGAGCCGCCAGGCGTCTCGGTCAGCCTCGATGTCGGGGAACTCCCCCTGTGCCGGCAGGTAGCGGAGCGTCCCGTCGAGCTTCCAGGTGAACCCGTGGAAGGAGCAGCGAAACTCGCTGCACCGGCCGTCGGCGTCCTTGAGCGCGCGGCCCCGGTGCAGGCAGGCGTTGATGTAGGCCTTGATGCTTCCGTCGCGGGTGCGTGCCACGAGATAGGAGTCACCTGCGATGTCGTAGACGACATAGCTCCCGACCTCGGGTAGGTGCTCCTCGCGGCAGGCCATCTGCCACACCTTGCGCCACAGGTGGGCGCGTTCGAGTTCGTGCCAGGCCCGGCTGGTGTAACGCTCGACCGGTACCTGCTGGGCCGTCGCGGTGTAGTGGCGCCGCTCGCGCAGGTGCTCCGGCACGGGGCGCTCGTCCTCGAGGACGAGGTCGTACCAGCTCAGGCCGGGGGTGCGACGCCGCTCCGGCGCCTCGGACATGGTCATGTGGGCTCCCTGAGGTCAGGCGGGGTGGGCGTCAGCTCCAAGTAACTTGACCTCATTAGTACTTACCTGTCAAGCCGGGGCGGGCGGTGGGCGCGGGTTATCGGTGATGTGCCTATGAAAGTGCGCGATCAGCGGTGCGGGATCGGGACTTTGTAAGGCTCTGGATCGGCACCCTGGTGAAACCGGTTGAAAAAAGCTCTGGCGTAGATGTCTGACGCGAGATACAGTCGCAACTTACTGCAGTCAATGTCTCGTAAGTGTGTTGATCTGCGGCGCACGTCCCCCATCCACTCACACGTCCCAGGGAGAGCCGGATGCCGCAGACGGCAGCACTGCAGGTGCGTGCTTTGTACAAGACGTTTACCGGGCAGCGCGCGCTCATTGACGTCGACCTTGAGCTGCAACCGGGGGAGGTACGCGCACTCGTCGGCCAGAACGGCTGCGGCAAGTCGACCCTCATCAAGGTGCTAGCCGGATATCATGTTCCGGACTCCGGTGCCGAAGTGCTCGTCGACGGGCACCCACTTGCGCTCGGCGTGCCGGGGGCCGGCGACCACGCCGGGCTCCGCTTCGTCCATCAGGACCTCGGTCTGGTGCCCACGCTCGATGCGTGTGACAACCTCGCGATGGGCCATAGTTATCAGCGCAACGGGGTCGGGCTCATCTCCTGGCGGCGCGAGCGCCGGATGGCGAAGGCTGCGCTGCATGATCTTGGCTACGAGATCGACGTCAACGCGCCCACCGGTCATCTTGTCATCAGCGAGCGCACTGCAATCGCCCTAGCCCGTGCGCTGTCTCCTCGGTCCACTCCGCCCCGTGTTCTGGTGCTCGACGAGCCCACCGCGAACCTGCCGGCAGCAGAGATCACCCGGCTGTTTGAGGTCGTCCGGGCGGTGCGCGACCGCGGGGTGGCGGTCTTGTTCGTGTCGCACCACCTGGACGAGGTATTCACCTTGTGTGACTCCGTCACGGTCCTGCGCGACGGCCGGCACGTCGTGACCCGGCCGGTCGAGGGGCTCGACGAGGACGCTCTTATCGCTCTGATGATCGGGCGCACTCTTGAGCAGTTCGATACCCCGAATGCTGCCGCGGTCGAGCGCAGCGACGCGCCGGTCCTGGTCGCGCGCAACGTGCGCTCCACCGTCCTGGACGGCGTTGACCTCGATCTTTGGGCCGGTGAGGTGATTGGCGTGGCCGGCATCACCGGTTCGGGCCGCGAGGAGGTGGCACTTGCGCTGTTCGGCGGCATCGAGCGAACAGGCCGCGTTGCTGTCTTGGGCAAGGAGGTTGCGCCGAACCGGCCCGACAAAGCCATCAGCGCGGGGGTGGCGCTGGTTCCCGCCGAGCGACACGCCAATGCAGCTTTCCTCGACTCCTCGCTGTGCGAGAACGTCTCCATCGTCAGGCCGAAGGATTTCCTACAGTTCGGGCTGCTGAACCGGAGCCGCGAGGTCGCCGAGGTGACGTCCTGGTTGCAGAAGCTTGGCGTTCGCCCGCCGGACCCCGAGCGTCAGCTTGCGACCTTGTCCGGCGGCAATCAGCAAAAAGTGATGCTGGCCCGCTGGATGCGTTTGCGCCCTGCGGTACTCCTGCTCGACGAGCCGACGCAGGGCGTCGACGTGGGGGCCAAGGCCGACATCCACGACCTCGTCGAAGCAGCGGCGGCGGCGGGAGCTGCGGTTATCGTCGTCTCGACCGATCACACCGAGCTCACCCGACTGGCTGAGCGAGTCGTAGTGCTGCGTGCAGGGCGGATCACGGAAGTCCTCCGACGCCCTCACATCGATCCAGACCGGATCACTGCCGCGACCATCGGCGCCAACCAGGGAGCGGCGGCATGAAGCGCAACGAACGGGCCACCAGTTTGACCGATGACAGCGCCCCCAAACGCGGGCGGAGCCGCGGCGACGGTACGCATCCATTGGATGGGACAGTTATGACCGTGGGGCAGGAAGGCGAGCCCGTGGCAGCCGCGGCCTCGTCGGCAAACCTGGTCGTCGAGGCCGACCTACCCGCACACGTCGGCCCACCACAGCTCGCGCCCCGACGGCAGCTCACATTCGGGCTGGAGCGCTTCAGCGGGGTCTACGTGTGGGGCGCACTGCTCCTGATCTTCGCGTTGTGGGTCCCCGACACGTTTCTCACGACCAGCAACGCGAAGATCATCGCAGGTGACCAGGCGATCACCGCGATGCTCGCCCTGGGCATCATCATCCCCCTCGCCGCGGGCGTGTTCGATCTGTCGTTCGCCGGTGTCCTCGGAGTCTCGGTCGCGCTGACGGCGTACATGCAGGTGCAGGGACACAGCCCGGTCGTGGCGGGCTTGGTCGCCCTTGCGGGCGCCACCTTCATTGGCGCGGTTAACGGCTACGTCGTCGTCCACCTGCGGGTCAGTTCGTTCATCGCCACCCTCGGCATGAGCAGCCTGCTTATCGCGGCGACGTACTGGATTACCGACGGTAAGCAGATCACCGAAGGTTTCAACGCCACGTTCCTGGACTTGGGCACGAAGCAGATCCTCGGCGTGCCGATGCCGTTTTACCTGATGCTCGTCGTGGCGGCGCTCATCTACGTTCTTGTCGAGTTTCTGCCGGTCGGGCGCTACCTTTACGCCGTCGGTGGCAACCCGCAGGCGGCTCGCTTGGCCGGCGTCCGGGTGGACCGCATTGTGTTCGGCTCTCTCGTCGCGTCGTCTTTCGTCGCGGGTGTCACGGGCGTCGTGCTTGCCGCTCGTCTAGGCACGGCCTCGCCCGACATTGGCCCGTCCTACCTACTGCCGGCGTTCTCTGCGGTGTTCCTGGGGTCCACCCAGATCAAGGCGGGTCGAGTAAACGTACTCGGTACGCTCCTCGCGATATACCTGCTGGCGACCGGGGTCAAGGGCCTCCAGCTCGCGGGTGCGCCGGTCTACGTTAATGACCTCTTCAACGGTGCGGCCCTCATTATCGCTGTGGCTCTCGCCGCACGAACGGCGCGCCGCGTTTAATCGCTGTGTCCCGCCCGATGAGCAGCCGCCGAGCCCTGTGGCCGGCGGCTGTTTGGTGGCTCAGGCTCATTTCGCCACCAGTGCAACTTTGGCTTCGTTGCGTTGGGCGCCCGTCGGAGCAACGTCGACGGCAGCCGAGCTACGTACCTCGACAAGGGGCGGTCGGATCGACTCGGCGAAAACCCGCGGGTCGACTTGATCCCGGTCATCGCTAGCGACCTTGCTGAGGCGCCAATCGTAAGGCAGAACTTCCTCGGACTTAACGCCGCTCACCCCGCCGATGGTCGAGAAGTTCGACTAGCGCGACCGGGCCACGCCCGGCGGTCGCTCAGATCCCAGGTCGGGACGTTGCCCGCTGCAACCACGCGGCCCGCAAGCTCAAGTCGAACTGGCAATGGCGCCTAATCGTCGGTCACGACCGCGTACGGCTGGTGCGTAGGCGAGTCCGGGCACCGGAAACGGGCTTGCTCCTTGAGCGGGACAGGGCCAGTTGGTGGCGGCTAGCTGGACCCTGTTGCGGATGACGAACACGACGTTGCGCCGGATGGCCCAGGTGCTAGACACCGCTAGATCTCATGTCGGGGAACGAGAGCACATCGACCGACCCGCCACGCCTCACGTTTGGCCGTGGTTCAACAAGTCGACGATATGCAGATCAAGTACGCGTGTCAGTTGCGCAAGCTTGGCTGGTCCCACCGAGAATGACTGAAGTGACGGCGGCCGACTCGCCGACAATGCTGGTTCTAGCATTGGTTGATCTCACCAAAGACGTGCTTCTGTGCGGGGTAGGGACGACGCACGGACGTTGAGCTACGAATGCCAGGTAGGCACTGGGTGGGCTGCACTCGCAGGGCCACAAAGTTGGGCGTAGCCGGCGCTCAACCGGACGGCTCGTAGCCACGAGGACCTAGTGGTGCATTTCAGTCACAACACGGGCCAGCACGCGCACCCGCCTTGTGGTCGGGCTGATGGAGCGCCTCAACGAGGTGCAGCGCGAGCCCGCGGAGGTGGCGGCGCGGCGCGTAGCGGCCTGACTGCCGCTGGTAGGTCGGAGTTTGAAAGACGAAGCGCCGTAGTGTTGCGCCAGTACAAGATTGTCATGCTTGGTGATGGCCATGCCACGGTCCTGTCTAACCTTCGGTGGATCTGACTAGACCGTATCCGCAGAACGTGACGGCGCCCCAGTGGTCAATGACCAGCGGGGCGCCTGTCTTCAGTGTCTGAGCGTCAGAGTTTCCATAGCTTCGCAAAGTACTCGCGGTAACCTGGAATACCGATGTAGTAGCCCCCACTGTCGACCGGAGCTGTCCCGATATTTTTGGCCGTCAACATCTGGGTGGGCAAACTGGTGTAACCCTTGACGAGCGGTTCACCGTTGAGGATTCGGGCCAGCGCGTCGACGCGGTACATGCCATGGATTTCGGCAGGGAAGCCGGTCCACGCACTCTCTGTGCCGGCCTTGAGCGCTGACACGTTAGCGGTGCTGGCGGTCTCCCCACCGACCTTCACCTTGTCCGCGAAACCGGCGCCCTTGAGGGCGGCGTTTAGGCCGGTGCTCATGTCGCCGAGGCACATCAGTACCCAGTCGATGTTGGGGTTGCGCTGGATTTCGCTGACGACCCTGGCCGGAATTTTCCCGCCTACAAATTCAGTGAGCGTGGTGTCGATGATCGTTGCCTTCCCTCCCAGCTTCCCGACGCGGTTGGCGACTGATTCGCTGTAGGCATGGAGTGCCGGGAAAAATGACAGGTCAACGACGAGGACGTTCTTGGCCCCCTGCGACACCGCGTAGTCCCCGCTCATTGTGCCCCAGGGGCCGGTCTGGCTTGCGTCATCGATCCCAATCACGTGCACTAGACCATCGCTGCCGACTGGGTCGGAGACATCAGTAAGGAGTACTGGAATGCCCATGTTCTTAGCGCGGTCGACTTGCGCGCGAAGCGTCGAAGCGGCGTGACCGCTCATGTTGATAGCGTCAGGCTTCTGATCCAACGCGGCGTCGAACGCCTTGGCTGCGTCCTCGGGACCCGTCCCGATGGGCTGTCGCTTTACGGTCCACCCGAGCATCTTTGCGCCCACTTCGAATCCGTCGTTGGTTTTGCGTGACACCGCCGCCGGATCTTCGCTGATAATAATTGTTTTGCCACCCGCGGGCTTCTTTGCCAGCGGCGTATTGACGGGAATATCCGTCGGTGGGGCGAGGAAGGGCTCGATGGCCGCCGCCGCTTCCTGCTGGGCGTTGGGTCGCTGGGTCGCGGCTTGTTGTGCGGACCTTCCGGTATCGGCATTGCCACCGCACGCCGTGGCCGTGAACGTGATGGCGAAGGCCAAGAAAGTCCCGAGAACTCCCAGTGCCCTGTTCTTATTGCGCATTCTGTGATTCCTGTCGTCGGAGTTGAGGTGATGGCCTCCAGTGGTACGTCGCGTACCCACCAGGTCACCGTGGTGCGCCCGGGCGTCCGCCTGTCGATGGTGTCTGGATGCCCTCGGCCGAAACTGCCGGTGACGCGGGTCACATCGTGCACTTTCTGAAGTGTGACCCAAGTTCAGAGTTGCGTCAAATCCGTCATCGCCAATTCGACAACTTGCGGCCAAGGTTACTTGTTGCGCCAACTATCGAGCGGTGTTTGCCACGCATCTGGCTCGTCGCAATCCAGGGTGTAATCGCTGGCGCGCGCCGGTGCGGGGGTGAGGGTCGATGTCCCCCGATGATGGTGGTTCTGACGCCGTCCATCCGGAAGACTTCGATGTGGATGACCCTACTTTCGACTGTCCTGATCTTGATGCGTTCTGCTTGATGCGTTCGGCTCGGGTTGACCATGACCGGTCAGCAGGTCAGCACCGGTCACAGGGTGCTGGCGTGCCGGGTGGTGGAGCCTGACGACGTCACCGAGCGGTCCTGCTGGTGCACCCGGTGCGAGCAGCTCGGGGGGCCGCGGGACACCGTCGTCCGGCGGTTGACGCACGTCCCGGTGGGGTGGCGGCCGACGCTGCTGCACGTATCTGTGCGCCGCTACCGGTGCCCCGGCTGCGGTCACGCGTGGCGTCAGGACACAGCCGCCGTCGCGGCACCGAGGTCGAAGCTAAGCAGGTCGGCGGTGCTCTGGGCGCTGAAGTCGGTCGTCGTCGACCGCATGGCGATCGCCCGGGCCGTCGAGGGCCTCGGGGTGTCCTGGCACACCGTCAACGACGTCGTCCCGACCGCCGGCCGGGCGTTGTTGATCGACGACCGATCGAGGCTGGAGGGGGTGCGGGTGCTGGGGGTGAACGAGCACTGCTGGCGCGACACCCACCACGGTGGGAAGTTCGCCACGGTGATCATCCACCTCACCCCGGTCTGCGACGGTACGGGCCCAGTTCGGTTGCTGGACATGGTCTCCGGCCGGTCGAAGGCGGTGTTCACCACCTGGCTGCAGGCCCAGGACCAGACCCCCGGCGTTGCGGGCCGGTGTCGAGATCGTCGCGATGGACGGGTTCACCGGCTACAGGCAGTGCGTCCGCCGAACAACTGCCCTAAGCGTTGACGTCGGCATAACCCCCCTTTTATGACGACGTGCTAGTTATGTCGACGTGGGGCTCGCACGTAGTGGTGGCAGGCGTGGATGCGCTGCCGATCGGCATAACCAGAGGCTCTGCAGGAAGGTCAGCAGCTTGTCGGAGGCCGGCTGGTAGCGGCCGGGCTGGACGCCGGTTGGTGCGGTGCGCTCCAGGGCGCGTTCCTTGGTGCTCATGTCGGCGTGTAGGTAGATCTGGGTCGTCTCGATGCTCTGGTGGCCGAGCCAGAGCGCGATGACGGTGATGTCGATGCCGGCCTGGAGCAGCCGCATGGCGGCGGTGTGGCGCAGGGCGTGCGGGGTGACGTTCTTGGTGGCCAGCGTCGGGCAGGACGTCGCGGCGGCGGTGACGTGCTGGGTGAGCCGCCGGGCGACGGCGTCGGTGCTCATCCGGGTCTCCGTCCTGGTGGGAAACACCACCGGTGTGTCGGCGGGCAGGCCGGTCAGGTGACGGCGCGTCGTGGCGACGGTCTGCTGGTCCAGCGGGGTGATGCGGCGCTTGCGTCCTTTCCCGGTGCAGGCGACGTGCGGCCCTGTCCCGAGGTGGACGTCGGCGGGGGTGAGCGCGGTGAGCTCGCTGACCCGCAGCCCGGTCGTGACGGCGAGTTGGATCATCGCGTGGTCCCGCTGACCTGCAGCGGAGTCCTGCTCCGGGGCGGCGAGCAGCGCGGTGACCTCGGGTGCGGTGAGGTAGGTCAGGTCGGTGCGGTGGTGACGTTTGGCCGGGATGTCGA
>NZ_JACMOM010000285.1 GCF_014378035.1 Aeromicrobium sp. | reverse complement strand
TGCTGGTGTGTTCGGGCAACATCTGCCGGTCACCGGGGGACGCACGCCTCCTCCAATCCAGATCCCTGGCTGGCGCTGTCGTCCATGCCGAGAGTGCTGGCACCGGGGCTCTGGTCGGTGAGTCGATTCACCCTCAGATGGTTGACGTCATGCGTGCGTCAGGCATCGAGGTCGCTGAGTTCGCGGCACGCCAGCTCACGCCCCACATGATCCAGGCCGCCGATCTCGTGCTGACGATGACCCGTGAGCAGAGAGCGACGGTTCTGCGCCTGGACCCGCGGGCACTGGCCAAGACGTTCACGCTGAAGGAGTCTGCCGCGCTTGTGGTCTCGGCAAGTTCCTTCACGTCTGCCAAGTCGCTCGCGACCCGGCGACCGTATATCGACCTCGACCCCTCGGACTACGACATCGACGATCCATACGGTCGGCGCGACAGCGCCTTCAGGGAGGCGTTCGCCTCGATCGAGGAGGCGATCGACGTGTTGTGCGACGGCACAGCGACGGAGACGGCCCCCGGCGACAGTGCATCGCCGAGCGATGCGGCACTCGACCGGATGACCGTTCTGGAATCCTTTCCCGAACCGCGGCCGACGACCAACCCCTACGTGGTGATGCTGAAGGGCGCCCTCGAGCGGACCAGTGGTGTCACTGTCAGCACGTTCTCCTGGCGTACAGCACTGACCGGTGACTACGACGTCTTCCATGTTCACTGGCCCGAGATCCTGGTGACCGGCCGCGGTCGTCTCCGCACCTGGGGGCGTCAGAGGGCGTTCTCGGTGTTGCTCCGCCGACTTCGGCGTCGCGGGGTCCCCATCATCAGGACGATGCACAATCTTGGTCAGCACGAAGAGGTCGGAGGCACTCGAACGAGGCTTCTGAAGCGTCTGGAGGCCGGCGTCGCCCTGAGGATCCTGATCAACGAATCCGCTCCGCCTGCGTCGGACGTACCCTCCGTCGTCGTTCCGCACGGTCACTATCGAGACTGGTACGAGGTGTCCACGACACCGGCCATACCTGGCAGGGTCGCGTTCTTCGGCCTCATCCGGCCCTACAAGGCGGTCGACTCGCTGATCAGGGCCTTCTCGTCCATGGACGATGACCGCGAGATCTCGCTCCACATCGCTGGCAAACCCTCCTCGGACGAGCTCGCCGACGCACTGCAGGCGTTGGCCTCGCAGGATCCCCGGATCAGGCTGAGCCTCACTTTCCTGAGCGACGACGAGCTCGTGGAGCACGTCAGCGAGGCTTCTCTTGTTGTGCTCCCCTATCAGGAGATGCACAACTCTGGCGGGGTGCTCGCGGCACTGTCGCTCAACCGGCCTGTGCTCGTGCCACGCAACGAGATCAACGGTGCCTTGGCACAGGAGGTCGGGCCGGGCTGGGTGCACATGTACGACGGCGACCTCAGCGGAGACGACATCGAGCGCGCCATGGCCAGGTCCGACACCAACGGCATGTCGCCTGATCTGTCTCTCCGTGACTGGGACCAGACCGGAATCGAGCACAAACGAGCATTCCAGATCGCCTTGGAGCAGCGGGGCTGACCGCTGCCGGGTCCGGTCACTGCGGGCGTCGGTATTCCCTGTACTGATAACCCCATGCCCCGCCCAGCATGCCCCAACCGCGGGCAGCCGCACGCAGACCCCGCGCCTGGTCGACCTGCCGCCGAGTCAGCTGGCCGAACAACCACCTGACAGCACCCGCGAGCATGCGCGCGGCTCCCTGGGCACTCAGCCTCAGCCGCAGCGACCACCGCGCCAACACACCATCCGCTATGGCCACGGTCGTTCGGCTCCAGCTGTTTCCGGAGCGAAGGGCGCGCATGATGACCCACCGCCTCGTCACCCGGTCAGCAGGGACCAGGTCGTAGACGATGGCCTCGTCACACCACACCATCTCGCCGCCCTGGGCGTGCAGCTCCTTGGTGAAGAGCGTGTCGCCACCACCGGTGATGCCGTAGGCCAGGTCAAACCTCAGCGCCAGGGATCGGACCCGCGCCATGTCCAGCAACAAGTTGTTCGTGGCCGCGACGTCGATCCTGGTGCCGGTGAGCAGCCGGCGACGATCGAAGAATCGTCCCGCAGCAACCCACGGCTCAGGCTCGACGACGTACTGGGAGATCACCGGTCCGACGACAGCATCTGCCCCAGTCGTCTCGTAGGTGTCGAGGAGCAACCGGAGCCAGTGCTCGACCGGACGTTCATCGTCGTCGATGAAGATCAACAGGTCTGAAGTTCCAGAAGCGTCCAGGGCCCGGTTGCGTGCGGCCGAGATTCCGGGCGTCGTCTCGTTCTCGTAGCGAACCTTCACCGATGCAGAGGATGCCGTCGTGAGCACCTGTTCCCTGGCGCCGCCGTCGGGATCGTTGTCGACCACCAGGACCTCGATCACGGTGTCCGTTCGTGCGTTGTCCTCAGCCTGCTCGATCAGCTTCGGGAGCAGGTCCGAGATGTCGTCCGGTCGCCGAAAGGTCATGACCGCGATGGTCACGTGCCGTGTGTCGTCCATGACCCACCGATCTTCTTCCCCAAGAATGTGTCTGCCATTGTGTCGGCCTGCCGGTCCGGATCAGCACTGGGGTCGTCCCTCCATCGCCTGTTCGGGACAATGATCGAGCACGACGACAGGAGCGACATGACAACCACACCCTTCACGATCGCTGACCTCGCGATCGTGGTGGTGACCTACGGGTCCCCTGACCTTCTGCGCACCCACCTCGCGCCGACCGCCGCCGGTCTGCCGGGAGCCACCGTTGTCGTGGTCGACAACCGTCGCGATGACACGTCTTCCGAATCCATCCGCGGAATAGTCGAGGAGCATGGGTGGATTCTGATGGCGAACAGCCGAAATGTTGGATTCGGGGCCGCCGTGGACGCCGGCGTCGCACGCGGACGCGAGCTCGGCGCGTCGTGCTTCCTCATCCTGAACCCCGATGCGTCCATCGACCGTGGTGGAGTCCTCGCCCTGCTCAAAGCCTGCGAGGAACCTCTGACACTGGCCAGCGCGAGCATTCGACGACCAGACGGATCTGTGTGGTTCGACGGCGCAGACCTTCATCTGAAAGACGGCAGCACCCGATCGACCAGACGCCGGGGGCCCACGGCCCCGGACGAGGTCATGGAATGGTTGACAGGCGCCTGCCTCATGGCCAGCTGGGAGCTCTGGCAGACAGTGGGAGGTTTCGAACCCGAGTACTTCCTCTACTGGGAAGACATCGACCTGTCATTCCGCGTCCTCGCCGCTGGCGGCACCTTGCGCGTGATCCAGGAGGCTGTGGCCGTCCACGACGTCGGAGGCACCCAGGAACGGGATTCGCAAGGGCTGTCGGGGGCCTACTGCTACTACAACAGCCGTAACCGACTGGTCTTCGCCGCCCGCAATCTCGATGAGGCGGTAGCCAGGCGATGGATGCGTAGCTCGCTGCCGGCCGCGTGGGACATCGTCCTGCGCGGCGGCCGACGGCAACTCCTGCACTCGCGCACCCCATTGTGGTCAGCACTGCGCGGCGTCCGTGACGGACGCCGGCTGGCACGGGCGGAACTACGCCGTCGAGCAGACGCGCTCGGACCAGTCACCGACGGCTGACAAGACCATTCAACCACGACAGCCGCCGCTGGATGCCCCACACACCCACACGGACAACCGCCTCGATCACGATGGAGCGGTTCATCTTCGACTCGCCACGAACCCGTTCGACGAAGGTGATCGGCACCTCCCGGACCACCAGGCCCTGCTCGACCGCCCGCTTCGCCAGATCGATCTGGAAGCAGTAGCCCTGGCTCTCGACGTCCGACGAGACGATCGACCTGAGAGCGTCCGACCGATAGGCCCGATAGCCTCCGGTGATGTCGCGGATCGACAGGCCGAGCATGGTGCGGGCATACAGGCTCCCGCCCCGGGACAGGAGCACGCGCTGACGCGGCCAGTTGACGACCGAACCCCCCGGCACCCATCGGGAGCCGAGCACCACGTCTGCGGAGGCAAGAGCAGTCAGGAGCGACGGAAGCTCCTCCGGTCGGTGCGACCCGTCGGCGTCCATCTCGACGATGACGTCGTAGTCGCGCTCGAACGCCCAGTCAAACCCGGCGAGATAGGCCGCGCCCAGGCCATCCTTCGCGGTTCTGTGCATCACGTGCACAGCTGAGTCGGACGAAGCCAGTTCATCAACGAGCTTCCCGGTTCCGTCGGGCGAGTTGTCATCGGCGACCAGCACGTCGGCCTCTGGCACCGACGCGCGTACCCGTCCGATGATCTCGATGATGTTGTCGTACTCGTTGTAGGTCGGAATGACCACCAGCGGATGGCGACGCGGTTCGTGGGCGTTCATTGTCATCTCTCTCGCGGACCGGTTCGGTCGTTCAGGACGCGGACTCATTGCGCCGTCGGCATGACGCTCTGCCACACCGCCGGTTCGGGAGCGGAAGCCTCGAAGGACGAGGCCACAGCAACCGGCTGAGCTGTGGCCAGCGGAACGGCGTGGTCGCCGACGTCCTGCGGCGCGGGGTGGAACACGAAGGTGCGGTAGCTCCAGAAACGGAACGCGGTCCCGAGCACCAGACCGACCCCGTTCGCCGAGATGTTGTCGGCCAGAGGGCTCGTGAATCCGAGGGCATAGTGGCTGATGGCCAGACACCCGAGCGCGATGGCCATGCCTGCGCCGTTGAGCGCGAAGAACAGGATCACCTCACGCGAGCGTCTGCCCCGAGCACAATCCCGCCATGTCAGCGTCCGATTGCCTAAGTAGGTCACCATCGTCGCGACGATGACCGAGATGACCTTGGCGGTCAGCGGCTTGTCCTCGAGCAACCCGGGTCCGGCGAAACGCAGAGCGTTGAAGACGCCGACATCGACCACCAGACCGGCCATGCCCACGGCACCGAAGGTCAGGATCTCGGACGCGAGCTTGCGCAAACGGGGACTGATCTGGGGCATGCGCACCGGACCAGTCTAGACACGAAATTACCCGCAAAGAGTGGAAGTAATGATGTTTGTATCACGCGATATCCGCGTCATAAAGTAGCCGCTCGACACTCTCGCGATCTTTTTGGACGTACCGAAGCCAGCTAGGAGTTGAAGTCCTGCTGCGTCCGCGCGAGCCCGTGGGCGATCAGGCTCTCGACGGCATCGGCCGCGAGCTCGACGTTGAGGTCGAGCTCCTTGCGCTCGGCCGAGCCGAAGCCACTGAGCACGAAGTCGTGCACGTCCTGGCGCCCCGACGGGCGGCCGATGCCGAAGCGTGCTCGGTGGAAATCGCCGGTCCCGATGGACTGGCGGATCGACTTCAGGCCATTGTGGCCGTTGTCGCCGCCGCCGATCTTGACGCGCAGCTGCCCGAAGTCGATGTCGAGCTCGTCGTGGACTGCCACGAGGTGGTCGGGCTCGACATCGAAGAAGTTCATGACGGTCGACACCGGGCCGCCGCTCTCGTTCATGAAAGACCGCGCGCGCACGAGGACGGCCCGCTCACCGGCG
>NZ_JACMOM010000284.1 GCF_014378035.1 Aeromicrobium sp. | reverse complement strand
CTCAGCGTCCGTGTCCGCGACGAGCTGGTGACGTTCGGCGCCCCGGGCGAGCTCGAGCTCGACGACGAGGGAGTCGTTGACGGGGGGACACACCTCTCACCGGCCGAGCTGCATGCCCTGATCGAGGACAAAGATGTGGTGTTCTTCGACGGCCGCAACCAGATCGAGTCGGCCGTCGGGCACTTCGTCGGGGCGGTGCGACCATCGGTCGAGACGACGCGTGAGTTCATCACCGCGCTCGACAGCGGAGCCTTCGACCACCTCAAGGACCAACCCGTCGTGACCTACTGCACGGGCGGCATCCGGTGCGAGGTGCTGACCCCACTGATGAAGAAGCGGGGTTTCCGCGAGGTTTACCAGCTCGATGGGGGCATCGCGACCTATGGCGAGGCCTTTGGCGACGACGGGCTCTGGAAGGGAGCGTTGTACGTCTTCGACGACCGCATCACGATGAACTTCTCTGACCACACGACGCTCGTCGGTGCCTGCGACGTGTGCAGCGCACCGACCAACCACGTGGCCGACTGCGGCGACGTGGCCTGCAAGCATCAGATGGTGCGGTGCGCGGCGTGCCTCGGGTCAGCCGACCTCTGCGGCGTCCATGCGGTGGCCTCATGAATGACGACAAGCGGTTCCCGAGGGACGTGTTCGGCGCGGGCCCCGACCCCGACACCCGTTTCACCCTCGCCAACGAGCGCACCTTCCTTGCCTGGACCCGCACCGCCCTCGCCCTCGTCGCCGGCGCTGTCGCGGTGCACAGCCCGTTCTTCGACCTCGACGCGTGGGTCAGCAACGCCGCATCGCTGTGGCTGCTGGCACTCTCTGCCCTGTGCGTCGCCCAGGCGTGGTTGCGCTGGCGAGCGGTCGAGAGGGCCATCCGGTCGGGTGCGCCGATGCCCGGCTTCGGCGCGCCGGCCTTCCTGGCCGCTGCCGTGGGGGTGCTGATCTTCTCCGTCGCGGTCGGCGTCATTGTCATCGCCGTCCGCTGACGCACGGCTGACCGGTAGCAGGAAATGGCGTGATTGAGACCTGTGTCACAGGGGTACCCGGCTCGGCATGACCACCTCCGAGACCTCGTCATCCGGCCCCGAGACCGGGCGCATCACCACTGACATCCCCGCGCGGATGGACCGGCTGCCGTGGGCGCGATGGCACTGGATGATCGTCATCGGTCTCGGAACGGTGTGGATCCTGGACGGCCTCGAGGTCACGATCGTCGGCAACCTGTCCGCAGTTCTCAAGAACGGAGACACAGGGCTCGGGCTGACAAGCTCGGACATCGGCCTCGCTGGCGCGATCTACGTTGCCGGTGCCTGCCTGGGCGCGCTCTTCTTCGGGCAGCTGACCGACCGGTTCGGGCGCAAGAAGCTGTTCATGGTGACGCTGCTGGTCTACCTGATCGGCACCGTCGCGACGGCGTTCTCGATGAACCCGATGTTCTACTTCGTCTGCCGATTCATCACCGGGACGGGCATCGGCGGGGAGTACGCGGCCATCAACTCCGCAATCGACGAGCTGATCCCGGCCAAGTACCGCGGACGCATCGACATCATCATCAACGGCTCGTTCTGGGTCGGGGCGGCGGCCGGCTCCCTGCTGACCATCCCGCTGACCAACCCGGACACCGTCAACCCCGAGTTCGGCTGGCGCTTCTGCTTCGCCCTCGGTGCGATCCTCGGCATCGGCGTGCTGTTCGTTCGCAAGAACGTTCCCGAGAGCCCCCGCTGGCTGTTCATCCACGGCCGCGACGAGGAGGGCGAGAAGATCGTCCGCGAGATCGAGCGAACCGTCGAGGAGGAGGACCACCTCACCCTCGAGCCCGTCGACGAGACCATCACGATCCGCCAGCGAAAGACCATTCCGCTGACCACGATCATTCACACGGTCTTCGCGCTGTATCCCAAGCGCACGGTCCTGTGCCTCTCGCTCTTCGCCGGGCAGGCGTTCCTGTACAACGCCTTCTTCTTCACGTATGGCGACAGCCTCACGACATTCCTCGACGTCAAGCAGACCGGGTGGTACGTCGCGGCGTTCGCGGCCAGCAACTTCGCGGGGGCACTGCTCCTCGGACCGTTGTTCGACCGGGTCGGGCGTATCCCGATGATCGCCGGCACCTACATCCTGTCGGGTGTCCTGCTGGCTGCCGCGGGAGTCGTGCTCGGCGACCTCAACGCGATCTCGCTGACGTTGTTCGGCATGGTGATCTTCTTCTTCGCGTCGGCCGGCGCCAGCGCGGCCTACCTGACCGCGAGCGAGGTGTTTCCGATGGAGACGCGGGCGATGTGCATCGCCTTCTTCTACGCCGCCGGCACGGCGATCGGTGGCATCGCGGGACCGCTCTACTTCGGTCATCTGATCGACAAGGCCACGGCCTCGAAGGACATCACCGGCATCGTCCCGGGCTACTACCTCGGAGCCGGCCTGATGATCGGCGCTGGAATCGTCGCGATATTCCTGGGGGTCAAGGCGGAGGGCAGATCACTCGAGGACATCGCCCAGCCGCTCACGGCGGAAGACGGCAACGCCTGATCCTGCCCGCGCGTCCAAGGGGTGATGCACGTCATCGCACGATCGCCGCCCGGCCGCGCGCGGGTTCGACTCGGTCGCGCTATTATCGAAACGAAACAGTTTCGTATCGATAGGGATCACGATGAGTCGACTCAGCGCAGAGCGGCTGGACGAGCTGTACACGGGCACCTTGAAGATCGTGTCCATGCGCGGCTTCGACAACCTCACGATGGATGAGATCGCGGCGGCCACGAAGTGCAGCAAAGCGACCCTCTACCGACAGTGGGGCAGCAAGGCATCACTCGTGGTTCAAGCGTTGCAGTGCACCGCGCAGTCCCGGCTGGAGCTCGCCGACACGGGAAGCCTCCGCGGCGACCTCCGGCACATGTTCGCCGTCCGGGACAGGGGCGACAACGACGACGGCACCCAGCTCATGGGCGCCATCCTCCACGCGATGAAGCAGGATCCCGAGCTCGCTGCGGCGGTGCGGCAGGAGATCCTGCAGCCGATCCACGAGCGGATCGGGACCTTGCTCCAGCGCGCGATCAACCGGGGCGAGATCGCCGAAGACTCCCCGGGCATCCCGCACGTGAACCTGGCCCTCATGGCGCCCTTCGTGCTCCAGGTAGCGCTCACCGGCGTCGAGCCGGATGACGAGTTCCTGTACGGCTACATCGACGGGCTCGTCCTGCCCGCCCTCGGCATCCACTGACCTGCACCACTCACCGCTTCGCATTTTTCGAGGGAGAAACACCATGGCATGGCATCTCTACCGGCTCGGACGCTGGTCGTTCCGACACCGCCGCATCGTCGTCTCGTTCTGGATCGGCCTCCTCCTGCTGATGGGCGTGGCTTCCGCGACGCTGTCGGGCAAGACGTCCGATGAGTTCAGCCTTCCCGGCATCGAGTCGACCAAGGCATTCGACCTGATCAAGGAACGCTCTCCCGATGCAGCACCCGATGGCGCGACCGCGCGGATCGTGTTCCAGGCGCCGGAGGGTCAGACCCTGACGTCGGCCGCCAACAAGAAGCTCGTCACCGACTCGATCGCAGATGTGAAGTCGAAGAACGTCATCGGTTCCACCGACCCGTTCACCACCGGAACCGTCTCCAAGGACGGTCGCACCGCTTACACGACGGTGTCCTACGCGAAGACCGCGGTCGAGCTGACCGCTGCAGACCGCACGGCGCTGGATGCCTCGCCGAAGGTCGCGCGCGACGCGGGTCTGCGCGCGGAGATCGGCGGAGACGCGCTGCAGGAGGTGCCGGAGACCGGGACCACCGAGCTGATGGGCATCGCCGTGGCGATCGTCGTCCTGATCATCACCTTCGGGTCGCTGCTCGTCGCCGGCATGCCGCTTCTCACCGCGCTGATCGGTGTGGGCATCGGCGTCACCAGCATCACGACCCTGACGGGGTTCATGGACCTCGGCTCGACCACCCCGATCCTGGCCACGATGCTGGGGCTCGCCGTGGGCATCGACTACGCGCTGTTCATCGTGTCGCGATACCGACATGAGGTGCAGTCAGGTCGCGATCACGAGGAGGCCGCGGGACGTGCGGTCGGCACTGCCGGCTCGGCGGTCATCTTCGCCGGGCTGACGGTCATCATCGCTCTCGCCGGGCTGACGGTCGTCAACATCGCGTTCCTGTCCGAGATGGGTCTTGCTGCTGCCGGCACGGTCGCCGTCGCGGTGCTCATAGCGCTGACGATGCTGCCCGCCCTGTTCGGGTTCGCCGGCAAGCGCATCGCCTCCGGGACGCTGCCGTTCCTCAAGGCCCGCGACCCCGAGTCCAGGACGGGCAAGCGCACCAACGGACGTCGCTGGGCCGACCTCGTCACCAAGCACCGCATCAAGACCTTCATCGGTGGGCTCGTCGTCGCCGGCGTGGTGGCCATCCCGGTTGCCTCGATGCAGCTCGCACTGCCGGACGACGGCACCGCTGCCCGAGGCAGCGGGCCGCGCGAGGCGTACGACCTGATCGCGAAGAACTTCGGCGCAGGGACCAACGGTCCGCTGCTCGTCGTGGTCGACACCCTGGGTGCCGCCGACCCGGAAGCGGCCGTCGACCGTGCCGTCGCCGACGTCAGAGGCGTCAAGACCGACATCGCCTCGGTGATCTCGCCGGCACCCGATCCGGCCGACGCCAAGGCGGTTGCCGCCTATCAGGACCAGCTGAGGACTGCTCAGTACGCGATCGTGACGGTGCTGCCCACGAGCGGTCCGTCGGACGCGGCCACCCAAGACCTCGTGGACGACATCCGCACCTCGGTCAAGGGGGTGGAGGGCGCCACCGGCGCGCAGGTCCTGGTCACCGGGCAGACCGCACTCGGCGTCGACATCTCCGAGAGCCTGGCCGCGGCGTTCCCGAAGTACCTGCTGGTGGTCGTCGGCTTCGCCTTCATCCTGCTGATGATCGTGTTCCGCTCGATCCTGGTGCCGCTCAAGGCGGTCGTGGGCTTCCTGCTGTCCGTCGGCATCTCGCTGGGTGCGACCGTCGCGGTGTTCCAATGGGGCTGGCTCGGCAACCTGATCGGCGTCGACAAGTCGGGGCCGGTGCTGTTCCTGCTGCCGCTGCTGCTGACCGGCATCCTGTTCGGTCTGGCAATGGACTACGAGGTGTTCCTCGTGTCTCGCATGCGGGAGGAGTACGTCCACGGCAAGGCAGCAGTCGAGTCGGTCGTCTACGGGTTCCAGTACGGTGCCCGCGTCGTCACGGCGGCCGCAGTCATCATGATCGGTGTCTTCGGCAGCTTCGCGCTGGGCAGCGACCCCGTGGTCAAGTCGATCGGATTTGGTCTCGCCGTAGGCATCCTCGCCGACGCGTTCCTCGTCCGCATGACTCTCGTGCCGGCGCTCATGGCCCTGATGGGCGATCGCATGTGGTGGCTCCCTCGCTGGCTCGACCGGCTCCTGCCGAACCTCGACATCGAGGGTGAGTCGCTCACGAAGCACGACGAGCACCTGGCGAGGGAAGATCGCGAGGACCCCGTCCCCGTCGGCTGACCCACCTACCCGGGGTGGGACTCAGGGGTTGTTGTCGTCGCGGTCGTACTCTGCATCGGTGTCGTCCGACTCGTGGAGGTAGGTGCGCTGCATCGCGACGTTGAGCCCCGACACCATGTGGGCGATGATCACGGCGACGAAGTCGTTGACCTGTCCGCGCGCGTGCGGCGTAGGGTCGGGCTGCAGGTCGGCGACGTCGATCGACAAGGTCCGGTCGTCGTCGCTGCGCGTCAGAAGGATCGTGGGGCTCTCCGCCCCCGGCGTCGAGACCCACACCGCGACCCGCACCTCGATGCCCGCCGCAGGGATGTCGCGCGATCGAGCCGCGACGTGGGTCATGACGACTCCCGACGCGGGTGCCGCGTACCCCTGCGGCGGCGACATCGCGTGGATGCCGTGGCTGTCGACCTCGATGTCTGCAAGGTGCGCGGTCTCGCGGGAGATCTGGCGCGAAGCCGTGTCGGTGACGAGCTCGTGGAGGGAACGGGCCAACCGGTCGTTGTCGGTCATGGGGTCAGACTAGGCGCCCCGGGTGGCGGGGCCCTCGGGAGATCAGGTGGCAGGTGCACGCCAGCCGAAATTAGTCGCCGCCACCCGGAATGAACCGGGGTTGGCGATAGTTGATAACATCAGACTCAAGTCACTTGACTTCATGTCTTGCATAGCCCCCAGTACTCAACAAGCAGGAGGAACACCATGGCCAGAGCGGTCGGAATTGACCTCGGTACGACCAACTCGGTCGTCGCCGTGCTCGAAGGTGGAGAACCCACCGTCATCGCCAACGCGGAAGGCGCCCGCACCACCCCGTCGGTGGTGGCCTTCGCCAAGGACGGCGAGGTCCGCGCCGGCGAGGTCGCCAGGCGTCAGGGCGTGACCAACGTCGATCGGACGATCCGTTCGGTCAAGCGCCACATGGGCACCGACTGGG
>NZ_JACMOM010000283.1 GCF_014378035.1 Aeromicrobium sp. | reverse complement strand
TCGGCCAACGACACGATGGCCGGCGGCATCATCGCCCGGCTCCGTGCCCAGGGCCTCAACGGCAAGGTCCCGGTCACCGGTCAGGACGCCTCCATCGAGGGTCTGCAGAACATCCTCGCCGGCGACCAGTGCATGACGGTCTACAAGAACACCAACCTGGAGGCCGAGACCGCCGCCAAGCTGGCGATCGCCCTGATCAACGGCAGCAAGGCCGAGGCCGACGCTCTGGTCACCGGCACGGTCCCCGACTCCGAGACCGGCCAGGACGTCCCGTCCGTGCTGGCCACGCCGGAGAGCATCACGGCCGACACCGTCGCCAAGGTCGTCGCTGACGGCTTCGCCGACAAGGCCGAGCTCTGCGCGGACAAGTTCGCCGAGCTGTGCGCGAAGTACGGCGTCAAGTGACCTACGGTCACCTGTTGCCTCACTGATCCGCTGCACGACCTCTGACCGATCCGGAGCCGCGGGACCCACCCCCCGCGGCTCCGGGTCGTACCAGCACCACCCCATAGCCAGCTACCGCGCGAGCCAGCCCGCGCACCTGCCCGTCGTACATGGAGGAAGCATGACCGCCGTCGACACCGAGAAGACGCCACCCAGCCAGGCACCACCGCCTCTGCTGTCCTTGCGGGGCGTGCAGAAGAGTTTCGGAGCCGTCCACGTGTTGCGCGGCATCGACCTCGATGTGCGTCCCGGCCGGGTGACCGCACTCGTCGGTGACAACGGCGCCGGCAAGAGCACCCTGATCAAGGGCATCGCCGGCATCCACCAGTTCGACGAGGGCAGCTACACCTACGACGGCGCCGAGGTGCACGTCTCCAGCCCGCGCGACGCCAACGCCCTGGGCATCGAGGTCGTCTACCAGGACCTCGCGCTGTGCGACAACCTCGACGTCGTCGACAACATGTTCCTCGGGCGCGAGCTCACGACGTCCGGCGTGCTCGACGACGCCACCATGGAGGTGCGGGCACGCGAGACCCTCGACGGGCTCTCCGTGCGCACGCTCGCCTCGGTGCGTACCAAGGTCGCCTCGCTCTCCGGAGGTCAGCGCCAGACGGTGGCCATCGCCCGCGCGGTGCTGTGGAACTCCCGCGTCGTGATCCTCGACGAGCCGACCGCGGCCCTCGGCGTGGCCCAGACCGAACAGGTGCTGCTGCTCGTGCGCCGCCTCGCCGACAAGGGCCTCGGGGTGGTGCTGATCAGCCACAACCTCACCGACGTGTTCCAGGTCGCCGACGACATCGCGGTGCTCTACCTCGGCCAGATGGTCGCCCAGGTGGAGACTGCGAGCGTCACCCACAACGAAGTGGTGCAGCTGATCACCGGCGGCAGCAACGACCGAGCGGAAGCGATCCGATGACGACGACCCAGACGCCCACGACCCCCGCCGGCCCTGAGCTCCCGCAGGTCCCCGGAGTCGTGCCCCCGGACGCGGGCCTCGGGGAGCGATTGCGTGGCTACACCAGCAAGATCCGCGGCGGTGACATCGGTTCGCTGCCCGCTGTGCTGGGCCTGGTGACCCTGGTCGTGCTCTTCGGCGCGATGCGCCCCGACACGTTCCTGACGCCCCTCAACTTCGCCAACCTGACCAACCAGTCGGCCGGCATCATGATCTTGGCCATGGGCCTGGTCTTCGTGCTGCTCCTCGGCGAGATCGACCTGTCCGCCGGCTTCGCCGGGGGTACGGCGGCCGCCACGCTCGGCTGGGCCTCCACCGAGCAGGGGTGGCCGCTGATCCCGTCAATCGTGGTGTGCATCGCCACCGGCGTCACGATCGGACTGGTCATCGGCCTTCTCGTCGCCCGTCTCGGCATCCCGTCGTTCGTGGTCACCCTGGCCGCGTTCCTGAGCCTGCAGGGCCTGTTGCTCAAGATCGTCGGTGAGGGTAAGACGATCACCTACCGCGACCAGGCCCTTATCGACATCAACAACGCGACGCTGCCGCTGTGGCTGGGCTGGACCCTGACCGTCGTCGGGCTGGCGGCGTACGGCGGCCTCACGCTGCTGCGACTGCTCCGTCGTCAGAAGCGCGGGCTCTCCGCCGAACCGGTCGTCCTGTGGGGGGCCAAGTTCGTCCTGCTCTGCGCGCTCGTGGTCGGAGCAGTCACCTGGCTGTCGGTCGAGCGCAGCCTCAGGCCGGAGTTCATCTCGCTCAAGGGCGTGCCGATGGTCGTCGTGCTGATCGTCGGGCTCCTCATCTGCCTCAACCTGCTGCTCAACCGCACCCGCTGGGGCCGGCACGTCTACGCCGTCGGTGGCAACGCCGAGGCCGCGCGTCGCTCCGGCATCAACGTCGGTGCCGTACGGATCAGCTGCTTCATCATCTGCTCCTCGATCGCCGCGATCGCGGGCGTAGTGATCGCCAGCCGCAACAACAGCGTCTCCAGCGACACCGGTGGCGCCGAGACGCTGCTCTTCGCGGTCGGTGCGGCCGTCATCGGTGGCACCAGTCTCTTCGGCGGCAAGGGACGCGTGGTCAACGCCATCATCGGTGGCCTGCTGATCGCCGTGATCTCCAACGGGCTGCTCATCCTCAGTCAGCCGCCCAGCACCTTCCAGAT
>NZ_JACMOM010000282.1 GCF_014378035.1 Aeromicrobium sp. | reverse complement strand
GTCTCGGTGATCGCGCGCGATCGTCGGCCCGGCTCGCCCGCACCGGTGCCCCCGACGGGGAACAGCCGGGGACGGTACGGCTCCTGCGCCGACGGGACGCTGGTGTCGGGGGGGGCCCCACCTTCAGCTCTTCCCTCACCTTCCCGCTGGGAGTGACGTTCTTGAGGTTCCTCCCGCCGGGTCGCATCAACACCGTCACTCCCAGCGGGGTCGGTGGCGGGGTCGGCCTGGTCGGGGGGGCCGGTGGGGTCGGTCGGGTCGGTTGCGTCGGTCGGGTCGGTGGGCTGGGGTTCGGGATCCTCGTGGGGGCTCGGGGGTTCTGGTGGGTTGGGCGGCTCATCGTCCCCGAGGATCTGGTCGAGCAGGTCTTCGTCGATGCCCGGTGCGTCGAAGGGGTTGCGGCGGCGACGGTGCGGCAGGGCCAGACGTGCAGCGGCCCGGATGTCCTCGCGGGCGACGCTGGTGCGTCCGTTCCACGCAGCGTGGGCGGCGGCGGCGCGGGCCGTGACGATGTCGGCACGCATGCCGTCGACCTCGAACGCCGCGCACACCTCGGCGATCTTGAGCAGCGCCCAGTCATCGAGGTCGACCTCGTCGACCAGCTTCTGGGCGGCCTGGATGCGATCGGTGAGCGCCGCCTCATCATCGGCGAACCTGCGCGCAAACGCCTCTGGATTGCTCTCGTACGAGAGACGTCGGCGGACGACCTCGACGCGCGAGGCGGGGTCGCGGGGGGCGGTGACCTCGACGGTCAGCCCGAACCGGTCGAGCAGCTGAGGGCGGAGCTCGCCCTCCTCGGGGTTCATGGTGCCGACCAGCACGAAGCGGGCGGCGTGCTCGACCGAGACGCCGTCGCGCTCCACCGTCGAACGTCCCATCGCGGCGGCGTCGAGCAGGAGGTCGACGAGATGGTCGTGCAGCAGGTTGACCTCGTCGACGTACAAGATGCCGCGATGCGCGCGGGCCAGCAGCCCCGGCTCGTACTCGGTGACGCCCTCGGACAGCGCCTTCTCGAGGTGCAACGATCCGAGCACGCGGTCCTCGGTCGCGCCGACCGGCAGCTCGACGAGCCGCACCGCGCGGGTCTCGACGTCGACGTCGGCGGCAAACGGTCCGTCGGGTGAGAGCGGGCTCGGCTCGAGGGGGTCGGACGAGAAGCGGTCGCCGGCGACAACGTCGATGGGCGGCAGCACCGAGGCGAGCGCGCGCACCATCGTCGACTTCGCAGTGCCCTTCTCGCCACGCACGAGCACACCGCCGATGGCGGGCGAGATGGTCGAGAGGGTCAGGGCCAGCGCCATGTCGTCTGAACCGACGACGGCACTGAAAGGGTAGTGCTGTGGCATGTGGGGCTCCCGCTCGATCTGCCATCGGCGGCGAGCGCGGCTGCGCCCACCGTGGAGGCCCGAGGCCGGTCTTCGGGCTTCCCAGGTCTAGGCCTGGGTCACCGCAGCGGGCCCTGTGCCGGAATTTCACCGGCTTCTCGATTCTCCCCGCAGCTTGCGCGTATGGGGCACCTCGAGCCTTGTGACGGCAACGATATCGTGACCCACCATGAGCACTCAGGTCACGGTCGTCGGCATCGGCGCGGACGGTTGGACGGGCCTTACCGCCTCCGCTCGCGAGCTGGTCGAGGGCGCGGAGGTCGTGCTCGGCGGCCCGCGGCACCTCGCGATGCTCCCCGACGCGCCCGAACAGACCCGCGAGCCTTGGCCGTCGCCGCTGCTGGAGGGGCTTCCCGCGCTGCTCGATCGCTTCGACGGGTCGCGGGTGGTGGCGCTGGCTTCGGGCGACCCGCTGGTGTCGGGTATTGCGACGACGCTCGTCGAGCTGATCGGTGAGGCGTCGGTGACGGTCGTCCCCGCGCTCTCGTCGGTCGCGCTGGCTCGTGCACGGATGCGCTGGTCGGCGGAGTCAACCGAGGTCGTCACACTCGTCGGACGCGATCCGCACCTCGTCGCACGGTCGCTCGCACCAGGGCTGCGGCTGATGATCCTGTCCTCAGACGGTTCCACCCCCGGAGAGGTGGCCGCACTGCTCACCGCGGTGGGGTACGGGGCCAGCCCGATGACGGTGCTCGCCGACCTCGGCTCCGACCACGAGGCGCGCATCGACGGGGTGGCCGCGGTGTGGGGCGACCATGCGGCGCCCGACCTCAATGTCGTCGCGGTCGAGCTCGTGAGCTCGGGGGCTAGGCCGCTCGGATTCGTGGCCGGGCTTCCCGACGATGCCTTCGACCACGACGGCCAGATCACCAAGCGTGACATGCGCGCGTCGGCCCTCGCTCGTCTCGCGCCGATGCCGGGACAGCTGCTGTGGGACATCGGCGCGGGTGCAGGCTCGGTCGCGGTGGAGTGGATGCGCGCCCACTCGACCTGCCGCGCGATCGCGGTCGAGGCGCGCGAGGACAGGGCCGCACGCATCGCTGCCAACGCAGCGACCCTCGGTGTGCCGGCGATCCGGGTCGTCACGGGCCGCGCTCCGGAGGCCCTCGACGGGCTGGAGGCGCCGCACGCGATCTTCATCGGCGGTGGCGCGACGGAGCCTGGGGTCATCGACGCGTGCTGGGCCGCGCTTCGTCCCGGCGGACGCCTCGTGGTCCACGGCGTCACGCTCGAGACTGAGGCAGTGCTGGCGGTCAGCTATTCCGCGCAGGGTGGTGAGCTGACCCGGCTGCGTGTCGAGCACGCGTCGCCGATCGGCTCGTTCACGGGCTGGACCCCGTCGCGGGCCGTCACGCAGTGGGCAGTGACGAAGGACGAGTCGTGACCGTTCACTTCGTCGGCGCCGGCCCGGGTGCCGCCGACCTGTTGACGCTGCGCGCCGTGGCGCTGCTCAACCGCGCCGACGTGTGTGTCTACGCCGGCACCTACATCAACGACGCGGTGCTGGCCCACTGCCCCGAAGGTGCCCGGCTCGTCGACACCCAGCACCTCGACCTCGACCAGATCACCGCAGCAGTCGTGGACGCACACGCTGCAGGGCTCGAGGTCGTGCGGCTGTGCTCCGGCGACCCGTCGATCTACTCCGCCCTGCACGAACAGGCGCGCCGGCTCGACGCGCACGGGGTGCCGTGGGACGTGACACCCGGTGTCCCCGCCTATGCCGCCGCCGCGGCACTGCTGGGTGCCGAGCTGACAGTGCCCGAGGTCGTGCAGTCCGTGGTGCTGACGCGCACCCAGGCCCGCTCCACCGCCATGCCGTCTGGTGAGGCGCTCGCCGGGTTCGCTGCCACCGGCGCGACGCTGGTGCTGCACCTCGCGATCAGGCACGCACGAACCCTGATGGTCGAGCTGGCCGTCACGCACGGTGCCGACTGCCCCGTGGCCGTGGTGGCTGACGCGAGCCAGCCGACGGAGGTCGTCCTTCGTGGCACCCTCGGCGACATGGCCGACCAGGTCGAGGCGGCTGGCCTGCGTCAAGCAGCCGTGATCCTGGTCGGCAAGGCGTTGGCCCCTGGCGTGCGCGGGGCGGAGTCGCACCTCTACGACCCCAAGCGCGTCCGCCCCACCACCTCCTGACCCGCCGCCGGGTGGCGGGGTCAGCGTGCGATGAGGGTTCGGCCAGCAGCGACGAGGGAGGACGAGATGTCTGCGGGCTCGCTCCCGACGTAGCCGGCAACCATCGCGCCGTCGCGCAGCATCATCAGGTGATCGGCGCGCAGTACGGCATCTTCGATGCCCATCTCGGCAAGGAGCTCGGCGACCTGCGCCGTGAGCCACGCCCGGTGCTCTGCCACGATCTTCCGGCCCCGGTGCTCGGGGTCGGAGAGCTCGGCGGCGGCGTTGATGAAGGGGCACCCCCGAAATCCGGGCGAGCAGCCGAAGGCGCCGATCGTGTCGGCGTACCAGGTGAGGACGGCCGCGGGATCGCCGGGATGAGCGGCACGCTGCTCCTGGATGCTGTCTTGCTCGGTGGCCGACTGCAGCTCGAGATAGGCGATCACGAGGTCGTCCTTGTGCGGGAAGTGCCGGTAGAACGTGGCCTTGGAGACACGGGCCTCCGCGATCAATGCATCGGCGCTCACCGCGCGGATGCCGTCGACGTAGTAGCGGTTCATGGCCGTGTCGAGGATGCGCTCACGCACTGGCTTCATCTCGATGACGGTCATGGTGCCTCTTCCCCGAGCCTGGCGACCGGTTTGTCGTTGTGCTTTGATCGATGTAGACGTACTAGTCAGTCTATGTCGATTCACAGGAGCACGCCATGCCAGAAAGCATCCTCTACACCGCTGTCGCCACCTCTGACGGGGACGGCCGCAACGGCCATGTCCGCTCGAACGACGGACTCATCGACACCGATGTGCGCACACCCACGGAGATGGGCGGCGCGGGGGGTGCGACCAACCCCGAACAGCTCTTCGCCGCCGGCTATGCCGCGTGCTTCCACTCCGCGCTCAAGGCCTCGAGCCGGGTGCACGGAGTCACGATCGTCGACTCTGCTGTCACCGCCGAGGTCGGCATCGGGCCGAAGGCCGGGAGCAGCGGCCAGTTCGAGCTGGCCGTCACGCTGCACGTCGAGCTCGGCGGCGGTGTCTCGCAGGAGGATGGCGAGAAAGCGGTAGGGGTCGCGCACCAGGTCTGCCCCTACTCCAACGCGACTCGCGGCAACGTCGAGGTGACCCTCGAGGTCGAGGTCGGCTGAGCCGAGCCCAGACGTTCGACCTGGCACCGCACGACAGGCCGTGCTCGTCGTTCCGGTGTCGATGCCGCGTCGTGACGTGTAGGCGATGGGTGGGGTTCCCCGGTCATTCCTCGGCATCGACGGGGGGCTCGGCGCCGTCGCGCTCGTCCCGGTCGGCCCACTCCAGCAGCGGGGCCAGGTCGAAGACCGCGTCGTCGATGCCACCGTGCAGGTCACCGAGGTCGGCGAAGCGTGCGGGCACGGTGGCGAGCGTGAAGTCGTGCGGGTCGACGTCCGCGACCTCGTCCCACCGGATCGGTGTCGACACCCGTCCGTCGGCGAATCCTCGCACCGAGTAGGCCGCGGCGATGGTGTGGTCGCGGGCGTTCTGGTTGTAGTCGACGAAGACCCGTGAGGGGTCGCGGTCCTTGCGCCACCATGCGGTGGTGACGTCGTCGGGTGCGCGACGCTCGACCTCGCGGGCGAAGCTGAGCGCGGCTCGGCGCACGTCGCCGAACCCGTGGTCGGGCGGGATGCGCACGTAGATGTGCAGACCGGACCCGCCGGACGTCTTCGGGAAGCCGGTGGCGCCCAGCTCGTCGAGCACCTCCCGGGCGACGAGGGCGACGCGCTGCACCGTCGAGAAGTCGCAGTCGTCACCGGGGTCGAGGTCGATGCGCCACTCGTCGGGCTTCTCGACGTCGTCACGACGGCTGTTCCACGGGTGGAACTCGACGGTCGACATCTGCACGGCCCAGACCACGGCGGCCAGCTCCGTCACGCAGAGCTCGTCGGCGGTGCGGTCGTAGCGTGGGAAGTGCACCTCCACGGTCTCCAACCAGGGTGGTGCGCCCGACGGCACCCGCTTCTGGTGCACCTTGGGGCCGGCGAGGCCCTGAGGGAAACGGTGCAGCATGGAGGGTCGCTCGCGCAGCGCGTTGACGATGCCCTCGCCGACGGCAAGGTAGTACTCCACGAGGTCGAGCTTCGTCCAGCCGTGGTCGGGGAAGTAGACGCGATCGGGGTTGCTGAGCCGCACGACCTTGTCGTCCACCTCGATCTCCACTGCGGGGGACGACGCCTTGGCCATGACCTCACCGTATGGCGTCTGCGCCACGCGCGCACGGATCTGCCGCGACTGGCGTCAGGACTCCTTGAGCGACGCCCGGAGCGCCCGGGCCACGTCGCGCATGGCGTCGGTGATCTCGGCGGCGCGGGTGATCACCTCGTCCGACATGCCGGCGGCACAGGTGCGGTCGGTCGCCTCTTCGAGCTCGGTGCGCGCCGCGGCCCCCGCCTGCGTGATGGTGCCCTTGTCATCGAGCCAGTCCCGGTCGAGCAGCCGCTCCTTGCCCGCTGCCCACTCCTCGTCGTTCCAGCCACGGAAGGCCTGCTGCTGCGGGAAGGTCAGCCCCGCAGCGACGTTGAGAACGTTGGCGTCGACGCCGTTGAGTCCGCGGGTGACGAGCTCTGCGACGTGGCAGTCGCCACGGAACTCGCGGATCACGGCGTCGGCGAGCCAGAACCGTCCGAGGTCGTCCTCGGGTGACGGCATCGGCGAGTGCGCGGCAGCCAGCGGCTTGCCGGCGAAGTCGAGCCCTTCGACGATGTCTGCGAGGGCGTCGGCGAGCGGAGCGACCTGCTCGCCGGTGACGGCGCGTCCGAGGATCGTGCGGGCCAGGTCAAGGCGCGACGCGTGGATGTCGGCGGGCGTCGCGAGGTGCCAGGCGTCGGGGATCGCGCGGTGCACGAGGTGGGGGGCGAATCCGTGGAACGTCGCGACGACCAGCTCTGGGGAAACCGCTCCCATGGGTGCCGCGCGGGAGGCGAAGTAGCCCATCCACGACCCCTTGAGCCCGATGGCGGCGTAGTGCGTGCGTGCCTCGGGTACGAGGTAGACGACGTTGTTGAGCGACTCGACCGAGCGCCAGAACGGGGTGGGTGCAGTCATCGCGCCAGTGTGACCCCTACGCTCGCGGCACGCCTGTCGGGTTCGGGTAAAGGACGGCGCCGGAGTCGGCGATCGACCTGGCGACGGTGAGCAGGCCGGCCTCGACGGTGATGATCCGCGCGGTCGCCTCACGATCGATGCCCGCCGCGCACACCCGGTCGGTCGTGGCCTCAATCTGGCCGCGCGCCGCCCGTCCGGCGTCCGTGATCGCCCCGTCGGCCCTGACCCAGCCGCGCTGCGCGAGACGTCCGACGGCATCGGCCCACTCCGCCTCCGTCCACCCGCGCCTCTCCCGTTGGCCGTCCGCCGCGAGCCCGGCGGCGACGGCCAATGCGTTGGCCGATGCCCCGTCGAGGCCTGCGGCGGTGAGTACTGCGACGTGGCAGTCGCCGCGGTACTCGCGGATCGCGGTGGCGGCGTGCCAGAGCCTGCCCGCATCGTCGTCCGGCTCGGGAAGGGCGACGTGCGCTGCCGCCAACGTCTTGCCAGCGAAGTCGAGACCGCGCGTGATGGCGATCAGCTCGGCGGCGAGATGGTCGGCGTCATGGCCGTCGAGGGCGGGCCGGAGGGCGCCGCGGGCGAGGTCGTACCTCGCCGCCAGGATGTCGGTGCGCGTCGCCATCGACCACGCGTCCGGCAGCGCGCGGCGGATCAGCGCCGGCGCGAAGCCGTGAAAGGCGCCGGTGACGACCTGCGGCGCGGGCGTCCCGAGCGCGGCGGACCGGGAGGCCACGTAGCCCATCCAGTAGCCCTTGAGCCCGACTGCCTCGAAACGCCGCCCGGCGTCGGGGGCGAAGTAGACGACGTCGTGGATGGCCTCGACCGAGCGCCAGAATGTCATGCCACCAGTTTGGCCCACCGCGGTCACGGTGACGACCTTCGGTAGTGTCCGAAGGGATGAGTACTCCAGCGCACAACACCCGCGTCCTCCTGGCTTCCCGTCCGCACGGCGAGCCGACCCACGACAACTTCCGGCTCGAGACCGCGCCGATGCCGGAACCGGCCGAGGGCGAGGTGCTGCTCCGCACGATCTACCTTTCGCTCGACCCCTACATGCGTGGTCGGATGAACGACGCGAAGTCGTATGCCGCGCCCGCCGAGCTCAACGCGGTCATGGAGGGTGGCACCGTCGCGGAGGTCGTGGAGTCGCGCGATGACTCGCTGCGGCCCGGCGACATCGTGCTCAGCCACCTCGGTTGGCAGTCGCACGGCGTGCAGGCCGCACGTCTGGTGCGAAAGCTCGACCCGCAGCGTGCACCGATATCCACGGCGGTCGGGGTGCTCGGCATGCCCGGTTTCACCGCCTACGCGGGGCTGCTCGAGATCGGCAAGCCGCAGCCCGGTGAGACGGTCGTCGTCGCGGCGGCCGCCGGACCGGTCGGCTCGGCCGTCGGCCAGATCGCCCGGCTCAGGGGTGCACGCGCGGTCGGTATCGCCGGAGGCCCCGACAAGGTGGCCTGGTTGCAGGAGCTGGGCTTCGACGAAGCCCTCGACCACCGCTCGCCGACCTTCAGGGACGACCTCAAGGCGGCCGCCCCGGACGGCATTGACGTCTACTTCGAGAACGTCGGCGGCCAGGTGTGGGACGCGGTGCTGCCTCGGCTCAACACGTACGCGCGGGTGCCGGTGTGCGGCCTCGTCGCCCACTACAACGAGACCGAGGCGCCCGACGGGCCCGATCGCTCCGTTCGGCTGATGACCTCGATCCTGTCCAAGAGCCTCACGATCCGGGGCTTCATCCAGAACGAGTTCACCAAGGCGCACTACAAGGACTTCCAGAACGAGGTGTCCACCTGGATCGACGACGGCGAGCTGCGCTACCGCGAAGACATCGTCGACGGCCTCGAGAACGCGCCGGAGGCATTCTTCGGGATGCTCAAGGGCAAGAACTTCGGCAAGCTCCTGGTGCGCGTCGGCGACGACACCACTCGCTAACCCGACCCAGCTGCGGGGGCTCAGGTGGATGAGCGGGGGGTCCAGGCCTGACCGGAGGCAGTCACGGACGTGCCGCTTGCACCGATGATCAGCAGGCACTTCATGTCGATCGACGACGCGTCGAGCTCGCCGAGGGTCGTCACGGTGAGCGACTCCTCGTCGCGGCCGACGTCACGTCCGATCACGACGACGGTGTCGGGGGAGCGGTGCTCGAGCAGCAGCTTCTGGGCGTCGGCGACCTGGGTGGTGCGCGAGCGCGAGGCCGGGTTGTAGATCGCCAGGACGAGGTCTGCCTCGGCGACGGCGCGGAGACGCTTCTCGATCAGGGCCCACGGCTTGAGCCGGTCGGAGAGGCTCATGACCGCGAAGTCGCCGCCGATGGGTGCACCGGCACGGGCCGCGACGACCTGCACCGCCGACAGCCCCGGCAGGACGCGGATCGGCACGGCAGCGTAGGCGTCGTCCGCGGCGGCCTCGAAGATCGCCGATGCCATGCCGAAGATGCCTGCGTCCCCGCCTGACACCACGGCGACGCGTTCGCCACCGAGGGCCAGGTCGAGGGCGATCCGGGCGCGGTCGACCTCGACGGTGTTGCCTGAGGCATGGCGCGTGAGCCCCTCGCGTTGGGGCACTCGGTTGACGTAGGGCGCATAGCCGACGACGTGCTGGACGTCTGCAAGCGCTGCGGTGACCTCGGGTGTGATCCATCGGTCGGGCCCGGGGCCGATCCCGACGACCAGCAGCTCGGCGGCGGCGACGGCGGTGGCATCAGTGGGTGCGGTGGAGGCGGCGCCCGTCGAGGGTGGCGGGACGGTCGCGGGCTTGGTGTCTCCGGGCACGACGATCAGCGAGAAGTAGGGCCCCGACGTCGCGTCGACGTCAGCCACCGGCATCCAGCGTTCCTCTGCCATCGAGGCCCGCTCGACGTAGGGAGCCCCATCGAGCCGGCCGGCCTGACGCAGGGCGGAGACGACGGCGGGAAAGGTGCGGCCGAGCTTCATGATGATGGCGCCATCGGTGTCGGCCAGCCGCCGGGCCAGCTCGGCCTCGGGCAGGGTGCCGGGCAGGATCGTGAGCACGTCGGTCAGGCGCACGAGGGGCGACGCGACGGCGGCGGTCGCGGCGGCGAACGCGGGTATGCCCGGCACGACCTCGGTCTCGAACCTGTCCGAGAGCCTGTCGTGCATGTACATGTACGAGCCGTAGAAGAAGGGATCTCCCTCGGCCAGGATGACGACGGTGCGGCCGGCCTCGAGGTGGGCCGACAGTCGGGCGTCGCACTCCTCGTAGAACTGCGCCATGGCTCCGGCATAGCCACCGGGATGGTCCGTGGTGCCTGTCGTGACGGGGTAGCGAAGCTCTTCCTCGATGACGTTGGACGGGATGAGCGAGGAAGCGATACGCCGGGCGTTCGACTGCTTGCCGACACCGGCGTGGTAAGCGATGACATCCGCGTTGGCGATCAAACGAGCGGCCTTGAGCGTGATGAGCTCAGGGTCGCCAGGCCCGACGCCGACCCCGTAGAGGCGTTCGGCGTCGACAGCGCCGGATCCGCCGGTCACTCCTTCTCCTGCGCCAGCGCGTTGAGGGCGGAGGCAGCCATCGCGGAGCCGCCCCGGCGACCGTGGACGGTGATGAACGGGATGTCCAGGGAGAACGCTTCGAGAGCCGCCTTCGACTCGGCCGCACCGATGAACCCAACCGGCATCCCCACGATGGCGGCGGGTCGCGGCGCACCGTCGAGCAGCATCTCGAGCAGGTGCGACAGCGCGGGGGGGGCGTTGCCGAAGGCGGCGACCGCCCCGTCGAGATGGTCGGTCCACAGCGAGACCGCAGCCGCAGACCGGGTGGTTCCCCACGCAGCCGCGAGCCCCGGCACCCTCTCGTCGCGCAGGAAGCACAGCACGTCGTTGTCCTTCGGGAGCCGCGCGCGGGTGACCCCGGCGGCGACCATCGTGGCGTCGGTGATGATCGGCGCGCCCGACTGGAGTGCGCCGCGTGCTGCCGTGACCAAGCCGTTGTGGACCTGCAGGTCGGCGGTCAGGTCGATCTGTCCGCACGCGTGCACCATGCGCACGGCGACCTTCTCGGCATCGGCCGGCAGGTGCGACAGGTCGGCCTCCGCCCGGATCGTCGCGAACGAGTCGGCATAGATCGCCGAGCCATCGTCGACGTAGTCGAAGTGTCGAGTGGGACGTTCGAGGGTCATGCCTTCTCCGGGGCTGTGTCGTTCAAGGCGGTGTCGCCCAGGGCAGCGTTGCCGAGGGCAGTGTTGCCCAGGGCTGTGTTCGCCAGGGCCGTGCTGTCCAGATCGGCCCTGTCCAGGTCGGGGACGACGATGCCGTGCCACGGCGTCACGACCAGCTCGTCACCGGCGCGTGCCAGCAGGTCGTCGGCGACCGCACGCGTGAGCAGCCCGTCGGTCACGGCGACGTGATCGGCGAAGCGCCCGTCGTCCTGCGCGATGATGCCGAACGCCGGCGGAAAGCTTCGGACCTGGGTGCGGAGGTCGCGGGCGTGGTGGCCGCCGAGCGCGACGGCGCGGTCGTCGCTGAGCTCATCGGCGTGCCACAACGCCGTGGCCCCCTCGCCGTTCAGCTGCAGGAATCTGCTGGCGAGGGCAGCCAACGCCTTCGGCGCCTCGTCGAGGGGTGCCACCTCGCCCCACCGATGCGATCCGATGCGCAGCTGGGCAGCATCTGACTCGACTGCCATGAGCCCGACATCGAGCGCCCGCGACGACACATCGCCCCGGCCGTCGTCGAGGACGAACAGGAACCGCCCGGCCAGCCCGGCCAGATCGGCGTCGGCGCACAGCAGGCGATCGAGCTCGATCGCGACGGGCCGCAGGTCGGCACGTCCGCCAGCCCGACCGGTGAGCGGCGACACCATGATGTTGCGCACGAGCTCGTGGCTCTGCGAAGGCAGCAGCCCCGCCTGGGTGAGCGCATCGACCAGCGCGTCAGGCACGGCGCCCTCCTCGTGGGCGATGCCCCGCAGCTGCAGGTTGGTGCGTTTGGTCAGCAGGATGGTGCCGTCTGCCCAGCGCTCCGCGATGTCGATCAGCGCGCGCAACGTCGTAGCCGGGACGACCCCTCCAACGAGTCGCAGACGTACGATCGCGCCGTCGTCGGCGATCCACGGTCGAAGCACTCCGGGGCAACGGTCGGCGTACGTACGGGCGCTCACGGGCACATCATCTCAGGTCGACCTGTCACCCGAGCTACCCGCGGCCGAGCTTCCCGTCCCATCCCCCGCGCTGGCGGTGACGTTGTTGAGGCGACACGCCGTCATGGACCACAAGAGCGTCACTCCCAGCGCGGACGGGACGACGGCCATCTCCGACCGGTAGGCTGACGACAACTTCCACGCCGCAGGAACCCGGTGACAACTCCGGAGCGGTTCCGCCACTGTGACGCCGACAGGCCAGCCAGACACTGTGCGTGGGAGAAGCCGACCACACGGGCGAGAACCCCGAGGAGGAACATGACGCGCATTGCTCTGCTGTCCACGTCGGACACCGACCTGCTGTCGGCCCGAGCCTCGGGCGCCGACTACCTGTACGCCAACCCGGCCCGTCCGAGTCACCAGATGGCCGACGCCATCGAGGCCGCCGACCTCGTCGTGGCCCGCATCCTGGGGTCGCCCCAAGATCTGTGCTCCGGCTTCGAACGCATCCGCGCCACCGGCAAGCCCATGGTGGTCCTCGGTGGTGAGCAGACGCCGAACGCCGAGCTGATGGAGCAGTCGACCGTCCCGATCGGTATCGCGGCCGACGCGCACGTCTACCTCGCCGAGGGTGGGCCGGCCAACCTCGCGCAGATGCACGCCTTCCTGTCCGACACCGTGCTCCTGACGGGCGAGGGATTCGAGCCGCCGGCGGTGCTGCCCGACTGGGGCCTCGCAGCGCGCACAACCGTCGAGTCCGACCTGCCACGTGTGGGCGTGCTGTTCTACCGAGCACACGAGGCCAGTGGCAACAGCGGGTTCGCGCACCAGCTCGCCGATGCCATCGATGCCACCGGCGAGGCGGTCGGCGTGCCGATCTTCTCCTCGTCGCTGCGAGCCGCGCCCGACGCCCTGTTCACCGAGCTGGGCAACCTCGACGCCCTGATCGTCACCGTGCTCGCAGCCGGCGGCACCAAGCCCGGCACCGTCAGCGCCGGCGGCGACGACGAGGCGTGGGGCGTCGAACGCATGAAGGCACTCGACATCCCGATCCTGCAAGGCCTCTGCCTGACCTCGAGCCGTGATGACTGGCTGGGGTCCGACGAGGGCGTCACCCCGCTCGACTCGGCCAACCAGATCGCCATCCCGGAGTTCGACGGGCGCATCATCACCGCGCCGTTCTCGTTCAAGGAGATCGACCAGGACGGGCTCCCGCGCTACGTCGCCGACGCCGAGCGCTGCACCCGTGTGGCCGGCATCGCCGTCGCCCACGCCCGACTGCGCCACATCGCCCCGGCCGACCGCAGGGTCGCCATCATGCTGTCGGCCTACCCCACGAAGCACAGCCGGGTCGGCAACGCCGTCGGCCTCGACACCCCCGTGTCCGCGATCCGGCTGCTGCGAGCCATGCGCGACGCCGGCTACGACCTCGGCGAGCCCGGAGACATCCCCGGCCTCGAGCCGATGCCGCCGGTCGAGGGCGAGGAGCCCGACACGACGAGTGGCAACGCGCTGATCCACGCGCTCATCGCGGCCGGTGGGCAGGACGAGGAATGGCTCACCAGCGCGCAGCTCACCGACAGTCACGTCCGCATCCCGGCCGCCAGGTACGCCGAGTGGTTCGACGGCTTCGACCCTGCCCTCAAGGAGTCCATGACCGCGGCGTGGGGTCAGGCACCGGGCGAGCTCTTCGTGACGGAGTCCTCCCACGACGGCAAGGAGATCGTGCTCGCCACGATCACCGCGGGCAACCTGGTCATCCTGATCCAGCCCCCGCGCGGGTTCGGTGAGAATCCCGTCGCGATCTACCACGACCCCGACATGGCGCCATCGCACCACTACCTCGCGGCCTATCGCTGGCTCGAGAACCGCCCCGAGCGCGGGGGCTGGGGCGCGCATGCCGTCGTCCACCTGGGCAAGCACGGCTCGATGGAGTGGTTGCCGGGAAAGAACGCGGCACTCTCGGCGGCGTGTGCCACCGACGCCGCGATCGGCAACATGCCGCTGATCTACCCGTTCCTGATCAACGATCCCGGCGAGGGGGCGCAGGCCAAGCGTCGTGCCCACGCCACCATCATCGACCACCTCATCCCGCCGATGGCGAGGGCAGAGTCGTACGGCGACATCGCGAGGCTCGAGCAGCTGCTCGACGAGTACGCCAACATCGCCGCGATGGACCCGGCCAAGCTGCCCGCCATCCGTGCGCAGATCTGGACGCTCATGAAGGCCGCCCAGATGCATCAGGACCTGGGCCTGGAGGAGCGTCCCGACGACGAGGCGTTCGACGACTTCATCCTGCACGTCGACGGGTGGCTCTGTGAGGTCAAGGACGCGCAGATCCGCGACGGCCTGCACGTGCTCGGGCAGGCTCCGGAGGGTGAGCAGCGGGTCAACCTGGTGCTCGCGATACTGCGCGCCACCCAGATCTGGGGCGGTGACACCGGCTCGCTGCCCGGCCTCCGCGCAGCACTCGGGCTCAAGGAGGGTGCCGAGCAGCTGGGCGCAGTCGACGCCACCGAGACGCAGGCCAAGGCGCTCGTCCAGGCGATGGAGGACGGAGCCATGCAGGACGGTGCCTGGGACGCCAGTGTCGCGGCAACGCTGCACGACGACCCGGCCGTCGTGAGCATCCTGCGATTCGCCGCCGACGAGGTCGTGCCCCGGTTGGCCAAGACGTCCGACGAGCTCGACGCCGTGCTGCACGCCCTCGAGGGTGGCTTCATCCCTGCTGGCCCCTCGGGGTCACCCCTGCGCGGGCTCGTCAACGTGCTGCCGACGGGCCGCAACTTCTACACCGTCGACCCCAAGGCTGTGCCGTCGAGGCTCGCGTGGGAGACCGGCCGCTCGATGGCCGACTCACTCATCGAGCGACACCTCTCCGACACCGGCGACTACCCCCGATCTGTCGGCCTCTCGGTGTGGGGGACGTCGGCGATGCGGACATCGGGGGACGACATCGCCGAGGTCCTCGCACTGATCGGCGTGCAGCCCGAGTGGGACGAGGCGTCGCGGCGTGTCAACGGGCTGACGGTCATCCCGCTCGCCGAGCTCGGCCGACCCCGCATCGACGTCACGGTGCGCATCTCGGGATTCTTCCGCGACGCGTTCCCGCACGTCATCGGCATCCTCGACGACGCGATCCAGCAAGTCGCTGCACTCGACGAGACCGACGAGCAGAACTACGTCCGTGCGCACGCCCAACGCGACCTCGCCGAGCACGGCGACGAGCGGCGGGCGACGACTCGCATCTTCGGCTCCAAGCCCGGGTCGTACGGTGCGGGCATCCTGCAGGTCATCGAGGCCGGCAACTGGCGCGACGACAACGACCTTGCCGAGGTCTACACCGCGTGGGGTGGGTTCGCCTACGGCCGCGACCTCGACGGTGCACCGGCTGCCGACGACATGCGCGCCAACTACCGCCGCATCGCCGTCGCCGCCAAGAACATCGACACCCGCGAGCACGACATCATCGACTCTGACGACTACTTCCAGTACCACGGCGGCATGGTCGCGACGGTGCGCGCGCTCACCGGCGTCGAACCCAAGGCCTACGTCGGCGACTCCACGACGCCCGACGCGGTGCGCACACGCTCGCTGCAGGAGGAGACCACCCGCGTGTTCCGCGCGCGCGTCGTCAACCCGCGCTGGATCGGGGCGATGCAGCGCCACGGCTACAAGGGCGCCTTCGAGCTCGCGGCCACGGTCGACTACCTGTTCGGCTTCGATGCCACGACGGGAGTCGTCCACGACTGGATGTACGACACAGTCGCCAAGGAGTACGTGCTCGACGAGACCAACCAGGCGTTCATGAAGCGGGCCAACCCGTGGGCGCTCCGGGGCATCATCGAGAAGCTCAACGAGGCAGTCGACCGCGACCTCTGGGCCGAGCCCGACGCGGACGTGCTGGCCGCGATGCAGCAGGTCTACCTCGATGTCGAGGGCGACCTCGAGGATCGCGACTCCTGACGATGGCGGTGCTGTGAGGCTCATCCGGGTCATCGGTATCGGCGCGGGCCACCCCGACCAGGTGACGGTGGAGGCCATCGCTGCGATGCGGTCGGTCGACTTCTTCATCACGGCCGACAAGGGTGGGCACGACCCGCTGCTCGCCGCCCGCGAGGCGCTGCTCACGCGCCACCTCGATGTCGTGCCACCGGTCGTCGCCGTGCGAGACCCGGAGCGCGACCGCACCACGTCGTCGACAACGACAGCGACCGACTACGACCGGGCAGTCATCGACTGGCACGACGCGCGCGCCGAGGTGTTCGAGCGAGCGATCCTTGACCACGAGGGTGACGTCGGATTTTTGGTGTGGGGTGACCCGGCCTTCTACGACTCGACCATTCGCATCGTCGAGAAGGTGCTCGCCCGCGGCAAAGTAGAGGCCGTGTGGGACGTCATTCCCGGCATCTCGAGCCTCCAGATGCTGGCTGCCCGGCACCGGATCGTGCTGCACGGCATCGGTCAGCCGATACTCGTCACCACGGGCCGGCGTCTGCGCGAGGCCGTCGAAGCCGGTGCCGACAACATTCTCGTGATGCTCAACGCGCGCCTCGAGCTCACCGGGCTCGAGGAGTGGCAGATCTGGTGGGGCACCAACCTGGGCACGAAGGACGAGCGACTCGTCAACGGTGCTGTGGGCGACGTCCTCGATCAGATCCTGACCCAGCGCGCCGAGGTGAAGTCCGTCGCCGGATGGGTCATGGACGTGTACCTGCTGCGCAAGCCCTGACATCGACTTGCTGCCTTTGGTGTGGCCTGGGGAGGGCTGGTGGTGGCTTGGAGGTGTCGTGGTGTCCGGTGAGGGTCCCCTGAGAAGCGACATCCGTCATCCCCTAAGGTAAGGCATACCTGACCTGAGGAGAACCGACGTGCGACTCACATCTTTGCCCGCTGCGATGGCTACGGCGCTGACTCTTGCCGTCTTGTCCGCATGCGGGGGCGCAGGCGACGAGGATTCTTCGATCACGGTCTACAACGCTCAGCACGAAGAGCTGCTCGAAGAGCTGGCACCGGCGTTCACCAAGAAGACCGGAATCGAGGTGAAGCTCCGCAATGGCAGCGACTTCGAGCTTGCCAATCAACTCGTCCAGGAGGGCGACGCGTCTCCCGCCGATGTGTTCCTGACCGAGAACTCACCCGCGATGTCGCTGGTTGAGAGCAAGGGGCTCTTCAGCAAGCTCGACGCCACAACGCTCGATCTCGTCCCGGCGCAGTACGAGGCCAAGAGCGGCGAGTGGATGGGGTTCACCGCTCGCTCGACTGTCCTGGTCTACAACACCTCCAAGGTGACCAAGGGCGACTTGCCTGACTCTTTGCTCGATCTCGCGGACCCGAAGTGGAAGGGCAAGGTGTCGTTCTCCCCGACCGGCGCCGACTTCCAGGCCATCGTCAGTGCCGTGCTCAAGCTCAAGGGAGACGCGGCGACCAGGGAATGGATCAATGGGCTCAAGGCCAACGGCACGGTCTACCAGGGCAACAACGTCGTGCTCAAGGAGGTCAACGCCGGGACGATTGACACCGGCGTGATCTACCACTACTACTGGTACCGCGACCAGGAGGAGTCGGGCGGGAACAGCAACGAATCGGCCCTGCACTTCTTCGGCGACGAAGATCCGGGCGCCTTCCTCAGCGTCTCGGGCGCCGGTGTCCTCAAGGCGAGTGACAACCAGACCGATGCGCAGAAATTCGTCGCATTCCTAGCCGGCGAGGAAGGCCAGAAGGCCCTCGCGGACAGTTACGCGCTGGAGTACCCGCTGAACCCGGCGGTGGACCTCGGCCGCGACGTCAAGCCGCTGTCCGAGCTCGACCCGCCGACCGTCGACCTCTCCTCGCTCAACGGGCCCGAAGTGATCTCGATGCTCCAGGACGCCGGGTTCCTCTGATCAACGCGCTACTCGTGGCACGACGGCAGGGAAGGCGAAGCGCCGCTCCGACTTCCCTCCTCGTCGTCTCGGCAGCGGTGGCAGCGTTCGCGCTCATCCCGCTCGGCTACCTCGTCGTGTACGCCACCTCGCTCGGGGGCCAGGAGGTGTGGGACCTACTCGTCCGACCGCGAATGGGTGAGCTGCTCTGGAACACGTCGCGCCTCGTGTTCGGTGGCTGCCTGCTGAGCCTCATCCTCGGGGTCAGCTGCGCCTGGGTCGTCGAGCGCACGGACGTCCCGGGCCGCAATCTTTGGCACGTCCTCGCCGCTGCACCTCTCGCAATTCCCGCCTTCGTCAACAGCTCCGGATGGGCCTCGCTGACGCCCGACGCCGAGGGCTACATCGGAGCCTTGCTGATCGTGACGCTGTCGTACTTCCCGCTCGTCTACCTCCCGACCGCCGCGATGCTGCGCGGACTCGATCCGGCGATGGAGGAGGTCGCCCGCTCGCTCGGGCTCGGCCCGGGAGGGACCTTCGTGCGTGTCGTCCTTCCCCAGCTCCGACCGGCGATGATCGGTGGAGCGCTGCTCGTGGGTCTGCACATGCTGTCGGAGTTCGGCGCGCTCCAGATGCTTCGCTTCCCGACCTTCACCACGGCGATCTACGACCAGTACAAGTCGTCGTTCAACAGCGCCGGAGCCAACGTGATCGCGGGAGTCCTCGTGCTGTGTTGCCTCCTTCTCCTGATGGCCGACCTGCGCCTGCGCTCCGACCCCCGGCTGGCGCGTGTCGGCAGCGGAGCAAAGCGGCACGCAAGTCCCGTACACCTCGGCGGCTTGCGTGTTCCCGTGCTCCTGCTGCTGGTCGGCCTGTCTGCGGCATCTTTGGGAGTGCCGATCTACAGCCTGATCCACTGGCTCGTCGTCGGGTCGTCCACGGCCTTCCCGCTTGGCGAGATCCTCTCAGCCGCCGGCACCTCCATCGGACTGGGACTTCTTGCCGCCCTGGTGACCGTCGTCCTCTCGGTGCCGGTCGCCTGGCTCTCGGTGCGGTTCCGGACACGAACCTCGACCACGATCGAGCGCAGCGCCTATGTCGCCAACGCGCTGCCCGGAATCGTCGTGGCGCTGGCCCTCGTCACCGTGTCGATCAACTACTTTCCCGGGATCTACCAGACATATGTGCTACTCATCGCCGCGTACGCGATCATGTTCCTCCCGCGGGCCCTGGTCAGCGTGAGGTCCGCGGCCGAGCAGCCTCCGCCGGTGCTTGAGGACGTCGCGCACGGCCTGGGATTGAGCCGGCTGGCGACGGCCAGGCGGGTCACGCTGCCGCTCCTCGCACCCGGCATCGGCGCTGGAGGAGCGTTGGTGTTTCTCGCTGTGACGACAGAGCTGACAGCGACGCTGCTGCTGTCGCCAATCGGCACGTCGACCCTCGCGACCGAGTTCTGGGTCAACTCATCTTCCGTCGCCTACGGAGCGGCGGCACCATATGCGCTGCTGATGGTCCTGATCTCACTCCCGGCGACCTACCTGCTGAGCCAGCGCCCATCGTCGAAGGTCATGACATGAGCGGAGACGGGCTCGTGGTCTCGGGGATCACCAAGTCATTCGGTGACAACCGGGTGCTCGACGGCATTGACCTCGAGATTGCCGCCGGGTCGATCGTTGCCACACTCGGCCCTTCCGGCGGTGGCAAGACGACACTGCTACGCATCATTGCCGGATTTCTCGACGCAGACGGCGGGTCGGTCACGCTCGACGGCAACCCCCTCGTCACCAACGGTCGCGGCATCGCCCCACAGCGACGGGGCATCGGGTACGTCCCGCAGGAAGGTGCCCTCTTCCCGCACCTCGATGCTGCTTCCAACATCGCTTTCGGGATTCGCGGCAAGGCCGGCCGTGGCTTCGACGTCGACGCGATGATGGCCCTGGTCGGCCTCGATCCCGTGCTCAAGAGTCGCCACCCGCACGAGCTCTCGGGTGGCCAGCAGCAGCGCGTCGCGCTTGCGCGCGCTCTCGCCCCGCGACCGTCCATGGTGTTGTTGGACGAACCGTTCTCGTCGCTCGACGCGGGGCTTCGGGTCGAGACCGGCAAGGCGGTCGTACGGGCGCTTCGTGCTGCGGGCGCCACGGCGATCCTGGTGACTCATGACCAGGATGAGGCACTGGCGCTGGCCGACCGGGTCGCCGTGATGCGCGACGGGCGGGTCGCGCAGCTGGCCACGCCGATCGACCTGTACCGCCAACCTGCCGACCCGGCTATCGCGTCGTTCGTCGGGAGTGTCGTCGTCCTACCGGCGATGGTCGCAGGCGGTACAGCCAAGAGTCCCCTGGGTGCGCACGAGGTCAGACCGGGCGGACCGCAGGGGGCCGTGAAGATCCTCGTCCGGCCTGAGCAGGTCGTGCTCGACCGGTCGTGTGCGGTGGGGCCGAAGGCTCGGGTCGAGGATGTCGCCTTCTTCGGTCACGACGCAACTGTGCGGCTCAGGCTGGTCGACAACTGCCTGGAGCTGGACGCCCGCGTGCTCGGCAGGGATCTGCCAAGGATCGGAGACGTCGTAGGCGTGAGCGTCCGGGGCGACGTTGCGGTGTTCGCCGAGGAGCACCCCTCATGATCACGACCCGCAACGCCTTCTCGACCCTCCGGGAGCACGGCAACCGTCCGGCACTCATCACGACCGACAGCACCCTGACCTTTGCGGAGGTCGGCGACCGCGTCGACGCCGCCC
>NZ_JACMOM010000281.1 GCF_014378035.1 Aeromicrobium sp. | reverse complement strand
GCAGCGTCTGCTGTACGTGCAGCTGCCGATGGCGCGTCGCACGATCATCGTCGGCATCAACCAATCGATCATGGCGGCGCTGTCGATGGTCACGATCGCGGCCTTCATCAACTCTCCAGGTCTCGGCATCCCGGTCCTGACCGCGCTGCAGTCGCTCGACATCGGCACCGCTTTCACCGCCGGCATCCTGATTGCCGTCATGGCCGTGTGGCTCGACCGGGTCACGACGGCGGCAGGGGAGCAGACCACGAAGTTCCGCACCGAGGCAGGCACCAAGCGTCGGCGCATCGCCATCGCGGCGGGCCTGGTCGTGACGGTGGTGTGCGTGTACCTGTCGCGCACCTACCTCGACCTGGCGACGTTCCCCACATCGCCGAACTTCGGCTCGCCTGTCCGTGACGCCTCGCAGTCGGCCGCTGACTGGGTCGCCAGCAATGCTTCGTCGGTCACCGTGCCGATCAAGAACGCAATCTCCGGCGGTCTCCTCAACCCCTTCCAGACCCTGCTTGCCGAGTCGCCGTGGTGGCTCACCGCATCATTCCTGTTGCTGATGGCGCTCCTCATCGGTGGCCTCAAGGCAGGCGTCATCTCCGCAGCGTGCCTCGGCGCGGTCTTCGCGGTGGGCATCTGGAACGAGTCGATGATCACCGTCGCCACGACCCTCGTCGGCACGGTCATCGTGGTGGTCCTGGCTCTTGTGCTCGGCGTCCTGATGGCCAACAGCCGCACCGCCGACCTCATTCTGCGGCCGATTCTTGACACCGCCCAGACGATTCCGGCGTTCGTCTACCTGATCCCGGCCATCGCGCTGTTCGACCCGTCCCGGTTCACCGCGATCGTGGCGGCGGTCATCTACGCCTCGCCGGTCGCGATCAAGCTCGTCTGCGATGGCATCCGCGGGGTCTCCGCCTCATCGATCGAGGGCGCGCAGTCCACGGGCTCCAACCGTTGGCAGATGATCACCAAGGTCCAGCTGCCGATGGCCCGCTCGAGCATCGCTCTGGCGTCCAACCAGGGCTTGCTCTATGTGTTCGCGGTCATCGTGATCGGTGGCCTCGTCGGCGCCGGCGGCCTCGGCTACTACGTCGTCGCGGGCTTCTCTCGCGGTGAGCTGTTCGGCAAGGGGCTCGCGGCCGGCATCGCGATCGTCGCCCTGGCCGTGATGTTCGACCGCATCACCCAGGGCTGGGTCGCCCGGACAAGTCCGACGCGGACCATGACGACGTAGCTCCAGGCCCACGCCACCCACCCACATGCTGCCACCCCAGATCCGCACCATCCCCACCGATGCATCACCAAGAGGAGAATAAATGTCCCATCTGACCAGACGACGCGTCGGCATCGCCGCCGCGCTCGTCTCCAGCGCCGCCCTGGTGCTTTCCGCCTGCGGCGGTGGAGACATCAACAGCAAGAGTGGCAACAGTGCCAGCGGCAAGAACTGCGACAGCACCGTCAACATGGCCGTCAACCCCTGGGTCGGCTTCGAGGCGTCGGCGCACGTCGTCGGGCGTGTCATCGAGGGCAAGCTCGGCTGCAAGGTCGAGTACAAGAACCTCAAGGAAGAGGTCTCGTGGCAGGGCTTCGGCAGTGACGTCGACGTCGTCATCGAGGACTGGGGTCACCCCGACCTGGTCAAGAAGTACGTCGACAGCGCCAACCCGACCGCGGTCGAGGTGGGTCCCAACGGCAACGTCGGGCAGATCGGTTGGTTCGTGCCGCCGTGGATGGCCAAGAAGTACCCCGGCATCCTCGACTACAAGAACCTCAACAAGTACTCGAAGATGTTCAAGACCTCCGAGTCCGGCGGCAAGGGGCAGCTGCTCGACGGCGACCCCTCGTTCGTGACGAACGACGAGGCCCTCGTCAAGAACAACAAGCTCAACTTCAAGGTGGTCTACGCCGGTAGCGAGGCCGCCCTCATCACGGCGTTCAAGCAGGCCGAGGAGAAGAAGACGCCGCTGATCGGCTACTTCTACGCTCCGCAGTGGTTCCTGTCGAACGTTGACCTGAAGAAGGTCGCACTGCCGAAGTACACCAAGGGATGTGACGCCGATCCGGCCAAGATCACGTGTGACTACCCGACGACGAACCTGTTGAAGTACGCGTCCAAGGACTTCATGAAGGGCGGAGGCGACGCAACCACCGTCGTCAAGAACTTCAAGTGGACCAACGACGACCAGAACCTGGTCGCCAAGTACATCGCGCAGGACAAGATGAGCGCTGATGAGGCCGCGGACAAGTGGATCAAGGCCAACCCGGACAAGGTCAAGGCCTGGATGGGCTGAGTGCCAACACGTTGAGCAACATCTGAGTGGAGGTGGCGGGGCGGTCGTGTGATCCGGCCGCCCCGCCGTCATGGGCCGGGGGTTGTCGTGCCTGCGGTCCGTCCCATCAGCTCATCCTGCATCGTGCGAACAGCCAGGTGCAGCTCCGCGGCGACCGCGGCGACGGCGGGGCGGCGAGAGGCCTCGGGGCGGGTGACCAGCCAGTAGGCGAGCGAGACCTCGACCTCCCCGGGCAACAGCCGCACCAGGTCGTCGTGCCGGTCGGCCATGAAGCAGGGCAGCAGCCCGAGGCCCGCCCCTGCGCGAGTGGCCTCGACGTGGACGAACACGTTGGTCGACGTGACGGCCTCGCGCATCGAAGGCAGGAACTCGCGCGCCACGTCGAGCCCGTCGACCTGAAGCATGGAGTCGATGAAGTAGACGAGCCCGTGCTGCTCGACCTCGCCGACCGACGTGGGGGCGGGGTGGGCGTCGAGATAGTCGCGCGATGCGTATAGCCCCAGCACGTACGGAGAAAGACGGACAGCCTCGGCTCGATGCACCTGCGGCTCGCCCACGACGATCTCGATGTCGAGGCCCGACCGGTGCTGCATGGCGCGTCGTGTCGTCGCGACGATCTCCAGCGCGAGGCCGGCGTGGCGCCGTCTCAGACGCGCTGCCGCCGGGGCGGCGATGTAGGCGCTGAAACCGTCCGTCGCAGACAGGCGAACGACGTCGTCGAGGACGTGGCTGCTGCCGGGCTCGGTCGCCAGCTCACGCAGCACAGCGTCGAGCCGCTCGGCGGCCTGCATCGCCTCGCGGCCGAGCGGGGTCAGCTCCCACCCTCCCGCAGCGCGTGCCAGGACGCGTCCCCCGAGACGCTTCTCGAGGGCGGCGACGCGACGCGACACCGTGGTGTGGTTGATGCCGAGCGCGTCCGCCGCGGTGGTGAAGCGGCCGCTGCGCGCCACTTCGAGGAACACCAGCAGGTCGTCGGCACTCGCAAGGTCGCTCCCCATATCTGCATTGTTGCAGAGACAGGTTGCGGGATTGGGCATTGCAGGTGCATTGCTGTGCATTGATACTCAGTCGTGTTCCCGGCGTGTGTGCTGCGTCACAACGATGGAGGAAAATTGATGAAGTCCGAGCCAGCTGCAGGCCACGCCGAGACGCCGAGCGGCCTGAAGCGCATCGTCGCCGCCTCGATGGCCGGGACGGTCGTCGAGTGGTACGAGTTCTTCCTCTACGGCACCGCCGCGACCCTGGTGTTCAGCAAGGTGTTCTTTCCGGCCGGCGGCAACCAGCCCGCCGCCACCCTCGCCGCCTTCGTGACATACGCCGTCGGCTTCGCCGCACGACCCATCGGCGGCATCGTCTTCGGTCACTTCGGCGGCCGGCATGGCCGCAAGAAGCTGCTCCAGGTGAGCCTGTTGCTCGTCGGCGTCGCCACGTTCGCCATGGGCTGCATCCCGTCCTTCGGGAGCGTCGGCTACCTCGCTCCCGCGATGCTCGTGACGCTGCGTTTCATCCAGGGCTTCGCGATCGGGGGCGAGTGGGGTGGAGCAGTGCTGCTCGTCGCCGAGCACAGCCCCGACGAGAAGCGTGGTTTTTGGGCCAGCTGGCCCCAGGCAGGGGTTCCGGCCGGCAACATGATCGCGACTCTGGTCCTGCTCGCACTGACGTCGACCCTCTCGGAGGACGCCTTCCTGAGCTGGGGCTGGAGGGTGTCGTTCTGGCTCTCGGCGATCATCGTGCTGGTCGGCTACTACATCCGCACCACCGTCACCGAGGCGCCGATCTTCCTTGCTGCGCAGAAGGAGGTCGAGGCAACTCAGGCTGAGTCGTACGGCGTCTTCGAGGTCGTCCGCCGCTACCCGCGCGGCGT
>NZ_JACMOM010000280.1 GCF_014378035.1 Aeromicrobium sp. | reverse complement strand
GGCGATCGCCGTCAGCGTCTCCCGGGCGTAGACGGCGCCGGTCGGGTTGTTGGGGTTGATGACGACGATGACCTTGGTGCGGTCGGTGATCTTGGTCTCGAGGTCGGCGATGTCAGGATTCCAGCCGTCGTCCTCGTCGCATGCGTAGTGCACGGGGACGCCGCCGGCGAGGTTGGTGACGGCCGTCCACAGCGGGTAGTCCGGCACCGGGATGAGCACCTCGTCGCCGTTGTCGAGCAGCGCCTGCAGGGCGATCGAGATGAGCTCGGAGACCCCGTTGCCGATCCACACGTCATCGATGTCGATGGTCGGGAAGCCCTCCTGCAGCTGGTAGTGGTGCACCACGGCACGGCGGGCCGACTGGATGCCGCGGGAGTCGGAGTAGCCCGCTGAGCTGGGCAGCGCCGCGATGACGTCCTGCAGGATCTCGGCGGGCGCGTCGAACCCGAATGGCTGCGGGTTGCCGATGTTCAGCTTGAGGATGCGGTGCCCTTCCGCCTCAAGGGCGGCGGCTCGGGCGCTGACGGGGCCGCGAATGTCGTAGAGGACATCCCTCAACTTCTCGGACTGGCGCCAGACATTGGTCATGCGCCCATCATCCCAGAGCACCGGAGCTCACCCGGAGCATCCCCTCCCGTCCCCGCTGAGTGTGACGTTTCTGCTGCCAGATGGGTGATCTAGCAGCAGAAACGTCACACTCAGGGTGGGGCTGGGGACGGGGTCGGGCGGGCAGAGGCCAGAACGGGCAGCCTGCGGCCATGGACGACCCGAGCGCCACCGCCATCCGTACCGCTCGCGCACTCCGCGAGGGTGCGACGCCCGCAGAGCTGCGTGGACCTGGGTGGCATCAGGCCGAGCACGGTCTGGTCAAGCGAGCGAGCCTCGAGGAAGACCCGGTGATGAGTCGCATCAGCCTCGCCACGGGTCTCATGACTGATGGCTGCTTCCTTGGCGGATGGGCCTCGCTCCATGTGCAGGGCAACTCGTGGTTCGACGGCCTGAGCCGCGGCAAGGAAGAGCCGGTACTCGTGCACTGTCCTCGCGGTGCGCAGCTGCGCACACGGCCGAGCATCAACCCGTTTCGCGGGTTGGTGCACCCGGACGAAATCATCTCGTTGGAGAACTACGACGTCACGACCATGGCACGAGCAGCGTTCGATGAGATGCGCGTGGCGTCAGGAGTGCGCGAGGCTGTCGTCGCCCTGGACATGGCGACCAGCACCACGATCGGCCTTCCGCACACCACCCGAGAGCGCGTGGGTCAGGTCATCGGCAGCCACCTCAAGGTCCGCGGAGTAGTCGATGCTCGACGCGCGTGGGAGCTCGGATCGTCGAGATCCGCCAGCCCCTGGGAGACCCGGACCCGTCTGCTTGCAGAAGTCGATGTCGGGACGTCACGCCTGGCGGTCAATATTCCGATCTTCGATCTGGGCGGACGACTTCTCGGCATCGTCGACCTGCTCGACGAAGAAGCGGGACTGGTGATCGAGTCCGACGGAGCAGACCATCGGAAGGACGTGCGGCACACCGATGACAATCGTCGCGAGGAGAAGCTCGAACGATCAGGCCTCGTGGTCGTCCGCGTCACGGCACTCGACCATCGAGATCGGTGGGGAACGGTCGGACGCATTGCAGCAGCAAGACGCGATGCGTCCAGGACCATCAAGCATGCATGGACCACAGAGAAGCCCGACTGGTGGTGGACCTGGCCCCCAGCCCGTCAATGGGACTGACCCCACCCTGGGTGTGACGTTTCTGCTGCACTTTGAGGCTTTTCACCACAGAAACGTCACACTCAGCGGGGAAGTGGGGACTCGTCGACGGTGCGCACGATCTCGAGGGCGTGCTCCAGATCGGCCGGGTAGTCGGACTCGAACTCGACGTAGTCGCCGGTGCGCGGGTGGACGAAGCCAAGCTTCCTGGCGTGCAGCCACTGCCGGTCGAGGCCGACTCGCGCGGCCAGGGTCGGGTCGGCGCCGTACATCAGGTCGCCGACGCAGGGGTGGTGGACCGCACTCATGTGCACCCGGATCTGGTGTGTGCGGCCGGTCTCGAGATTGATCGTGAGCAGGCTCGCGTAGCGGTGTGCCTCGAGGGTGTCGTAGTGGGTGATGCTGTCGCGGCCACCGTCCTTGACGGTGAACTTGAAGTCGTGCTTGGGATGTCTGGCAATCGGGGCGTCGATCGTGCCGGTGTGCGGATCCGGGTGCCCCTGCACGAGCGCGTGATAGGTCTTGTCGACCGTACGATCGCGGAACGCCTGCTTGAGAACGGTGTACGCGTGCTCGGACTTGGCGACGGCCATCAGACCGCTCGTACCGACGTCGAGGCGGTGCACGATGCCGCGCCGCTCGGGCGCGCCCGAGGTGGAGATGCGCACCCCGATGCCGGCGAGGTGATCGAGGACCGTGGGGCCGTACCAGCCGACGCTCGGATGGGCGGCCACGCCGACGGGCTTGTCGACCACGATGATGTCGTCGTCCTGGAACACGATGCGCATGCCCTCGACCTCGGCCGCAACGACGGACGCCCTGCGTGGCGCGGGGATGGACGCCTCCAGGATCGAGCCCGGCGTGACCCGGTCGGACTTGGCGGGCGCCTGACCATCGAGCGTGACGTGCCCTGCGGCAACGAGCTCGCTCGCCCGGGTGCGAGAGAGTCCGAGGAGACGGGCGAGCGCGCTGTCGACCCGCTCGCCGGCAAGACCCTCGGGAACCTGTAGGACCTTGTGCTCCAGCTCGGTGTCGTTCACAACGGCCTCCTCGCCGGTCATGGCTTCTCCTGATGGGTGCCGTCGATGCTGATGCCGCGCCACGTGCGCCAGATGATGATGGCTGCTGCAGCGGTGAGCGCGATGTCGGCAACGTTGCCGACGAAGCTGCCATAGTCGATGAAGTCGACGACGTGACCCTTGAACGGTGAAGGCTCGCGGAACAGCCGGTCGGAGAGATTGCCGAGCGCTCCTGAGAGCAGCAGCCCGAGTCCGATGGCCCACCCTCTGTCGCGCAAGCGCGAGGCAACCCGGATGACGGCGATGCACACCACGATCGCGATGATGCTGAGAACGACCGTGAAGCCTGTGCCGGTGCTGAACGCCGCGCCCGGGTTGCGCAGGAACGACAGGGACAGCACATGCGGAATGATCTCGATCGACGCACGACCCTGTAGCCGCTCGACGGCGAACGCCTTGGTCACCTGGTCGAGTGCAAGTGCCAGAACCGAGACCACAGCGAACAGACGAACGTACGTCCGTGTGGTGGCCGGCCCGTCATCGTTCCCAGGGCTCAGCGACGCTCCTCGCGCTGCTTGCATGTCATGCACAGTGTCGCACGGGGGAACGCCATCAACCGCATCTTGCCGATCGCCTCACTGCACACCTCGCACTGGCCGTAGCTGCCCTTCTCGAGGCGGTCGAGTGCCTTCTCGGTCTGCTGGAGCAGCTCACGCTGGTTGGCAGCGAGCGACATCTCCGCATCGCGTTCGAGCCCCTTGGAGCCCACGTCCGCCTGATCGTTGCCGGCACCGTCGACGCCGTCACGCAACAAATTCTGCAGCTCACGGGCCGACTGGTCGATCTCGCCACGCAGTCTCGTGAGGTCGCTCTCCAGCTCGGCACGCACGCCCTTCGTCTCGGCGGCGGTCCAGGGCTTCTCGTTGGCACGTACGGCCAACTTCGTGTTCGGCATGCGGGGACAATATTACTGACCCAGCCCATCCGCAACTCGCACCGCCGCGGTACGGGCGCCGGTCACCCGTAGAATTGAGGGTGTGACCTCGCACGCGTCCTACCGCCCCGTTCCCGCGCACATCGACCTACCGGCGTTGGAGCGAGAGATTCTCGATCTCTGGGCTGAGCAGGGCACCTTCGCGGCAAGTCTCGACACTCCGCACGACGCTCCACGGTGGACGTTCTACGAGGGGCCGCCGACGGCCAACGGCACACCCGGCACACACCACGTCGAGGCCCGTGTCTTCAAGGACATCTTTCCGCGGTTCAAGACCATGCAGGGCTATCACGTCGATCGCAAGGCAGGGTGGGACTGCCACGGCCTGCCGGTCGAGATCGCGGTGGAGAAGGAGCTCGGTTTCAACGGCAAGCCAGACATCGAGGCCTACGGCATCGCCGAGTTCAACGCTCGGTGCCGCGAGGCCGTGGTGCGCAACGTCGATCTCTTCGAGGAGATGACCGACCGGATGGGCTACTGGGTTGACATGGCGCACCCCTACCGCACGATGGAGCCGTCATATGTCGAGAGCGTCTGGTGGGCTCTCTCGACGATCTTCGACAAGGGCCTGCTCACCGAGGACTTCCGCGTCGCGCCCTACTGCCCGAGATGCGGCACCACGTTGTCCGACCACGAGCTCGCGCAGGGCTACGAAACCATCACGGACGCCTCGGTCTATGTCCGGTTCCCGCTGACCTCGGGACCGTACGCCGGCAAGGCGTCCATGCTGGTCTGGACCACCACCCCGTGGACGCTGGTCTCCAACACCGCCGTCGCCGTCAACCCCGACGTCACCTACGTGCTTGCATCGGATGGTCAAGAGACCCTTGTCGTCGCCGAGCCGTTGCTGGCCAAGGCGTTGGGCGAGGGCTTCACCTCGACCGGCGAGTCGTTCTCCGGACGCGACATGGAGCGTTGGACGTACCAACGGCCGTTCGACTTCGTGACCTTCCCCGGTGGCGATGATGGGCAGGGTGCCTCCGAGGCCCACTTCGTCGTGCTCGCTGACTACGTCACGACCGAGGACGGTACGGGACTGGTGCACCAGTCCCCCGCCTTCGGAGCGGACGACATGGCAGTCAGCAAGGCGTACGGCCTCCCCATCGTCAACCCGATCACCGCCGATGGGCACTTCGAGGCCGACGTGCCGCTCGTCGGCGGGATGTTCTTCAAGACTGCCGACCGTGTGCTCGCCGACGACCTCACCGCCCGCGGACTGATGTTCCACGAGCTGGCGTACGAGCACTCGTACCCACACTGCTGGCGCTGCCACACGCCGCTGATGTACTACGCGCTGCCCGCCTGGTACATCCGCACCACGGCAGTCAAGGACCAGCTCCTCGCCGAGAATGCCGGCACCAACTGGTTCCCCGAGACGATCAAGAACGGCCGCTACGGCGACTGGCTCAACAACAACATCGACTGGTCCCTGTCACGCAGTCGCTACTGGGGAACGCCGCTGCCGATCTGGCGCAACGACGTCGATCCGACCCTGCTCGTCTGCGTCGACTCGCTCTCGAGGCTCTCCGAGCTGACCGGTCGCGACCTTGCCGACCTCGACCCGCACCGTCCCTACATCGACGACGTCACCTTCGAGATCGAGGACACGCCCGGCACCTACCGCCGCGTCCCCGACGTCATTGACGCATGGTTCGACTCCGGTTCGATGCCCTTCGCCCAGTGGGGCTACCCGCACGTCCCGGGCTCCAAGGAAAAATTCGAGCAGGCCTACCCCGCGCAGTACATCTGCGAAGCCATCGACCAGACCCGCGGGTGGTTCTACTCGCTCATGGCCGTCGGGACGCTCGTCTTCGACCAGAGCTCGTACGAGAACGTTGTCTGCCTCGGGCACATCCTGGCCGAGGACGGACGCAAGATGAGCAAGCACCTCGGCAACATCCTGCTGCCGATGCCGCTCATGGACGAGCACGGCGCCGACGCCCTGCGTTGGTTCATGGCCTGCTCCGGATCACCGTGGTCGGCGCGCCGCATCGGTCATGGCGCGTTGTCCGAGATCGTGCGCAAGGTGCTCCTGACCTACTGGAACACCACGGCGTTCCACGTGCTCTATGCCGGCGCCGCCGGCGAGGGGTGGAGCCCGACCACGGGCGACGTCCCGCCGGTCGCCGAGCGTGAGGTGCTCGACCAGTGGCTGCTGTCCGAGCTGCACACGCTCACTCGGGACGTCACGACGGCGCTGGAGTCGTTCGACACGCAGACTGCCGGGGCCCGCATCGCCGGCTTCGTCGATGACATGTCGAACTGGTACGTGCGCCGCTCGCGCCGCAGGTTCTGGCGCGGCGACACCGCAGCCCTCGCCACGCTGCACGAGACGCTCGACGTGCTCACGCGCCTCCTCGCGCCTCTGACACCCTTCATTGCCGAGCGTGTGTGGCAGGACGTCATCCGACCAGTAACGGTCGACGCCCCAGCCTCGGTGCACCTCGCCACCTGGCCGGTGACCGATGAGAGTCTCATCGTCGAGGGCCTCGGCGCGCGCGTCGACCTCGCGCGACGTGTCACCGAGCTCGGGCGCGCCGCCCGCGCCGAGGCCAAGGTTCGCACCCGCCAGCCGCTGCGTCGCGCCCTCGTCGCGTCGGGTGCGTGGCAGCAGCTCGGCGAAGACCTTCGCGCGCAAGTGTGTGAAGAGCTCAACGTCGGCACCCTCGAGTCGCTCGCCAACGCCGGGGGCGCGCTCGTCGACCACTCCGCGAAGGGCAACTTCCGCAACCTCGGCAAGCGGTTCGGCAAGGAGACGCCCTTGGTCGCCGCCGCGATCGCCGCCGCCGACGCGACGGACCTGGCCGCGGCGTTGGGTGCTCACGGCGCCGCGTCGATGCAGGTCAACGGGTCAACGGTCGAGGTCGGGCCTGACGACGTCATCATCTCCGAGCGTCCGCGTGAGGGTTGGTCGGTCGTCAACGACCAGGGAGAAACCGTGGCCCTCGACCTCGAGCTCGACGACGACCTGCGACGCGCCGGGTTCGCCCGTGAGGCCATCCGGGTCATCCAGGAGGCTCGCAAGTCCTCTGGTCTGGACATCAGCGATCGCATCACGCTCTCGTGGTCGGCGGCCGGACCCATCGCCGACGCCTTGCGCGGCCACGAGTCCGAGATCGCCGACGAGGTGCTTGCCACCAGCATCACCGCGTCCGAGGGCGCCGTGACCGGCGAAGGCACCTTCTCCGACGAAGAGCTCGGCTTCGCCTTCACCCTGTCCAAGGCCTAGCCGAGCTTCGACCGCTCGTCGTGCGACGGAGGAGAACCCGACCGATGATGCTTCGTCCATCGGTCGATGCGGCAAGCCCCGGCCCTCGTCGTTCGTCGTCCCGGGAGCAATGAGAAGACGTGCGAAGGGCCCGCCACCTGATCGGTGACGGGCCCTTCGACGGGTTCAGCTGGTGAGGCTCAGTAGCTCTCGTCGTCGCCAAGCAGCGACCGGAGCCGGCGCGGGGCCGCCTCGGCCGGAGCCTGGACGGGCGTCGAGCTGCTGGTGCTCTCGTTGGCAGCGAGCTGGTCGAGCTGGCTCTGGAAGTAGTTCTTGAGGCGCGCGCGGTACTCGCGCTCGTACGCCCGCAGATGCTCGACCTCGCGCTGGATCTCGTAGCGATCGCGCTCGATCGTGGCCACGGCCTGCTGACGACGCTCATTGGTCTCGTCGTCGAGCTTCTGCGCGCGGATACGGGCGTCGGTCTCGAGTCGATCGGCCTTGCCACGCGCCTCGTTGGTGATGCGCTCAGCCTTGGAACGGGCCTCACCGACCATACGGTCGGCCTCTTCCTTCGCGGAGTCCATGAGCTGGTCGGCGTTGGTGGAGGCGATCTCGAGGAGTCGTGCTGCCGCGGACGACGCATCGCCCATCGACGAGGTACGCACGGGTGCGGGAGCGGCCACGGGTGCTGCCGGGATCGGCTCCGGCTCGGGAGCGGGAGGCGGCGTGTACTGCTGCACGGGCTCCTGCACGGCCGGGGTCGGCGCGGTCTCTTGAGCCGGCGCTGCCGGCAAGATCGCGGGGATGAGACCGGTGGGTTCTCCGGTCGATACGGCAGCTACCTTGGCGCGAAGTTCTTCGTTCTCGACCGTGAGCCGTTCGAGCTCGGCCTCGACCTCGTCGAGAAACTGATCGACTTCGCCCATGTCATAGCCTTCGCGAAGACGGACAGGCGTAAAACGTTTGTTACGCACGTCCTCTGGCGTCAACGGCATGAGTTCACCTCGGGGTTCGGAATAGTCGTGGAGACACTGAGCCTCCACCGTACTCCGTCGCCCTTCACTTCTGCCACACCTGCCCCGCTTCGCACGGCGTGTTTGACGACACTCTGGTCAGGCATCAGGAGAAGATCGCCAGCACGATGCGCTGGAGAATGTAGAGCGCAAACAACAGGATCATCGGAGACAGGTCGAGCAGAGCCGATCCGAGCCGGATCGGCGGGATGACGCCCCGCACCGTGCGCAGCGGCGGATCGGTGACGGAGTAGATGCCTTCGCACATGACCGCCACGACACCCCGCGGCCGCCACTGGCGTGCCAGCATCTGCACCCAGTCGAGCACGAACCGGGCAATCAGCAACAAGATGGCGACCCAGAGGATGAAGTAGAGAATGCTGCCGACTGTGGCCATCCGTCAGCTCTGGTTGTAGAAGCCGCCGGCAGCGATTCGCTGCTTGTCCTCGTCGGTCACCGTGATGTTGGCGGGCGACAGGAGGAAGACCTTGGCGGTCACGCGATTGATGGAACCGTGCACCGCGAAGACGAGGCCGGCAGCGAAGTCGACAAGACGCTTGGCGTCGTCGTCGTCGATCTCGGACAGATTCATGATGACGGGCACGCCGGAGCGGTAGTGGTCGCCGACAGTGCGCGCGTCGTTGTAGGTGCGCGGCGTGACGGTCTCGATGCGGGCGAGGTCGGAGGGCGTGGAGGCACGACGCTCGGGCCGACGGTGCTCGTCGATGCTGGTGACAGGTGTCGGGCGAACGACAGCGGGCTGCCTGCTCACCGTCTTGCGGTCGTCGCCGTCATCTTCGAACTCTTCGTCGAAGTCGGCCTGTTCGACCAGGCCGAGGTATTCGCCGACCTTACGCATTGCGCCAGCCATGAGAACTCCGTGTGTGCGATCGGAAATGACAACTCTGAGGCTACCCGGTGGAACCACGCGTACCGAGTATCGAACGCCCGATGCGCAGGTGTGTCGCGCCAGCGGCTATCGCCTGCTCGAAGTCACCGCTCATGCCAGCGGACAGGATGGAGGCGTCCGGTCGATCTGCCCTCAGCTCTTCGGAGAGTCGCCGGAGGTGCTCGAAGTGCGGCGTCGGGTCGTCGCCCAACGGGGCGACCGTCATGAGGCCTCCGAGCACGAGACTGCCTGCGTCGGCGATCGCCGAGGCGAGGTCGGGTATGCCCGCGGGCACGACACCGGCGCGTCCCGGGTCGGTCGCGTCGAAGTCGACCTGGATCAGGCAGGTGAGGGTGCGACCTGCGGCCTCAGCACCCCTGGCGAGCGAGTGCGCGAGCTTGGCCCGATCGACGCTGTGCACGACGTCGGCGTAGCGGGCGACCGCCCCCGCCTTGTTGGTCTGCAGCGCACCGAGGAAGTGCCAGCGCAGAGGACGATCGACCTCTGCGGCCTTGTCGCCGGCTTCGGGATGACGGTTCTCACCCACGTCGACCACGCCGAGATCGGCCAGGATCTCGACGTCGGAGGCGGGATGTGTCTTGGTGACGACGACGAGCGTGATGTCGTCCCGAGGGCGGCCAGCCGTCTCGCAGGCGGAAACGATGCGCTGCTCGGTCTCGGCGAGCCCCGCGGCGATGTCGTCGCGGCGGCTCATCGGACGACCGCGATCGCGCCGAACCGGCCGGAAGCCTGGCCTTGGCGACGGTAGGAGAAGAACCGTTGGTCCTCGATGGTGCATTGGTCCGCGCCGATGTCGGTGGTGGGGATTCCGAGGGCACGCAGCTGAGCGACGACGCCCGCGCCGACGTCGACCGCGGCGGTGCCCCACGAGGTCGTCGACCGTGCCTCTGGGACGACAGCGGCCACTGCGTCGGCCATGTCCTCGGGCAGCTCGTAGCAGGATCCGCACGCGCGTGGTCCGACCCACGCCTCCATCGACTCGGTGCCCCGTTCACGCATGGCCGCCACCGCAGCCATGACGACCCCCCTGACCAACCCCTCGCGTCCACAGTGGACGACGCCCGCGACCGGTTCGTCGAGACCGACCAGGATGACCGGAGTGCAGTCGGCGACCCTCACGAGCACTCCAACCCCCGGCCGGTCGGTCAGCAGTGCATCGGCGACCGGGATCTGCCCGTCGGGCACCTCATCGGCCCACACGACGTCGGCACCGTGCACCTGAGTCATGCGCACGAGACGGTCGAGCTCGAGCTCAGCGGCGAGCAGGTCGATGTTGTGCTGCACGACCGCGGAATCGTCGCCGTTGGAGGTGCTGAGGTTCAGCGATGTCCAGGGGCCGACGCTGAGCCCGCCTTCACGGTCGGTGAAGGCGAGCTCGACCCGCCCGACTGTCTCGCGATGTAGGAACACCCGGTCTGGTCAGCGCAAGAAGTCAGGCACGTCGAGGTCGTCGCCGTAGTCGGTCGACAGCGGCTCTGGCGGCGCCGGGGTGTTGCCGGAACCGTCCCTCGGCCTGCGGGTGACGTGCCCGGTGCCGTCGCCGTCAAGATACGGATCTGGCTCGAGGAAGCTCTCGGCAGTCGGCGGGACGGACGTGGCGTCCGGCGCCGGGCGATCAACGTCCTTGAGGAGCGCTGGCTGGGTGGAGTCGCGCAGCTTGGGCTCTCCTCCGTCGAACCCGGCCGCGATGACGGTGACCCGCACCTCGTCGCCGAGCGCGTCATCGATGACAGCACCGAAGATGATGTTGGCGTCGGGATGAACGGCGGCGGCGACGAGACGGGCCGCCTCGTTGATCTCGAACAGTCCGAGGTCGGAGCCGCCGGCAATTGACAGCAGCACCCCCCGGGCGCCCTCGATCGAGGCCTCGAGGAGCGGGCTGGAGACCGCACTCTCGGCGGCGACGGCGGCGCGGTGCTCACCACGCGCCGATCCGATACCCATCAAGGCCGAGCCCGCATCGGACATGACCGACTTGACGTCGGCGAAGTCGAGGTTGATGAGGCCGGGCGTGGTGATGAGGTCGGTGATGCCCGAGACTCCCTGGTGCAGGACCTGGTCGGCCTGCCGGAACGAGTCGAGCAGGCTGACATTGGGGTCACTGATCGAGAGCAGCCGGTCATTGGGGATGACGATGAGGGTGTCGACCTCTTCGCGCAACGCCAGGATGCCGACGTCGGCCTGGCCCGAACGGTTGCGTCCCTCGAACTTGAACGGCCGGGTCACGACACCGATCGTGAGCGCGCCGAGCGACCGGGCGATACGGGCGACGACCGGGGCGCCACCGGTTCCGGTTCCGCCACCCTCACCAGCCGTCACGAAGACCATGTCGGCGCCCTTGATGGCGGCCTCGATCTCCTCAGCGTGGTCCTCAGCGGCGCGCTTGCCGATCTCGGGGTTTGCCCCTGCGCCGAGGCCACGGGTCGAGTCGCGGCCGACGTCGAGCTTGACGTCGGCGTCGCTCATCAACAACGCCTGCGCGTCGGTGTTGATGGCAATGAATTCGACTCCCTTGAGCCCGATCTCGATCATGCGGTTGACAGCGTTGACGCCGCCTCCGCCGATGCCGACGACCTTGATCACGGCGAGGTAGTTCTGAACCGCCATCGTGTGTCCCTTCCGAGGGAATCGAAACTCTAACTCTGAAGTAGAGGTTTATAGTTATGTCAACCTGCTACTTCCGGAAACGGTACGCGACGACATGCCGCTAACCGCGCGACACGCCGCGGCAGTCAAGCCGCTACTTCTTGGTCGTCGGTTGGTCAGGGGCACTGACGTCATAGCGGGACGCCTTGATGCGCAGCAACGGGCGTAGCACCGACAGCTTGCGGGTGGGCTCGGCCCTGCTCCCCCACATGACGGTGCGTCCGCTGGTGAGATCGAGCTCGATCGAGTCCTTCGAGCTGGCACTGACCAACTGCACGCGCCTGCGCAACGCGGGGTCTTTCGTCTCGATCAGCCGGACGACGGAGGCGACAGCCCCGAGCGTCTGTTGACGCTCACGGGAGCCGACCACCACCACCTTCACCTCGATGAGTCGCTTGGGCGGCGACGGGTAGGTGCGGAAGTCGACCCCGTACCGGTCGAGACCGCGGATGGTCCCGCCGATCGACATCCAGGCGACGGCCTTGCGCTCCAGCACCGTGATCGTGACGGTGTGGGGCCATGATCGCGCTACCGAGACGTCCTGGACACGTTTGAGCGAGGCGACGCGACCCTCGATCGCCTCGGTGTCGAGACGCGCCAGCGGCTGACCGCCCCTGACCGATGCCGCGGTCCGGATCTGCGACTCCTTCAAGGTGCTCTCGCCGTCGATGGCGACGCTGCTCACGGCGAGGACTCGCGAGAAGAACACGAGCCAGACGAGCGCGGCCAGCGCGACGGCGGCCAGGAACCCGATCGCCATGCGCTTCCATCTCCCCCGCCGGGACTCGCGAAGACCTGCGGCAAACCGTGCGTCGCTCACGGTCGACGCCCGTGCGTCAAGACTGCCAGCACCGCCGGGCCGACCGTGGTGATGTCGCCGGCGCCGAGGGTCAGGAGCAGATCGCCTGCGCGCAGCCCGGACAGCAGCACGGCGGGAAGAGTGCCGACTGGACCCCCGGCGGTGGCTTCTGGACCGACGACCGCGTCGATGATCAGTGCCGGGGTGACCGCCGGGTCGGGATCTTCGCGGGCGAGGTAGATGTCGGCAACCAGCACACGGTCGGCCGCCGACAGGGCGACACCCATCTGTGCGCCGTAGAGACGCGTCCGACTCACGAGGTGCGGCTGGTAGGCGACGACGAGGCGGGCGCCGTCGGCGATCGCGCGGGCAGCGGCCAGGTCGGCCCGGATCTCGGTGGGATGGTGGGCGTAGGAGTCATAGACCCGCACCCCGCCGGCTTCGCCGAGCAGCTGCATCCGGCGGTTGGCACCTGTGTAGGCCGCGAGGCCTGCGACGAGCTGGTCGACATCGTGACCGAGAAGCAGACCCGTGCCGAGCGCGAGCAGCGCATCTTGGGCGTAGTGGGCTCCCGGCACCGCGAGGTGCACCGCGCCGAGGCTGACACCGTGCAGCGATGCGTGGAACGTCGACGTCGATCCGTCGATGACCAGATCGTGGCCACGAAGGTCGGCATCGTCGGCGAAACCGGCCACGAGCACTTCCAACCCCTGCCCACGGGCCGCCGTCGCCAGCGCCCGTGAGCCGAGATCGTCGGCATTGAGGACCAGGAACCCGGTGACCGCAGTGACGAACTGGTCGAACGCGGCGGCGTAGGCCTCGACGGTGCCGTAGTTGTCCAGATGGTCGGCGTCGACGTTGGTGACGACTGCGCCCTCGGGGGCGTAGACCAGAAAGGCGCCGTCGCTCTCGTCGGCCTCCGCGACCAGCAGGTCGCTGCTGCCGAGCCGGGCATTCGCGCCCAGGCTTGCCACCTCGGCCCCGATCGCGAACGACGGCTCAGCACCGGCCGCGATGAGCGCACACGTCAGCATCGCGGTGGTGGTGGTCTTGCCGTGGGTGCCTGCGACGGCGATCGTGCGGCGGCCCTGCATGACCGACCGCATCCCAGCCGATCGCGGCCACAGACGCAGCCCGAGCCGCTGCGCCTCGACGACCTCGGGATTGTCGTCGCGCACCGCGGTGGACGCGATGACGGTGTCGGCTCCCGCAAGGTGGGAGGCGTCCTGGCCGACGTGACACGTGATGCCCTCGTCGGCGAGGGCGCGGAGCACGGTGGAGTCGGCGGCGTCGCTCCCGCTGACGGTGACGCCCTGCTGGGCCATCAGTCGCGCGATCGCCGAGAGGCCTGCGCCACCGATGCCGATGAAGTGGACGTGGCCGAGCTCGGTGGCGGGCGGGATCGAGGAGGGGACGGGGATCTTCACGTGCGGGCAGCCCTCAAGATCATCGCGGCGAGGCGCTCGTCGGCATCGCGCGGCACGATGCCCGCCGCCGCCTTCGACATCGCCGCCAGACGGCCGGGATGGGAGACGAGCGGAATGACAACGTTGTCGATCCAGGCGGGAGTCAGCGCGCCGTCGTCGATCAGCAGAGCCCCGCCCGCCTCGACGACGGGGTGCGCGTTGTGGGCCTGCTCGCCGTTGCCGATCGGCAGGGGCACGAAGGCGGCAGGCAGCCCCACGGCGGCCACCTCGGTGACGGTGTTGGCGCCCGCCCGGCACACGATGAGATCGGCTGCGGCGTAGGCCAGATCCATGCGGTCGATGAACGGCACCACGATGTAGGGCGGGTCGCCGTCGCGCGGGTGGATCGAGACCTCGTCGGGCCGGCCTGCTGCGTGGAGAACCTGGACCCCCGCGTCGGCGAGGTCACGCGCGGCCGCCGACATCGTCTGGTTGATGCGGCGCGCACCCTGCGAGCCCCCCGTGACCAGCAGGGTGGGCCGGTCGGGGTCCAGGCCGAAGTGCGCGAGCGCCTGTGCATGCAGGGCGACCCTGTCGAGGCCGGAGATCTCGCGCCGGATGGGCAGACCGATGTAGTGCGCGTGCGGCAGGTCGGTGTCGGGAAAGCTGGTGGCGACATTGCCGGTGAATCGGGCGCCCAGCTTGTTGGCGATGCCGGGGATCGCGTTGCCCTCGTGGACGACGAGGGGGATGTGCCGGCGGCGGGCGACGAGGTAGGCCGGAACCGACACGTACCCGCCGAACCCGACGATGACATCGGGGCGCACCCGGTCGACGACCTCACCGGTGGCCTTGACGGCGGCCCGGAGGCGGCCCGGAACCTGTACGAGCGCTTTGCCTGGACGACGCGGCAGGGGTACCGGTGGGACGAGTTCGAGGGCATACCCGGCCTGCGGGATCAGCGTCACCTCAAGCCCCCTCGGGGTGCCGAGACACGTGATCTGGACACCGTCTGCACTCAGGACAGCGGCGGTGGCCAGGAGCGGCGAGGTGTGTCCGGCCGTGCCTCCACCGGCGAGCAGCGCGCGCACCGTCATCGGCTCCGGGCCATGCTGCCCCGCGCGCGGTTGGCCTTCCCCGCGGCAAGGGCTCGGCGGGCTCCGGGCTCGGTCTTGGCACAGTTGACCAGCACCCCCATGGCCACGAGGGTCACGAGGAGGCTCGACCCCCCGTAGGAGATGAGTGGCAACGGGATTCCGATGACCGGCAGGAGGCCCAGCACCATGCCGATGTTGATGACAGCCTGGACCATGATCCAGATCGTGATGCCGGCGGCGGTGTAGCGGACGAACGGGTCGCGGGTGCGGCCCGCGATGCGGATACCGGCGAACGCCAGCACGATGAACAGCGTCAGGATGACGAGCGTGCCGAGAAGGCCGAGCTCCTCGCCGATGACCGCGAGGATGAAGTCGGTGTGGGCCTCGGGCAGCGACCCCCACTTCTGCCTGCTCCCGCCGAGCCCCACGCCCCAGAAGCCCCCGCGCGCGAGCGCCATGCTGCTGTGGATCGACTGGAAGCCGGCTCCGCTGGCATCCGACAGCGGGTTCGTGAAGTTGAGCAGCCGGTCGACACGGTGCGGCGAGGTGATGACCGCGACCAGCAGGATGCCGAACAGCCCGGCAAGGATGCCGGTCATCTGCTTGGCCGGCAGACCCGCGACCCACAGCATGCCGACGATCAGCGCGAACAGCACGAGGGCGGTGCCGAGATCGTGCTGGCCGACGACGAGTCCGGTGACGCCGAGGGCGCCAGGGACCATGGGGGTCAGGACGTAGCGAGGAGTGCGCAGATACTTCTGCCGCCGCGCGTAGAGGTCGGCGATCCACAGCACGAGAGCCAGCTTGGCGAACTCCGAGGGCTGTAGCTGAAAACCACCGAAGAGCGGCAACCAGTTGCGGTTGCCCTGGACGTCGATGCCGACTCCGGGGATGTACGTCGCCAGGATCAGCACCACCGACACCGCCAGGAACGGGCGGGCCAGCTTGCGCAGCAGGGTCATCGGAATACGGGCGGCCGCCACTGCCCCCGCGATGCCGAGCCCCGCGAAGAGCAGCTGCCGCACCACGATCGCGAACGAGTTGCCGTAGTTGGTGAGAGCGAACACCGAGCTGGCGCTGAGCACCATGATGAGCCCCAGCCCCAGCAGCAGCGCCGAGCTGCCCAGCACGAGCTGGTAGGACGCGAGAGGGCGCTCGAGCGTGCGGCGCGCCGCCTCGATGAACGCCGGGGAGCGACGGTTGGCCGTGGCACTCATGGGCGGCTGCTCCGCGTCATCGTGATCCTTCTGAGTCGGCAACTCTGAACTGGAAACCCTCAGGACCGGTCATGAAGCCTGCGCACCGACGAGACGAAGCTCTCGCCTCGTGCCGCGTAGCTGCGGAACTGGTCCATGGATGCGCAACCGGGAGCCAGCAGCACCGTGTCGCCCTCGCGGGCGAACGAGGCCGCAACCTCCACGACGCGATCCATCGGATCAGTCTCGCCGGTGTCGACCTCCACGACGGGGACTTCCGGCGCGTGTCGGCGGAGCGCCTCGGCGATGACCGAGCGGTCGGTGCCGACGAGGACCGCCGCCCGGAGCCGGTCGCGCGCGCTCGTGACGAGGTCGCCGAAGTGTGCCCCTTTGGCGAGGCCGCCGGCGATCCAGACGACATGGTCGAAGCTGCGCAGGGAGGCGAGGGCCGCGTGGGGGTTGGTGGCCTTGGAGTCGTCGATGAACCGCACGCCGTCGATGGTGTCGACGTCGGCGATGCGGTGCGCGTCGGGCGTGAACGCCCGGAGCCCGTCACGGACGGCGCGGGGTGACACGCCGTGGGCCCGGGCGAGGGCGGCCGCGGCGAGGGCGTTGGCCACGACGTGAGGCGCAGGCGTTGGCGCCGGAGTGTCGCCCACGGAGGCGGCGGAGACAGCGGAGGCGGCGGAGACAGGCCTGCCGATGTCCCAGATGCTGCCGAGCTCGGCTGCGTTCGAGACCCGGCCGGTGACGAATGCGCGGTCGGCGATCGCGTCGTCGACGAGCCCGATCATGCCCGGTGCCGGGATGCCCAGCGTGAAGCCGATGGCCCGGCACCCCTCGACGACCTCGGCCTCCTCGACCAGACGTTCGGTCGTGGGGTCCTGGACGTTGTAGACGCAAGCCAGCTGCGCGCGATCGTAGATGCGACTCTTGTCGGCGGTGTAGGCGGCGATGTCGCCGTGCCAGTCGAGGTGGTCGGGCGCGACATTGAGCACCGCGCTGGCCTCTGCGGACAACGACGAGCTCCAGTGCAGCTGGTAGCTCGAGAGCTCGACGGCCAGGACGTCGAACGGCTCGGGGTCCATGACCGCCTGCAGCACCGGCGTGCCGACGTTGCCGACCGCCATCGCGCGCAGGCCCTCCGCCCGCAGGATCGACTCGAGCATCTGCACGGTCGTGGTCTTGCCGTTGGTGCCCGTGACTGCGAGCCAGGGCACGGGGTTGTCACCGCGTAGCCGCCAGGCAAGCTCGACCTCGCCCCAGACCGGGATGCCACGTGCCACGGCCTCCAGGAGCAGGGGCGTGGACGGTCGCCACCCTGGAGACGTGACCACGACGTCGACGATCTCGGGCAGGGCCGCGGTCGAGCCCGGGCCCAGGCGTACGTCGACTCCGAGGATCTCCAGGAGGGTGGCCTTGTCCTGCAACGCGGGGTCGGCGGAGTCGTCGAGCACGACGACGTCGGCGCCGAGGTGCTGCAGGGTGTCAGCGGCCGCGAAGCCACTTACCCCGAACCCGCCCACGACGGCGCGGACCCCCTCCCACGACGACGTTCGACCCAGATGTGCCAGATCAGGAGTCGTCATACACCGCTGACCCACTCGGCGTAGAAGATTCCGAGGCCCGTCGCCACGCACAGCCCGCTGATGATCCAGAACCGGACGACGATCGTGATCTCGGCCCATCCGAGCAGCTCGAAGTGGTGCTGGAGGGGCGCCATGCGGAAGATGCGCCTGCCCCCTGACACCTTGAACCAGCCGACCTGCAGGATCACCGACGCGGTGATCGCGACGAAGAGCCCGCCGATCACGACGAGCAGCAGCTCGGTGCGGGTCATCAGCGCGAAGCCGGCCATGGCCCCGCCGAGCGAGAGCGAACCGGTGTCACCCATGAAGATCTTGGCCGGTGAGGCGTTCCACCACAGGAATCCGAAGCAGGCACCCGTGAGGGCTGACGCCACCACGGCGAGGTCGAGCGGGTCGCGCACCTCGTAGCACTTGGTGCCGGGGTTGAACGAGCAGTTCTGGTTGCTCTGCCAGATGTTGATGAAGACGAAGGCACCGAACACCATGACCGACGCACCGGTGGCGAGCCCGTCGAGCCCGTCGGTGAGGTTGACGCCGTTGCTCGCACCGGCGATGAGCAGAAGCACCCAGACGAGCAGGAGCACAGTCGGCAGCTTCCACCCCTGGAAGTCGCGGGTGAAGGACACGGCATGCGTGATCGGGGTGCGGCCGGTGTCGTCCTCCAACCCGATCGCGAGGCTCGCGAAGATCAGGCCGATGACGATCTGCCCGATGAACTTGGCTTTGCTGCGCAGCCCGAGGCTGCGTTGCTTGGACACCTTGATGAAGTCGTCGAGGAAGCCGATCGCCCCGAGCCCGACGAACAGGAACAGCAGCAACAGGGCCGAGGCGGTCGGGGCCCACCCGGGCTTGAAGTCGCTCGAGATGCCGGTGACGAGCTTCGCCACGAGGTAACCGAGAACCACCGACACGATGATGATGAGTCCACCCATCGTGGGGGTGCCGCGCTTGGTGTGGTGGGACGTGGGGCCGTCGTCGCGGATCAGCTGACCGTAGCCCTTGGCGACGAGGACCTTGATCGCGAATCGGGTGCCGATGAGGGTGCCCAGCAGCGAGAACGCTCCCGCTATCAGGATGGCCTTCATCGCGTCGTGGGTCCCTTCAGCAGCATGTGTTGGTCGGCCCGGGCCGTGTGCCCGTCAGCTCTGCAGCAGGGCAAGCGCAACACGCTCGAGCCGTTCGCCCCTCGATGCTTTCACAAGAACGACCTCGTCCCCGGTCAGGCTCGCGGAGAGTGTGCGAACCGCCACGTCGACATCGGGCACCCACTCGGCGATCGGGCCGGCACCGGTGGCGATGCCGCGGGCTCCCTCGCCGACGACGACGACGCGGGTGAAGCCGAGCTCGGCGGCCAGTCGGCCGATCTCCAGGTGCGAGCCCGAGCTGTCGTCGCCGAGCTCGAGCATTCCCCCCAGCACCGCCACACCATGACCGCGCGCGATGGACGCCACGGAACGTAGCGCGGCGGTCATGGACTCGGGGTTGGCGTTGTAGGCATCATTGATGACGACGAGACCGTCGGCACGGTCGTGGCGCTCCATCCGCATCGGCGACGCGGCGCGGGCTGTCGAGAGCCGCGCGGCAATCGTCACCAGGTCCAGGCCCACCGCCAGCGCTGCGGCCGCGGCCGCAGCGGCGTTGATGGCGTGGTGCGCACCCATCTGCGGCACCACAACGTCGGCACTGATGCCCTCGTGGGTGAGGGTGAAGTGCGGACTGCCGTCGTCGTCCACCGTCACGGGACCCGGGACGACATCTCCGGAGCCGCCGAACGTGAGAACCCGCGCCCGGGTGCGGCGGGCCATCGGCGACACCAGCGGGTCGTCAGCATTGAGCACCGCCACTCCCCCGGCGGGCAGCGCCTCGACAAGCTCGCCTTTCGCCTGCGAAATGGCCTCGGGCGATCCGAACTCGCCGATGTGCGCGTGGCCCACATTGAGCACGACGCCGACGGTTGGCGGAGCGATGCGGCACAGGTGGGCGATGTGGCCCACCCCGCGGGCACCCATCTCGACCACCAGGAACCGTGTGGAGCGATCGGCCCGCAGCACCGTGAGTGGCACGCCGAGCTCGTTGTTGAACGATCCGACCGGGGCCACGGTCGCGCCGGTGTCGTGCAGGACGTGCGCCAGCAGGTCCTTGACCCCGGTCTTGCCCTGTGAGCCCGTGACGCCGATGGTCTGCACGTCGAGCTGGTCGATGTTCCACTGTGCCAGCCGGGCCAGCGCGTCGGTGACGTCCGGGACGACGACGCAGTCAGCCTCGACAGCGCGGCTGCCGAGCACGCCGACGGCTCCGCTGGCCACGGCCGCACCGGCATAGTCGTGTCCGTCGACGTGCTCCCCCGCCAGGGCCGCGAACAGCGTCCCAATTCCTGCTCCTGCTCCTGC
>NZ_JACMOM010000279.1 GCF_014378035.1 Aeromicrobium sp. | reverse complement strand
GTGTTAGCCCGCGCATTCGCTGCCACGTCCCAGGCGTCCTTGATTACCGATCCGCAGCAGAGAATTCTTCACGCGAGCAAGTCCTTCACCGCCATTACGGGCTATGAGGAGGCCGAGATGCTCGGCCTCAACTGCCGCATTCTGCAGGGGCCTGGGTCGGACCCTGTAATCACGGCGGCAATCCGGCGGGCGTTGAGCTGCGGGGAACCGTACGAGGGGGACATCCTCAACTACCGAAAGGACGGTTTCCCGTTCTGGAACAGTCTAAGCATCCGGCCTCTCCGAGACGAGGCCGGAACGATCACCCACTTCGTCAGCGTCCAGCGCGACGTCACCGCGCGCATGGCACATCAGGAGGGATTGCAGTTCCAGGCCGGCCATGATCCGGTGACCAGCTTGCCGAACCGCCGCGCCCTGGACCAGCACTTGTCCACACGCAGGCCAGGCCGAGGTGCAGCCCTGGCCCTGGTCGACGTCGTCGCGCTCCGATCGATCAACGGCGCTTTTGGGTATAAGGCGGGCGACAGCCTGCTCAAACAACTCGGACGCCGGATGCGAGAGCGGCTGGCGGAAGGTGACTTTCTGGCCTGCCTCGGCGGTGACCGGTTCGCCGTCGTCCTTGAGAACATCGATGAAGGAACTCGGTTGGAGGACTCACTGGGGCGCCTGCACGAGGCCGTGGAGACCCCCTTCACGTTCACAGGCCAGGATCTGGACCAGGACTGCACCATCGATCTGAGCATGGGACTGGCTCGCATCGCGGGTGACGGTGCGGCTGGTTCCCTCCTTCATCGAGCGGACGCCGCCCTCCGTCAAGCCCGAGCGGACCGGCCAGCGGGCCTGTGGTGGTCGCTGGCACTGGACGCTCTCGAGGCAGCGGTAGACCGGCACGTCGACAGGGTGAAGGACACGACGGACGTGCCTGACGACCAGACCTACCGGGATCACTTGTTCGCCGGAGGGCTGTCCATGTTCATGCAGCCGGTGCTGGACCTGCGCACGGGCGGGCTCCGTCGAGTCGAGGCCCTGGCTCGGTTGACTCTGCCGGACGGAACGGTGATTCCACCGGCCCGGTTCCTTCCCGCCCTGGATGAGGCCGATCTCGACGAGCTGTTCCGGCGGGGCCTGAACGAGGCGCTCGCCTGCATCGCCCGATGGGACGACGAGGGTCTGTCAACCAAGGTGTCGGTGAACATCTCGCCGTCCACGCTCCGGCATCCAGACTGTACACGGTGGGTCGGCGACGCGATCCAGCTCCACGGCATCGAGCCCGACCGGCTTGGCCTGGAGCTGCTGGAAACCCTCGCAATGGAATCCGACGTACAGATCGAGGCAATCGACCGTCTCCTCAGCCTCGGGGTGGGTCTCTCCCTCGACGATCTGGGTTCGGGGTACAGCACCCTCCAACGCCTCTTCGCGCTGCCCTTCGTCATGATCAAACTCGACCGTGGTCTGCTCGTCGACATCCGGTCCAAGCCGGTGGAGACGCTGAGCACCATCGCGGCGCTGACCCAGATGGGACGCGATTTTGGCGTCAGCGTCGTGATCGAAGGACTCGAGGACGGCGGAATAGCAGAGGCCGCAAGCATCCTCGGAGTGCCGCTGGGACAAGGGTATTTCTTCGCCCGTCCGATGCCGGCAGAGAAGGTGCCACGCTGGGTGGCGGGCTTCGCCTTCCCGCTTCGAACCAACGCGTTGCGGAGCGCCCTCGGGGCACTCACTTACCACTGGCAGTTTCTGCGCTGGACCTCGCCCCACCCAACTGTGCTCGCCGACTGTCCGCTGACCGACTTCATCTCGCGCCAATCGACGCCAGCCGCGGCCGCACGCTGGCACGAGCATCAACACGCTCAGGCACCTGACCCGATGTACGGGCAGATGCTGTCGGATTGGCTCGTCGATCTCGTCCGGGATGAAGCCCTGAGCGCGTAAATTGAGGGCACGGTGCGTGGCATCAGACCACAGCCGCCTTTCAGCGCTAAAAGTGTACGGACAATACGGGTCTCGACACGCAACCTATTCAAAGGTGCCTGGCTCTCGACGCGCAGTCACAAGTCCTTCCCACGACAGGCGGAGGTCACGGACGCAGCATCTACGTCGCATGAGCCGATACCGAAGAAGAGGTTGAGGTCATCGGCGGACACCGACGCGATGACGACACGGACTCTCCCCGCCGGCGTCGCTGGTTCGTAACGTCTGGTGCGAATCCGCAGATGAACGAGGAGTCCTGGTGCCCGACTGTGCAGGTCGGCGCACGTCAACTTTGTTGCTTTTCGTCTGGGGGATTGTTCACTGCGTGCTGCCGGCGTCAAGCCGTCGTCACAGTTTCAGCGAAAACTTCTTCCCCCGCTGCGCTCCTCCACAACTTTTGGCCTGCACCCG
>NZ_JACMOM010000278.1 GCF_014378035.1 Aeromicrobium sp. | reverse complement strand
TACGTGAGTTGGTTGCCCTGAAAGTGATGCGACATATGCACGATGATGGAAGCGGCAAGGTCACCTTCTCGCACCGCAGACTGCAGGAGTACCTTGCGACCTGCTACCTAATGCAGCCGGGGCGACACTTAGATGCCCGTCAACTTCTTACTGATGGCGAATGGCGCGAAGTAGCAGTGGCCATTTGTCAAACACAACCTGCCGAGAACCTCGCTGAGCTAACGAGAGTTGCTGAGATACTCCTGCAATCCCATGCCGAAGCCGTGCGCTGCGGAGGCCCTTGGTCCCCCGAAACCAGGTTTGGTGGCTCTTCGAACTTGAGCGGGCAAGCACTGGTCGGGGGTGTTGATGTAGGACACCCGCGACCTCGGTGATCATGGCTGTTGTCGAAGCAGCAAATGGTCACAAGGTGAGGTCGCGGGCTTGTTCCAGCGTACGCACGTTCAGCATGTTCAAAACGATGTGGTGTCGGACGCCTCGCGTCTGCTTGGCCTGGAGGGCCTCGCGGTCCAGCGGGTCGACTCGGACGCGTTCGGAGGCCGGGTGGTGCATGTCGTGACCGCCGATGAGAGCGCGTCGGCGTGCCCCGGTTGTGGGGTGCTCTCGGTCACCCTGAAGGGTTTGGCCTGTACCAGGCCCAGGGACATCCCCTACGGGACAACGAGATTGCGTCTGATCTGGCACAAACGGCGGTGGCGCTGCAAGGAGCAGTTGTGCCCTCGGGCTTCGTTCACCGAGTCGCTTCCTGCGGTGCGGGCACGCTCGAGGCTGACGACACGGTTTCGGGCCGAGCTCGGGTCCGCGGTTGCCGAGCAGCAGCGATGCGTATCCGAAGCCGCGGCTCACTACGGCGCCAGCTGGCCCATCGTCCACAACGCTTTCGTCGAGCACGTCCGGGTCCCGCTGGCGGCCCCACTGCCCGAGGTGAAGGTGTTGGGGATGGATGAAACCCGCCGCGGCAAACCAGTGTGGGCCCAGAACCTGCACACGCAGCGGTGGGAGCTGGTCCATGACAGATGGCATACGGGGTTTGTCGACGCCGCGGGGACCGGCGGCCTGCTCGCCCAGATCGAGGGCCGCAGCGCCGCTGCCACCATCGCGTGGCTGAACGCTCAGCCAGCGTCGTGGCGGGCAGGGATCACCCATGTGACCATCGACCTGTCTGCGTCTTACGCCAAGGCCGCACGGGAGGCGTTGCCGAACGCTGTGCTGGTGGCCGATCGGTTCCACCTGGTCGCTCTCGGGAACGACATGCTCACCGGGGTCCGCCAACGAGTCATCCGCGAGACCGAGGGCAGGCGCGGCCGCAAGACCGACCCGGCCTGGGCGGCTCGGCGCCGGCTGCTCACCGGACACGAACGGCTCCGGCCCGATTCCTTTGCGAAGATGTGGAACTCGCTGATCGACAGCGGCGACGCCGGGGTGCTCATACTTCAGGCCTATACCGTCAAGGAGGAGCTACGCAGCCTCCTTAGCTTGGCCGGCACGAACCCCGAACGCCACATCATCCGGACCCACCTGGACAGTTTCTACCAGCGGGCCGCCGCAACCGATGCGCCCGAGGTTCACCGCCTGGCCGCGACCATCGAGGCGTGGTGGCCGGCTATCGAAGCGGGCATCCTGACCGGGTACTCGAACTCCAGGTCGGAGGGCTACAACCGCCTGGCAAAACACCAAGGCCGCAACGCTTTTGGGTTCCGCAACCCGGTCAACCAACGCCGTCGGATACGGTGGGCATGTACCCGCAAATATCGGCGGGCCTCAGCCGTGAAGACCACAATGCCCGGCTAAGTTCGAAGAGCCGGTTTTCCCGGGTTTCTTGGATCTGCACTGCTCCCCCGGGTGCTGGCGCGGCGTGAGGGAGTCCGGGCCATCTGCCTGGTCCAGCCCCAGCACCTGGCGCTGGCCCAACACCGGCTCCATGAGATCGAGTCCGAGCATCCTCACACGCTCAACCGTGTTGAGCTGATCGAGGGCGACATCACTGCCCCCGGCTGGGCATCGACCCCGCCGGCCAGAAGGTTCTCGACGAAGTGACCGAGGTCTGGCACCTGGCCACGATCTACGACCTCGCTGTCGCCCATGGGATAGCCCACCGGGTCAACGTCGAGGGAACCGCCCGGGTCCTGGAGTTCTGCCAGTCACGTCCGCAAGACGATGGCGAACGGTCTGCCGGCCACCATCTTCCGGCCCGGTATCGTCGTCGGCGACTCCCAGACCGGCGAGACCCAGAAGTACGACGGCCCCTACTTCCTTGCAGCATTCATGCAGCGGCAGCTCGCCCTGGCGGTGGTTCCTGCGGTCGGCGCCATTGACCGGGTCAGGGTCTCGCTGGTCCCCCGGGACTTCGTCATCGAGGCGATGGACCAGCTGTCCGTGCTGGATCGGTCGATCGGCCAGACCTCCGCCCTGACGCACCCGGACCCGCCGACCACCCGACAGGTGGTCGACCTCATCGCCAGCCACCTCGGCAAGACGGTGATCTGGGTATGGCTGCCGCTGCGCCTCACCCGGGCCGCGGTCGGCTCGGTGCCGCTATTTGATAGAGGCTTGGAAATTGCTACTTCGCGTTGAAAGTCGTTGGTAGCGTTATTCTTTCGTGGTGGAGGCCAAATTCTTTCGTGAAGTCGGCGTATTCGTCAGCGACGACGTCCT
>NZ_JACMOM010000012.1 GCF_014378035.1 Aeromicrobium sp. | reverse complement strand
GCCGACGCCGCCCGGGCCAGGCGGTGGCCGGGGGGGCTCCCCCCCAGGACATACGACTGCGGGCTGCGGCCGCCGCAGGAGAAGGCCGGCCTCCTCGCGGGCATGGGCATGACCGAGAAGCAGGGTGGCTCCGACTTGCGCAGCAACTCGACGATCGCGAGGACCACCGAGACGCACGGTGAGTACCTCCTCACCGGCCACAAGTGGTTCACCTCTGCGCCCATGAACGACGTCTTCCTGGTGCTCGCGCAGGCCGCTGAAGGAATGACGTGTTTCGTCGTCCCGCGCGTGCGCCCCGACGGCAGTCGCAACTCGATGTCGATCGTGCGGCTGAAGGACAAGCTCGGCAATCGCTCGAACGCCTCGAGCGAGCTGGAGTTCGACGACACGTGGGCCGTACGACTCGGCGACGAGGGCCGAGGCATCCGCACCATCATCGAGATGGTCTCCGCCACCCGGATGGACTGCATCCTCGGCTCAGCCGGCATCATGCGCAAGGCGCTCGCGGAGGCGGCTTGGCACACGTCGCACCGGTCGGCGTTCGGCGCAACCCTTGCCGACCAGCCCGCCATGATCAACGTGCTCGCCGACCTCGCCGTCGAGAGCGAGGCAGCGACGCTCGTGTCGATGCGTCTGGCGTCGGCTGTCGACAAGCCGCACGACGCGCACGAGCAGGCCCTGCGTCGTATCGGACTGGCGCTCGAGAAGTTCTGGGTCTGCAAGCGCACCCCGTTCATGGTCGCGGAGGCGCTCGAGTGCTTCGGTGGCAACGGGTATGTCGAGGAGTCGGGCATGCCGCTGCTGTTCCGCGAGTCGCCGCTCAACTCGATCTGGGAGGGCAGCGGCAACGTCAACGCTCTCGACGTGTTGCGTGCACTCGCGCGGGAGCCCGAGAGCCTCGACGCATGGATCACCGAGGTTGGGTCTGCTCGTGGCGAGGACTCGCGCCTCGATGCCGCCGTCGACGAGGTGCTTGTCGAGCTGGCAGACCTTTCAGACGTGGAGGCGCGAGCTCGCCGCATCGCCGGCCGCATGGCGGCCGCGCTGCAGGGTGCGACCCTCGTCAAGCATGGCGACCCGTCGGTGGCCGACGCGTTCTGCGCCTCCCGGCTCGGAGGCGACTGGGGCGGTACGTTCGGCACACTCCCGCGCGGGCTTGACCTCGTGGGCATCGTCGATCGCACCACCCCACACCTGGAGAACTGAATGCGCACCCTGTCGGTGGCCGCCATCCTCGCTGCCCTCACGACGTTCATCGCTGCCCTCGCACTGCACGCTGCCGATGCCACGACAGCGGTACTTGCCGTCGCGGCCATCACGGTGTTCGTCACCTGGATCGCACGGTTGCACACTGACGACGAGGGGTCTGGACTGGCGCTCATCAGCCCCGCTGCGGCCGTCGCCCTCACGCTGGTCGGTCGACGCGGCGCCGCGCTGATCCTGCCTCTGGTGGCCGCCCAGGTGCTCGGTGCCGTGCTCGGTGGCTTCGCCGCGTTGGCCTTGGGCGACCGGCTCGGCGACACCCTGGTGTTCACCGATCCGAGCATGCTCGTCGCTGGGGTCGTCACGGGAGTACTCGCCGTCGTCGGCACCTGGGTGCTGTTCGCGATCGACGGCGAGGCCCACGAGGCCTACGCTGCGGTGCCAACGGTGATGACCGGTGCAGTCCTTCCCCTCGGATTCATCGCGGCGCTCAACCCCGCCGTCATCCTCGGCATCGCCACGGCCGGGCTCGTGCCATTCGACATCGCCCTCGTCGCCGCCGCATCTGCGCTGGTGGGGGCAGCGATCGGTGCGTACACGATGGCGCTCGTTGCTCCGGTTGAGTGACGTCGGATCACGTGACGCAGGCCACATTTCGTCACCGCTCGCCGCGTGGAACAGGACGCGAGTCTCACCATATGGACGAGCGTCTCACATCATGGAATGGTTGCTTGTCGTGAGGTCTTCGCTTCCGCAGACTGTCTACATGCTTGCCGCACAGACCCTCTTGCTCGTGGGACGACTCCACGTCGACCTCGGTCGTGCCCGCAACATGATGTGTCGCTGATCAACCCGCGACCTCTGCACTGATCTCCATCACTCCAGGCGCGCGGCGACTCCTCCGAGACTCCCCCGTCCCTGATCGCCGTGTCCCCTGCCTTCTCAAGGGAACTCCATGGCACCTGCACCCGGCACCAACACACCCGCCCGCCGCACACGCCTCCCGCGCGGCGAGGGCCAATGGGCGTTGGGCTACCGCGAGCCGCTGAACGCCAACGAGCAGGCCAAGAAGGACGACAACCCGCTCAACGTCCGCGCCCGTATCGAGAACATCTACTCCCACCGCGGTTTCGACTCGATCGACAAGAGCGACCTGCGTGGACGCTTTCGCTGGTGGGGCCTCTACACCCAGCGCAGGCCGGGCATCGACGGCGGCAAGACCGCGACGCTCGAGCCCGAAGAGCTCGAGGACTCCTACTTCATGCTGCGCGTGCGCATCGACGGCGGACAGCTCACGGCTGAGCAGCTGCGTGTCGTCGGCGAGGTCTCCACGACGTACGGCCGCGACACCGCCGACATGACCGACCGCCAGAACGTGCAGTACCACTGGATCCGGGTCGAGGACATGCCCGCGATCTGGGAGCGCCTCGAGGGTGTGGGCCTGCACACCCAGGAGGCGTGCGGCGACTGCCCCCGCGTCATTCTCGGCTCACCCGTCGCCGGCATCGCTGAGGACGAGATCATCGACGGCACCGGAGCGATCGCCCGGATCGAGCGCGAGTACATCGGCGACCCGGCTTTCTCCAACCTGCCTCGCAAGTTCAAGACCGCCATCAGCGGAAACCCGGGGCACGACACCGTCCCGCAGATCAACGACGTCGCGTTCGTCGGCGTCGTGCATCCCGAGCACGGGCCAGGCTGGGACCTGTGGGTCGGCGGTGGCCTGTCAACCAACCCCATGCTCGCGCAGCGCCTCGGCGCCTGGATCCCCGACGACGAGGTGCCCGAGGTGTGGGGTGCCGTCGCTGGCGCCTTCCGCGACTATGGCTACCGCCGCCTGCGGGCCCGTGCGCGGATCAAGTTCCTCATTGCGGACTGGGGCGTCGAGAAGTTCCGCGAGGTCATGGAGACCGAGTACCTCGAGCGGCCGATGCTCGACGGTCCGTCGCCCGAGCTGCCCCAGACCCCGGGAGACCACGTCGGCGTGCACCGCCAGAAGGACGGAAAGTTCTACATCGGCGTCGCGCCGGTCGTGGGTCGGGTGTCCGGAACCGTGCTCACACAGCTGGCCGACGTCGCCGAGCGCTACGGCTCCGACCGCATCCGCACGACGGCGCACCAGAAGCTTGTGGTGCTCGACATCCAGGAGAAGGACATCGAGGCGGCAGTGGCCGACCTCGACGCGATCGGCCTGCAGGCGCGACCCTCGTCGTGGCGCCGCCACACGATGGCCTGCACTGGCATCGAGTTCTGCAAGCTCGCGATCGTCGACACCAAGGATCGGGCGACGCAGCTCATCGATGAGCTGGAGAAGCGCGTGCCCGAGCTGGACTCCCCCATCACGGTCAACGTCAACGGCTGCCCCAACTCCTGCGCCCGCATCCAGACGGCCGACATCGGTCTCAAGGGCATGCTCGTGCTCGACGACAAGGGCGAGCAGGTCGAGGGTTTCCAGGTGCATCTCGGAGGTGCTCTCGGACTGGAGGCCGGCTTCGGTCGCAAGCTCCGCCAGCACAAGGTCGTCGGCGACGATCTGCCCGACTACATCGAGAAGCTCTCACGGGCCTACCTCGACCAGCGTGACGACGACGAGTCGTTCGCACGCTGGGTCGCCCGTGCCGACGAGAAGGCACTTCGATGATGAGGAGCATGCGATGACCGCCCGCGCCGTCCCGTTCCACTGCCCGTATTGCGCCGATGAAGACCTTCGCCCCCACGGCGAGACCCACGGCGAGTGGGAGTGCCGATCGTGTCTGAGGGCGTTCCGGCTCGGCTTCATCGGCCAGCTCGCTCCCCCGCAGCGTACGACCCACCATCTGCCGGCATCAGCCGACACGACCCCAGCAGCACCCGGAAGGAGGCACACATCATGACCGCACCAGCACTCATCGCCCTGGCGCACGGCAGCCGCGACCCGCGCTCTGCCAACACCATCACCGCCCTCACGGAGCTCGTGGCATGCATGCGTCCCGACCTGCGCATCGAGACGGCTTTCCTCGACCTGGCCGAGCCGGGGTTCGACGAGGTCGTCGATCGGCTCGTCGCCGAGGGTCACCAGGAGATCGTGGTCGTCCCCTTGCTGCTCAGCGAGGCGTACCACGCCCGGGTCGACGTGCCCGCCGCCATCGCGAAGGCGGTGGCCCGCCACGAGGGCATGAAGATCCACGCCAGCAAGGTGCTCGGGCTCGAGAACGCGTTCTCCACCGTGCTCGACAAGCGTCTGCGCGAAGCGCTGTCAAAGAGCCGCGTGCGTGAGCTCGATGCGCTGGTGCTTGCCGGCGCAGGGTCGTCCAACCCGATAGCCAACGCCGCGATCTCGCGGGCGGCGCGCACATGGGGGGCGCATCACAAGCTCCCCACGATCGCGGCGTTCGCGTCCAGCGTCCCGCCCGCGGCGGGTGAGGCTGTGCGCCAGCACCGTGCCGACGGACGTCGCCACATCGCTGTCGGCATGCTGTTCCTGGCACCCGGCGTGCTGCCGGACCGTGTGGCCGAGCTGGCCACCGAGGCCGGCGCTGTCGCCGTGGCCGGGCCGCTCGGGGTCGACGTCGAGGTGGCCAGGGTCATCCTGGCCCGCTACGCCGTGGGTGCTGTCGAGCTCGTGCCACTCGAGGCGCTCTTCGCCTGACCCCCACGCTCGTGGGGCTTGGGCGGTCAGAGATGTCTAGTCTGATCCGGTGAGCGACACCACGGACGATTCGCGCCTGCGTTCGTTGGTCTCGTGGCTGGTGCTCATCGCGTTGGTCACCGCCGTCTCACTGGCACTGGGCGTCCTCGGCCTGCCATCACCACTGCTGTTCGGCGGGCTGGTGGGCGGGCTCGCATTCGCCCTGGGATCCTCACGAGAGCTCGATGTCCCGCGGTGGTCGTTCATCCTCGGGCAGGCCATCATCGGCGTCACCGTCGGCGCCTCGGTCGACTTCGACACGCTCGCACAGCTCGGCCCCGACTGGCCTGCCGTGCTGCTGGTCTCGGTGCTGACGCTGGTGCTGAGTGTCGGCGCAGGTCAACTGCTACGCCTGCACCGCGGGGTCACCACGGTCACGGCCTCGTTCGCGTCGGTCGCCGGCGGGGCATCCGGCATGACGGCACTGGCTCATGACCTCGGCGCGGACGACCGCGTCGTCACGGTGATCCAGTACCTCCGCGTGCTCGTCATCCTGTTGGCGATGCCCGCGGCCGTGTCGTTTGCGTTCCACGCGGAGTCAGGCGGCGCGGCGGCCACCGGGGCATCCCCGACGACCTGGCCGAGCGTGATCTACGCGGCTGCCGCTGTGACGCTGGGTCTTGGGCTGGGCAGGCTCCTGCGCCTCCCGTCTCCCGCTGTGCTGGGAGCTCTCGTCGCAGCCATCCTGCTGTCGCTGCTACCGGTCTTCGGCGGCATCGGCGTTCCGACGTGGATACAGGACACCGGCTTCGTCCTGATCGGGGTGCAGGTCGGGCTGCGGTTCACCGCCGAGAGCCTCAGGGCGATCGGACGGATGCTCCCGACCGCGATCCTGGTGATCACGATCATCATCGTCGGGTGCGCCGGCCTGGGGCTCCTGCTCGCTGCGGTCACCGGCGTCTCCGAGGTCGACGCCTACCTTGCGACGACCCCCGGGGGCCTGTACGCAGTGCTGGCAACCTCGACCGCGATCGGCGGCAACGTCACGTTCGTGACCGCGGTCCAGCTCATCCGGCTGCTGCTCGTCCTGCTCGTCGCGCCATTCCTCGCCCGGTGGCTCGTGCGGCGGTGAGGTGACCACCCGCCATTGCTCCTGCCCTACATCGCGGCGAGGCGGGCCTTCTCGCCCTCGACGTCGAAGTTGGCATCAGGCCAGTCCAGATCGAGACCACGCAGCTGCTCGACGAGCAGCGTCGCGACGGCCCAGTTGCGGTACCACTTGCGGCCGCTGGGCACGATGTTCCACGGCGCCGCCTTGGTGGAGCAGCGCTCGAGCACGGTGACGTACGCGTCCTGGTAGTCGTCCCACAACATCCGCTCATCGATGTCGCCGGGGTTGTACTTCCAGTACTTGGTCGGGTCGTCGAGGCGCGCTTCGAGGCGTTCTTTCTGATCGTCCGCACTGATGTGCAGGAAGCACTTGATCAGGATGCCGCCGGTGTCGGCGAAGGCCTTCTCGAAGGTGTTGATCGCGTCGTATCGCCGCTCGATCTCGGCTGGATCGGCGAGCTCACGTACACGCCCGATGAGGACGTCCTCATAGTGCGAGCGGTCGAAGACGCCGATCATCCCCGGTTCAGGCAGCGCCTTCTCGACACGCCAGAGGAAGTCGTGCTCGAGCTCGTCCACGGTGGGTTTCTTGAACGACGTGATCGAGATGCCTTGGGGGTCAGCAAGCCCGGCGACGTGACGCACCAGACCCCCCTTCCCGGACGTGTCCATGCCCTGCAGCACGAGCAGGATCTTCGAGTGGCTCGACTCCGTGCGGCCGCCGGCGAACAACTTCTCCTGCAGGTCGCTCAGCTCCTCCCCGATGGCCACGAGGTCGTCGAGGGCCTCGGCCTTCTTGTCCTTGAAACCCGTCGTGGCACGTGAGTCGTAGGTTGACAGGTCGATCGTTCCGGTGGTCGCAAGCTGCGAGCCGAGCGTCTGAGCCATGGCCGCAGTATGCCCGACCATTCCGTAGGGTGCATGGCATGCTGCCGGACGATCACGAGCTCGAGCGCCTCTATGCCTATCCGCAGATGGATCGACCCTGGGTGCGGACCAACTTCGTCACGACGATCGATGGTGCGGCGTACGCCGTCGACGGCCGCTCCGGCTCGCTCGGCGGCGCCGATGACACCCGGGTGTTCGCACTGCTGCGGTCACTCACCGACGTCATCGTCGTTGGCGCGGGCACAGCGCGCGCCGAGAGGTACGGCCCGGTCAAGGCCGGCGACATCGACTCCGGCCTTCGCGCGCGGCTCGGGTTGGCGACCTCGCCGCCGATCGCCATCGTCAGCCGTCGCCTCGACATCCCGGAGGCGCTCGTCTCCCCCGGTCAGCTGGTCATCACGACCAGCACCGCGTCGCAGTCCGCGATCGACAGGCTTCGCGAGACGATCGACGTCATCGCCATCGGCGAGGAGCGCATCGACTGGCCTGCGGTGCTCGCCGAGTTCGCTGATCGGGGGTGGACTCGGGTGCTGTGCGAGGGCGGCCCGTCGCTGCACGGCGATCTCGTCGCCCTGGACCTCGTCGACGAGATCTGTCTGACGATCGCGCCGGTCCTGTCCGCCGGCGACGCTCCCCGTATCGCGCACGGCGACACTCCCGTCGAGCACGCCATGGTCCTCGGCCACGCCTTGGACGCCGACGGGGTCCTGCTCACCCGCTGGGTGCGGGACCGCACGTACACTCCTGCACATGTATGACGTCGCACTCCTCATCGAACGCCAGCTCACCCCCCTCGATGCCGATCAGGTGATCTCGCTGCACGAGGGCCTCGACGACACCAAGCGCTACCACCTGCTGCTTCCGGTGGAGAGCTCCACGGCGATCCTCACCTCGTCGATGAGCTCGCTCGGGACGGGACAGATCACGCCAATCACCGAGCCCGAGGTGCTCGAAGAGGTGCAGGAGCAGATCGTCGGCGCCGGTTCGGCCGAGCTCGAGGTCAGTGCCGCGCTGCTGAAGGAGCGTGGCCAGCAGGTGACCACCAAGCTCACCGAGGACGACCCCATCGATGCACTGTTGGCGCTGGTGAAGGAGTCCGGTTCCGCCGAGGTCATCATCCTGACCGAGCCGCATGTCGTGAAAGAGTTTCTGCAGCTTGACTGGACCTCCCGCGCGCAGCGCAAGCTCGAGGTGCCGAGCGTCCACCTGCTCGAGCACGTGCCGTTCGACGCCCAACGCTGACGTCACAGTTTCGTCACGGCGCCGGCTGGTCCTGCGACGTAGGCTTGGAGCATGAGCAAGCAGAGCGACAAGACGTACACGGTCGACAAGACTGACGAGCAGTGGAGGGCCGATCTCAGCCCTGCTGAGTACCAGGTCCTGCGCAAGGCGGGCACGGAGCAGCCGTTCAGCTCCTCGTACGAGACCGACCCGACAGTCGGGGTCTATGCGTGCCGCGCCTGCGGGTCCGAGCTGTTCCGCAGCGAGACGAAGTTCGATGCGCACTGCGGCTGGCCGGCGTTCTACGAGCCGCTCGCGAAGGATCGTGTCGAGTACATCGAGGACCGCTCGATGTTCGGCGGTGTCCGCACCGAGGTGCGCTGTGCCAACTGTGGTTCACACCTCGGTCACGTGTTCGAGGGTGAAGGCTTCGGCACCCCCACCGACCAGCGCTACTGCATCAACGGTGTCAGCCTCACGCTGGCCGCCGACCCCACCTGACCCAGACCCCGCTCGCGAGTCACTCAGAACCACCCGCGAGTCACTCAGTACCGCTCGCCTGTGGATATGCCCCGACACACCGCGGTGATGCACGGTTTCATCACCGCATGCCCACCCTGATCTTCGACGGCCACCCCTTCCTCCTCGCAGACCACGGTGACGTGGGGTTGAGCAGACGTCAGGTCATCGAGGCTGCCCAAGCCGGAGCGCTCCGGCGGGTGCTCGACCGGGTCTACATCGACGCCGCAGTACGCGATACCCGAGCGGTCCGACTGGAGTCCATCCGACTTGTCGCTCCTCCGCAAGCCGTCGTTGCCGACGAGTGGGCCGCTTGGGTGTACGGCGTGGATGCTTTCTCACCGTCGCAGCGCCATCGGATGATTCCCACCCTCTTGGTGCCACACGGACAGAGCCGTTCGCGGATCCCCGGCGTGCGGTGCCGGCAGCCCAAGTTGTCGTCCGAGGACATCCATTCCCTTGACCGGGTGCTCCTCACCACGCCCGTCCGGACGACCTCAGACATGTTGCGCAAGCGGTGGCGTCCCCACGCCCTCTCGAGCGCAGACACCATGGCGCACGCGGGGCTGGTGACTCCCGGCGAGGTTCAGGATTACCTCGCCGGGCTCAAGGGCTACCCGGGCATCAGGCAAGCTCGCAACCTCGCCACCTGGATCGAGCCGCTGACCCAGTCGCCCGGGGAGTCGTGGTCCCGGCTCCGGATGCTCGATGCAGGATTCCCACGTCCGCAGGCGCAGTGGTGCGTCGTCGACGTCGACGGGGTCGAGCGCTGGGTCGACCTGGCCTACCCGGAAGTGAAGCTGGGAGCCGAGTACGACGGGCAGGAATTTCATTCGAGCGGCGGCGATCGGGCGCTTGATCGCGGTCGCCGAACAGCCCTTGGTGCGCGGGGCATCAGATTCGTCATCACGGGCTACGAAGGGATTTTCGGTACCGACTCTTCGTTCGAGGAGCAGATCGGCCGGTTCCTTGGGCAGACTCCGCTGCACCGCAGATGGTGACTGAGTGACTCGCGACCGGTCCTGAGTGACTCGCGACCGGTCCTGAGTGACTCGCGACCGAGGTGGGGGTCAGGGCCAGAGTGTGGTGAGCTCGCCGACAGTGTGCGACTGGCCGGTGTAGAACGGGATCTCCTCGCGCACGTGTCGACGTGCCCGGCTGGCCCGCAGCTCACGCATGAGGTCAACGATGCGGTGCAGATCGGCGGCCTCGAAGGCCAGGATCCACTCGTAATCGCCCAGCGCGAATGACGCGACGGTGTTGGCACGCACATCGGCGTAATCGCGGGCCTGCATGCCGTGCTCGCGCAACATGTCGCGGCGCTCCTCGTCAGGCAGCAGATACCACTCGTACGAGCGGACGAACGGGTAGACGCACACGAACTTCTGCGTCTCCTCCTCGGCCATGAAGGCAGGGATGTGTGAGCGGTTGAACTCGGCCGGACGGTGCAGCGCCATCTGCGACCACACCGGCGCCATGCGTGCGCCCAGCGCGGTGCGGCGGAAAGCGTTGTAGGCCGCCTGCAGCTCACCGCTCGTGGAGGCGTGCCACCACACCATCAGGTCGGCGTCGGCGCGCATCCCGCTGACGTCGTACGTGCCACGCACCACGACGTCGTCTGCGGCGAGCTTCGCGAACAGGGCATCGACCTCCGCCGCCTCCGCCTGACGATCGGCGTCGCCGAGCACCGTCTCAAGGCGAAATACCGACCACATCGTGTAGCGGATGGTCTCGTTGATGTCCTTGGCCAGCTTGCCCTTGCTCTTCGGGTGTTCTGTCGAAACTGCGCTCATGCGTCCAGTGTCCCAGCGTCTGACAAGCGGCGTGCAGCCGCCCGGCCCGACGCGATCACGGCGGGGATGCCCACGCCGCGCAGGGCTGCTCCGCAGACTTCGAGACCCGGCACCGCAGCGACGGATCGCTCGATGACGTCCACCCGATCGAGGTGTCCGACGTCGTACTGGGGCAGCGCGCCACCCCACCGCTGGACGACCGAGTCGAGCGGATCGGGCAGCGCGCCGAACGCCGAACGTAGGTCGGCGAGCGCTCGCGCGGAGAGGTCCCCGTCGTCGTGCTGGAGCAACGTGGTCTCGCCAGCACGCCCCACGGAGGCCCTGATGACGGTGCGACCCGTGTCGGCGACCCATCGCCACTTGTTGGACGAGATCGTGGCCGCCTTGATGAACGTCCCGTCGACCGGAGGAGCCAGCAGGCCCGACCCCTGGAAGGCCGGCGGCTCGTCGAAGACGTAGGTGATGATCGCCATGCTCGCGTAGTCGATTGCCGCGAGCGCGAACGCCGCGTCGGGCGCAGCTTCCGCGAGGAGCCGTGCCGCGGCCGGGGCGGGGGCCGCGACCACCACCGCGTCGACGTCACACAGGTCGACGTCGGTCGTGGGCCCGACCGCGAGCCGCCATCCGTCGGGCCTGCGGGACACCGACCGGACCGTCGCGTCGAGGCGCACCTCGATGCCGCCCGTCGAGGCCACCGCCGCGGGCAGCTGACCGACGCCACCGACGAGCCCGGCGAAGACCGGACCCGATGCGGTGGCCTTGGCTCGCGCCTCCGTGGCACCGGCGAGAAGGTCTGCTCCGAGTGCCGCCACCTGCGGCGCGGTAGCCCGCAGCGACAGACGGGCGGCGTGGCCGGCGTAGACCCCTCCGAGCAGCGGCTCGACGAGGCGGTCAAGCACGTCGCGCCCGAGTCGTGCCGAGACGAACTCGGCCACCGAGACGTCGCCGTCGGGCACCGGCAGCACGTGCGGGTCGAGTGCCCCCTCGACGATGCCCGACTCCGCCAGTGCCACGACGTCGGCGGGGATGCCCATGACGGTCGGCGGCATCGGGCGCAACCCCCCGTGTGTCCAGATCGCCGCGCTGATGGTCTCAGGATTGACCACCTTGTCGTCGAGCCTGACCTCGTGGATGAGGTCGAGCGCCTCTGGACGTCGCGCGAGCAACGACTCCGCGCCCAGGTCGAGCGTCACGCCGGCAACGGAGCCGAGCCGCAGCTTGCCTCCGATCCGGTCGGAGCCTTCGAACAGCACGACTTCGACGCCCGATGAAGCCAGCTCGTGGGCCGCGGCGAGACCGGCCATGCCCCCGCCGACGACTGCGACGCGCATCGTCATGACACGTCGTATTCGTGCACGAAGTCGACCAGTCGCGCCAGCGCGTCGGGGTCGGTGGCCGGCAGGACGCCGTGCCCGAGGTTGAAGATGTGGCCTTCCGCGGAGCGCCCGGCCTCGAGGACCTCGGCGGCGCGTGCGTGCACGAACTCGGTGGGGGCGAAGACCGCGGTGGGGTCGAGGTTTCCCTGCACGGCGCGGCCGGGACCCACCCGTCGCACGGCCTCGTCGAGGGGCACCCGCCAGTCGACACCGACGACGTCTGCGCCAGCATCACCCATCGAGTGCAGCAGCTCTCCGGTGCCGACACCGAAGTGGATGCGCGGCACGCCCAAGTCGGCCACCGACGCCAGCACGGCGGCGGAGTGCGGCTTGACGTAGGTGTCGTAGTCGGCCAGCGACAGCGCCCCGGCCCACGAGTCGAAGAGCTGGACCGCCGAGGCGCCGGCTTCGACCTGCAGGCGCAGGAACTGCCCCGCAATGGCGGCGATGCGCCCCAGCAGTGCGTGCCAGAGCTGCGGATCGGAGTACATCAGCTGCTTGGTGAGCCGGTGGTCGCGCGACGGGCCGCCCTCCACGAGGTAGGACGCGAGGGTGAAGGGCGCCCCCGCAAAACCGATCAACGGGGTGGAGCCCAGCTCGCCGACGAGCGCCTTCACCGCGTCGGTGATCGGCGTGACGTCGTCGGCGTCGATATCGCGAAACTGGTCGAGCTGCGCCCACGAACGGACCGGCTCGGCCACGACGGGACCGGTGCCCGGGACGATGTCGAGGTCGACGCCGATCGCCTTGAGCGGCACCACGATGTCGGAGAAGAAGATCGCCGCGTCGACGCCGTAACGACGCACCGGCTGCATCGTGATCTCGACGACCATGTCGGTACGGAAGCATGACTCGAGCATCGCGGTGCCCTCACGAAGTGCGAGGTACTCCGGCAGGGACCGGCCGGCCTGGCGCATGAACCACACCGGTGTGTGGGCGGGTCGCTGGCCACGGCACGCCTGGAGAAAGGCGCTGTCGTTCAGAGTCACGGTCACCCTTGGAGTCTGTCAGGTCGTGCGGAGTGTCGGAGCCGAGGCCTGACCCCGACGCGCCTACGATCACAGTGTGGGAGCCCGAAGTGAGATCGATCGCACCCCCGCTCAGTTCGTGGCGGCGGTCGAGCAGGTACGACGTGCCGTCCTTCGACCCGAGGTCGTGGTCGATGAGGTGCCTGCGCCCCAACGCATCGCGCCACACGCGTTCGCCGTCAGCGGCGACGTCCTGGTCGGTGACGACGAGCTGGCAACGGGGCGCTTCATCCTGCTGCACGACCCCGCCGGCAACGACGCGTGGGGCGGCACCTTTCGCTGCGTGACGTTCGCGCGCGCCGACATCGAGGCCGACATGGCGGCCGACCCCATGCTCCCAAGCGTCGGGTGGAGCTGGCTCACGGAGGCGCTCGATGCCCACGGTGGCGAGTACGCGGCCCCGAGCGGAAGCGTGACGGTCATCCGATCGGAGGGTTTCGGTGAGATGGAGGCCGACGGCTCCGACGCGCAGATCGAGGTGCGCGCCTCATGGACGCCCCTCGACGTGCCGCCGTCCGACAAAGGGTCCCACGCCGCCGCATGGTCCAACCTGTTGTGCGCGATCGCCGGGCTCCCGCCGCTCGCATCCGGCGTCATCCCGCTGCAACGTCGGCGTGGTGTTCGTTGATCCCTCCTCACGAGCCGACCCAAAACGAGCCCGCACGCGACGAGCCCACACGCGACGAGACGGCGCTCGGCGCACCCGTGCCGGAGGTCGATGACCTCGAGGCTCCGGAGCCAGTCAAGCCCGAAGCCCCGCGCCTCAAGCTGCGCGACCCGCTGCCCCCGGTCGTCGACACGCCTTCCCTGCTGCAGCAGACGTGCGAAGCGGTAGCCGCCGGCACCGGCCCCATCGCACTCGACGCCGAACGCGCGTCGGGCTACCGCTACTCCCAGCGCGCCTACCTGGTCCAGATTCGCCGCGAGGGGTCCGGGACACATCTCGTCGACCCGATTGCCTTCGACAACCTCGTGCCACTCGACACCGCCTTCGACGGCAACGAGTGGATTCTCCACGCCGCGACGCAAGACCTCATGTGCCTCGCCGAAGTCGGCCTCTACCCCGAGTCGCTGTTCGACACCGAGCTCGCCGGACGGCTGCTCAACCTGCCACGGGTTGGGCTGGCGGCACTCGTCGAGCACTACCTGGGGCTCAGCCTCGCCAAGGAGTTCTCCGCGGCCGACTGGTCGACACGGCCGCTGCCGGAGCCGTGGCTCGTCTACGCCGCCCTCGACGTCGAGGTTCTTGTCGAGCTCCGCAATCTCATCGACGCCGACCTGCAGGAGGCCGGCAAGCGTGAGTGGGCGGCCGAGGAGTTCGAGGCACTGCTGTCGTTTCAGGGACCGCCCGAGCGCAAGGAGCCGTGGCGACGCACATCAGGCATCCACAAGGCTCGTGGCCGGCGCGCGCTCGGCCTCGTGCGCGAGATCTGGCAGACCAGGGACGGCATCGCCGCCGACCGCGACATCACACCGGGGCGCATTCTGCCCGACTCATCGATCCTGGAGATCGCGGTCACCGCACCGCAGGACGTCGGCGCACTCAAGGGCATGCGGGTCATGCGCAATCGCGGGCCCCGACGCTTCTTGAGCGAGTGGTTCGATGCTGTCGAACGCGGACTCGCGCTCGATGACGCCAAGCTCCCCACCACCGGTCAACGCACCGACGGACCACCCCCGCCGCGTGCGTGGGCTGAGAAGAATCCCGCGGCGGCCGCTCGGCTCGGACGCAGCCGTGAAGTCGTGCTGTCATTGGCCGGGACACACGACCTGCCGACCGAGAACCTCATCAGCCCCCAGCTCGTGCGCAACCTCGCGTGGGAGCCACCGGTCGACATCACCGTCGAGGCGGTCTCGGCGACCCTCGCCGAGCAGGGTGCGCGGCAGTGGCAGATCGGCCTCACCGCACCGCTTCTTGTCGACGCTTTGCGGCCCGGACCCGACGACGCCACGACGGCATCTTCCAGTTCTTGAGAGCTCAGCGCGCAAGGTAAGCCATTCCTAAGTTACGATCGGTTTGTGCTAGCCAATTTCCTCATCGGTCTGCGTGAGGGCCTCGAAGCAAGCCTCATCGTCAGCATCCTGATCGCCTATCTCGTCAAGACCAACCGCCGTAGCGAGATCCGACACGTGTGGACGGGCGTCATCGCCGCACTCGTCATGGTCGTCTCGGTGTTCGCTGTCGTCACGCTCGTCTTCGACCAGCTGCCGTTCCGCGCACAGGAAATTGTCGGCGGCACGCTGTCGATCATGGCCGCCGCCCTCGTCACGTGGATGATCTTCTGGATGAGGCGCACGGCACGATTCCTCAAGCGCGAGCTCGAGTCCGACATGGCCCACGCGGTCGCGCTCGGCCCTGTGGCGCTGGCGAGCGTCGCCTTCCTCACCGTCGGCCGCGAGGGCCTCGAGACTGCGGCGATCATCTGGTCGACGATCATCGGCACCACCACGACGCGCCCGTTCATTGGCGCCACCCTCGGCATCCTGGTCGCGGTAGGTCTCGGCATCGCCATCTACCGCGGCGCAATCAAGGTCAACCTCAGCAAGTTCTTCACCATCACCGGCGCGCTGCTCATCGTCGTCGCCGCCGGCGTCCTGGCGTACGGCGTCTTCGATCTGCAGGAAGCCCGCGTCCTGCCAGGCTTCGGCAGCCGCATCTTCGACATCTCTTCCACGATCCCTCCCGACAGCTGGTACGGCACCCTCCTCAAGGGCACCGTCAACTTCCAGCCCGATCCGTCGTGGCTGCAAGGCATCGTGTGGATGTCCTATCTCGCGATCGTGCTGACGCTCTACCTACGCAAGCCCAAGCCCACTTCAACGCCCGCGCCGAGCAAGCAGGCTCAGAGCGTCTGACTGGGTGTGCCCGGCTAACGTGGTCGCATGAACGCGGCGGCACGGGGGAGCTTCGATCCCCGCTTCACGGCACTTGCCGACCTCCTGCACGCCCACGTCGGCGATGGCATCGAACGTGGTTCGAGCCTGTGCGTCATCCAGGACGGCGAGGTGCTCGTCGACATCTGGGACGGCTGGTCCGACGTCGAGCAGACTGCGACGTGGGAGCGCGACACGATCACTCCCGTCTGGTCGATCACGAAAGTCATGGTCAACCTCGCCGCACTGGTGCTCATCGACCGAGGCGAGCTCGACCCTGACTCCCCCGTCGCCGCGTACTGGCCCGAGTTCGGCGCTGCTGGCAAGCAAGGAGTCACTGTCGCCCAGATTCTCGGGCACACCTCGGGCGTCTCCGGCTGGGCGCAGCCCGTCACGGTCGATGATCTCTACGACT
>NZ_JACMOM010000277.1 GCF_014378035.1 Aeromicrobium sp. | reverse complement strand
GTACGCCGTCCGCATCGGCCAGCTCGCCGAGGTAGGAGTGGCAGAGCTCATGGGCATCGCCGGCAGCGACGACGACCTCGACATCTCCGCCATGACCGCCGTCTGGCTCGGCATCGTCGACTCCCTGATGAACTGGTGGATGGAACATCCCCAGGAGAGCGCCGAACAGATGATGAGACGTTGCGTGCGGATGCTCGCCGCACTCTTCGGGGGCGACGCTCCGTGAAGCTGTCGGGCAGCACCGTGGTGCTCACCGGCGCGTCGAGCGGCATCGGCGCCGAGGCAGCCCGCAAGCTCGCCCGGCTGGGGGCGACGGTGTGCCTGCTGGCCCGGCGTGAGGACGAGCTCGAGCGCGTGCGCGCCGACATCGAGGCGTCGGGCGGGGTCGCCCACACCTACGTCGTCGACCTCTCCGATGCCGACGCCACAGCCGCGGTGGCTGCCCGGCTGCTCCACGAGCATCCGCGCATCGACGCCCTGGTCAACAACGCGGGCCGCTCGATCCGCCGCTCGATCTCTGACTCCCTCGAGCGCGTCCACGACTACGAGCGCACCATGGCGATCAACTACTTCGGCGCAGTGCGTCTGACGCTGGCTCTTCTCCCGCGCTTCGTCGAGCAGGGGTACGGGCACGTCGTCATCTCCTCCAGCCTCTCCACCCAGGTGCCGATCCCGCTCTTCTCGGCCTACCTGGCGAGCAAGTCGGCGCTCGAGTCGTTCACGCGGTCCCTGACCGCAGAGCTCGGCCATCAGGGCGTGACGTCCACCGTCGTCTACTTCCCCATGGTGCGCACCGAGATGTCGACTGCCACACCGATCTACCAGGCGATGCCGATGCTCAGCGCCGACAAGGCCGCCAACTGGCTCGTCAAAGCCGTTGTCGACCAACCGACACGGGTGACGAGCATCCCCGGCGCGATGGGCGAGCTCGGCATGGCCATGCTGCCGGGCGTCATCACCAAGGCTTCACAGCCGCTGTTCCGGCGCATGGACAAGAGGCTCGCCCGCCGCTCCGAGGACTAACCTTTTTTGAGGACTAGCCTTCTTCGAGAGCTGGCCGCCTAGTGCGACTCCCGCGAGACTGTGTCACCACTGGAGCCGACCAGGAAGTCGAGGTCCGCTCCGGTGTCGGCCTGCATGACGGTGCGGACGTAGAGCTGCTCCCAACCTCTCGTCGGCGAAGCGAACGCGGCAACGGCGGCAGCAGCGGGCTCCCGGGCGTCGAGCTCCTCCTGCGCGATGTCGATGTCGAGTCGGCGACCCTCGACGTCGAGGATCACGACGTCACCGGTGCGGATGAGGCCGAGCGGACCACCGGCCGCAGCCTCAGGCGACACGTGCAGCACGACCGTCCCGTACGCGGTGCCGCTCATCCGGCCGTCGCAGATGCGGACCATGTCGCGCACCCCGGCGGCCAGCAGCTTCTGCGGCAACGGCAGGGTGGCCACCTCGGGCATGCCCGGGTAGCCCCGCGGCCCGCAGCCACGCAGCACGAGGACCGAGTCGGCGTCGACATCGAGGTCGGGGTCATCGATGCGCGCGTGCATGTCCTCGATCGAGTCGAACACCACGGCCCGACCGCGGTGCTGAAGCAGCGCCGGCGTCGCGGCGGCCGGCTTGATGACGGCGCCATCGGGGGCCAGGTTGCCGTAGAGGATCGCGATGCCAGCGTGCGGCTGCAGCGGATCGGAGCGCGGGTGGATGACCTCACGGTCCCAGATCTCGGCACCGTCGAGGTAGCCCACGAGCGGCTTGCCGGTCACGGTCATCGCGGCGGGATCGAGCAGGTCCTTGACCTCGTTGAGCACCGCGAGCAGCCCGCCCGCGCGATGGAAGTCCTCCATCAGGAACTGCCCTGCCGGCTGGAGGTCGACAAGCAGCGGCACACCCGCACCGGTGCGGTCGAAGTCGTCCTGCGTCAGCTCGACGCCGAGCCGGCCGGCGATCGCGAGCAGGTGCACCACCGCGTTGGTCGAGCCGCCCACTGCCGCGAGCGCCACGATCGCGTTGAGGAACGAGCCCCGGGTGAAGACCGTGCTGGGCCGACGCTCTGCCGAGACCATCTCCACCGCCAGGCGACCCGCCTCGTGCGAGGCCTCGAGCAGCCGGCTGTCCGGTGCTGGGGTGCCCGCCGTGCCCGGGATCGTCGCGCCGAGCGCCTCCGCCACGACCGCCATGGTCGAGGCGGTGCCCATCGTGTTGCAATGGCCGCGGCTGCGGATCATCGACGACTCCGACCGGAGGAACTTCTCCTCGGACAACGTCCCGGCGCGCACCTCCTCGCTGAGCCGCCAGACGTCGGTGCCGCACCCGAGCGGGACGCCCTGGAAGGTGCCGGTGAGCATCGGGCCACCCGGCACGACGAGCGCGGGAAGGTCGACCGAGGCCGCCGCCATCAGCAGTGACGGGATGGTCTTGTCGCAGCCACCCAGCAGCACCACGCCGTCGATGGGGTTGGCCCTGATCATCTCTTCCGTCGCCATGGCCGCCATGTTGCGCCAGAGCATGGCTGTGGGGCGCACCAACGTCTCGCCGAGCGACACCACGGGCAGGTTGAGTGGGATGCCACCGGCTTCGTAAATGCCTTGGGACACGCTCTGCGCGACCTCGTTGAGGTGGGCGTTGCACGGTGTGAGGTCGGACGCGGTGTTGGCGATGGCGATGTGCGGGCGGCCGTCGAATGCGTGCGAGGGAAGCCCCCGTCGCATCCAGGCCCGGTGGATGTAGGCGTTGCGGTCCGTGCCGCCGTACCACTGGCCGCTCCGCTGCGGACTCATCTTCGTTGCCGCTCCTTCCATCTGATGAAACGGTGGTCTAGCATCTGGAACGTGTTCGAGGCTACCTCTCCGCCTGTCGGCTCCGACCGCACCCTGGCCGTGCTCGCGAAGCTGGCCACGTACCCCGACGGGGTCAGCCTCGACCACATCACCGCAGCGGTCAACAGCCCCAAGCCGACGGTGCACCGGGCGCCCGGCGCCCTGAGACGTGCCGGCTTCGCGACGCAGGACGGTCGCGGGCACTACGTCCTGGGCGATGAGTTCCTCCGACTCGCCTTCGCCCACCACGAGGGGCGGGCCGACCACGTCCGCGTCAACGAGACCCTGCGGACCCTGGCCACGCTCTACGGCGAGACCGTGCACTATGCCGTCCTCGACGGCGACTCTGTGGTCTACCGCTCGAAGGTCGACCCCCCTGACGGCAAAGTGCGGCTGACCTCGGTCGTGGGCGGTCGCAACCCCGCCCACTCCACTGCGGTCGGCAAGCTCCTGCTGTCGTACACGCTTCCCGACAGGAGCGCGGTCGCCGCGTGGATCGGCGACCGTCGCCTGCCCAAGGTCACCGACCGCACCCTCACCTCGATCGACACACTGCACCGCGAGCTCGAGCGCATCCGAGCGCAGGGCTACAGCGTTGACGACGAAGAGAATGAGCCGGGCATCAATTGCCTCGCGGTCCCGGCCTTCCTCACGGGTCCGACCATGCCGAGCGGTGCCATCAGCATCAGCGCGCTCGCCTACCGGACACCGTTGGCGACGCTGGTCGGCGACCTCGACACGATCCAGCAGATCACCGGCAGTCGACCATGACAGCCGTCGTGCAGGTCACCGACCCGATCTACCCCCTGGCCGAGGGGCCACTCTGGGACGCCGCCCACGGCCGAGTCATCTGGGTCGACATCATGAAGGGCCTCGTCCTCGAGGGAATGCTCGAGGGCGATCGCCTGACCGTCGTCGCGGAGCACCGGTTCGACGGGTACGTGGGCGCGGTCGCCTGTGCCGAGAACGGCTCGCTTCTCGTGGCCGAGACCCGTGGCCTCACGCTCCTCGCGCCGGACGGGACACGCACGGCCGGGCCAGAACTCATCTGCCAAGACCTGATTCCGCCAGAGCGGCCGAGCCGGTTCAACGACGGCGTCTGCGATGCGGCCGGACGATTCCTCGTCGGCACTCTGTCACTCACCACCCTGTCACTCACCACCCAGTCGCTGCAGGCCCGACCAACCGCCGTCCCGCGCGAGGAGCGGCTGTGGCAGGTCGGACCAGAGGGCGCCACGATCATCGACGACGATCTCGGGCTCTCGAACGGCCTGGCGTTCTCGCCCGACGGCTCGTTGTTCTACAGCGTCGACAGCATCCCGGGCACGGTCTGGGTCCGCGACTACGACCAGACGACCGGACACACCGGCGAACGTCGCGTGTTCCTGCCCGCCGGCGACGGCACCCCCGACGGTCTGGCGGTCGACGCAGCCGGGCGGCTCTGGATCGCGATCTGGGACCGCGCCGAGATCCGCTGCCACTCCCCCGCGGGCGACCTCCTCGAGACCATCGATGTCCCGGCGCCCCACCCGACCAGCGTCGCGTTCGTCGGCCCCGACCTCGATCAGCTGCTGATCACCACCGAGCAGCATGCTGCCGACGCACATGACGACGCCGTCATCGGCCGCGAGCTGTCGGGGAGCCTCTTCCTCTGCCGGCCGGGGGTCGTCGGCCTGGCCCCGCACCTGTGGTCGGGCCACCCGTCCCCACCTCCCACCACCCCCGGAGAACAGTCATGAAGCTCATGCGCCTCGGTGCCGCAGGGTCCGAGATCCCCGTCGTCCGGCTCGACGACTCGACCTATGTCGACGTGTCCGACGTCGTCTTCGACTTCGACGAGCGGTTCTTCGCGTCCGGGGCAGACCGGTTGCGGGAGGTGGTCGAGGCCCGCGTGGCCACGGGTGACGTCAGGACGTTCGCCGGTGAGCGCATCGGCTCGCCGATCGCGCGGCCCCACCAGATTCTGTGCATCGGGCTCAACTACCGCGACCACGCAGCCGAGACCGGGCAGGCAGTCCCCGACGAACCGATCCTGTTCACCAAGTCGCCCAACACGATGATCGGTCCGCACGACGACGTGCGCATCCCCCGCGGGTCGACCAAGACCGACTGGGAGGTCGAGCTCGCCATCGTGATGGGTCGACGCACGTCATACCTCGGCTCGACCGAGGAGGCCCGAGACGCGATTGCCGGCTTCGTGATCGTCAACGACGTCAGCGAGCGCGCCTTCCAGCTCGAGCGAGGTGGTCAGTGGTCCAAGGGCAAGTCGGCCGAGACATTCAATCCGACAGGTCCGTGGCTCGTCACCCCCGACGAGATCGACGACGTCAACACGCTCGGGCTGTGGCTCGACCTCAACGGCGTACGCCGGCAGGACGGCTGCACGTCGACGATGATCTTCGACCCGTACGTCGTGGTGCAGTACCTGAGCCAGTTCATGGTGCTCGAACCCGGCGACCTGATCAACACCGGAACCCCACCCGGAGTCGGCATGGGCCAGGACCCGCCGGTGTGGCTTGCTCCCGGCGACGTCATGGAGCTCGGCATCGACGGCCTGGGCGTGCAGCGCCAGACCGTGATCGCGGCGCGCTGACGTGCGTGCCTTCGTGCTCACCGGCCCTGGCGAGTCGTCCGTCATCGACGTCGAGCCACCCGTCGCCGGACCGGGTGAGGTGATCGTCGACATCGCCAGGGTCGGGGTGTGCGGCACCGACATGGAGCTGGCCGCCGGCACGATGAGCTACCTGCACGACGACCTGGCCCACTACCCGGTCCGCCCGGGGCACGAGTGGTGCGGCACGGTGTCGGCCATCGGCGACGGGGTCGACCCCGCTTGGCTCGGCCGGCGTACGACCGGTGACACCCAGATCGGCTGCGGGCGCTGCCACCGGTGCCTCACCGGGAGGCAGCACGTCTGCGACGACCGCCACGAGATCGGCCTGCGACGTGGCTTCGACGGTGCGCTCGCCGAGCAGATGTCGGTGCCGGCGAGGGCGCTGCTGGCGCTCCCCGACGAGGTCGACGACATGTCCGGGGCCATGGTCGAGCCGGGTGGCAACGCCCTGCGGGCCGTGCGCGCGGCGTCACTCGACGAGGGTGAGCGTCTGCTCGTCATCGGGCCGGGCACGATCGGGCTGCTGGCCGCCCAGCTTGCGGCAGCGCAGGGGTGCGAGGTGCACGTCCTGGGAGTGACGCCGGCGTCGCTTGAGTTCGCGGGCGCAACCGTGGGCGTGGCTGGCGCCTGGACCCAGCACGACCTTCCGGACCTGCGGTGGGACGGGGTCATCGACGCGTCGAACGACCCGACATCCCCGACACGGGCAGCCGGCCTGGTCGACGCAGGGCGGCGCCTCGTGCTGATCGGCCTGTCGGAGACACCCAGCCTGCTCGACAGTCGGGCCCTCGTCATGCGGGACGTCACGGCGGTCGGTGTCCTGAGCGGCTCACCCGGGCTGGTCGGCGCGATCGGACACTTCGCGTCCGCAGCGGTCGACCCACGTCCGCTCGTCGCAGCAACCCTCACGCTCGACGATGTCGGCGACGTCCTGGCTGGCAATCGTCCCGCGTCCGCGGGACCCGGACCCAAGATCCACATCGACCCACGGCTGCGAGCTCCGACGCCGGTGACGACACAGGAAAGGACATCCCCATGAACGACATGGACTCTTTGGTGGCGGTCGTGACCGGCGGGGCCAGCGGCATCGGCGCTGCCACGGCGCGTGCGCTGGCCGACCGCGGCGCACGCGTCGCCATCCTCGACCGCAGCCACACCGGTCCGGCCGACGACGGGCTGCTCGCGATCACCTGCGACATCACCGACCGGGCCGCCGTCCGCGCGGCGATCGCGGACATCGTCACCGAGCTCGGCGGCCTGGACATCGTCGTCAACAACGCTGGCATCGGCGCCGCGGGCGACATCGCGGCCAACGACGACGACGAGTGGGCCCGGGTCCTCGACGTCAACGTCATCGGGCTGGCCCGGGTCTCGGCCGCAGCGCTCCCGCACCTGCGGCGCTCGTCGTGCGCGGCGATCGTCAACACCGGGTCCATCGTCGCCGCCGTCGGCGTGCCACAACGCGCGCTCTACGCCGCCAGCAAGGGTGCCGTCAGCGCCGTGACGCTCGCGATGGCCGCGGACCACGTCACCGAGGGCATCCGCGTCAATGCCGTCCTGCCGGGCACGGCAGACACCCCGTGGGTGGGTCGGCTGCTCGACGGAGCCGACGACCCGGCGGCTGCGGCCGCCGCGTTGCGGGCACGCCCACCGCTCGGCCGGCTCGTCACGGCCGACGAGGTCGCGCAGGCAATCGCCTATCTCGCCAGCCCGCTGAGCGGGTCGACAACGGGCACACTGCTGACCGTCGACGGCGGCATGGCCTCCATCCGCATCCCCCAGTGACTGATCGAGCAGTGACTGATCGAGCAGTGACTGACCAAGCAATGACTGATCACGCAGAGACCAACCAGCCAACCAAGATCGAGGAGCACTCCATGTCGAAGCTGAAGATCGGTGTCCTGGGTGCCGCCCGGATCAGCGAGAAGTCGCTGGCGGGCCCGGCGAACCGCGGCGGTCACCGCCTGGTGGTTGTCGCCGCGCGCGATCGCGGTCGGGCGCAGGCGTTCGCCGACCGGCACGGTGTCGAACGGGTGGCCGATTCGTACGCCGACGTGATCGCCGACCCCGAGGTCGACCTGGTCTACAACCCCCTCGCGAACGGCCTGCACGCGCCGTGGAACATCAAGGCCCTGCGCGCCGGCAAGGCCGTGCTGAGCGAGAAGCCGTTCGCCGCCAACGCCGACGAGGCCCGACGCGTGGCCGACGTCGTCCGCGAGACCGGCGGCACGATCATGGAGGCGTTCCACTACGCGACCCATCCCGTCATGCTTCGCCTGCAGGAGATCGTGGCCTCCGGCGAGATCGGCGCCCTGCGGCACATCGAGTCGACCATGATCATCCCCGCACCCGCCGACGACGACCCACGGTGGTCGCTCAAGCTCGCCGGCGGCGCCCTGATGGACCTCGGGTGCTACAGCCTGCACGCCATCCGGACACTGAGCCACGGGGGTGAGCCGGTCGTGCGCTCAGCCCGCGGAGTCGAACGTCCCGGCCACCCCGGGGTCGACGAATGGATCCAGGCCGAGCTGGAGCTCCCCGGTGGCGCCACGGCAAGCGTCTTCACCAGCATGGCCGGCCCCGATGTCGTCATGACCCTCACGGCCATCGGGTCGACCGGCCGGGTAGACGCCATGAACTTCGTCCTGCCGCACGAGGACGACCGCGTCCGCGTGGTCACGGCTGATGGCGACCGCACCGAGTCGATGGGAACGCGCTCGTCGTATGACTACCAGCTCGACGCCGTCGCCGCGGCAGTCCTGGGCGGCGCTGCGCTGCCCCTCGACGTCGACGATGCGGTGGCGACGATGGAGCTTGTCGACGCGACCTACCTGGCCGCTGGCTTCCCGGTGCGTCCGAGCTCGGTCGACTGAGCCAGAAACGTCTCCAGCACCTCGACCACGAGGCGATGGTCGTCCAGCTGAGGCAACCCCGAGACGGCAACCGTGCCGATGCACCCTGTGCCACTGACGAGCACGGGAAAGGCGCCACCGTGCGCGGCGAAATGTTCGTTGTCGAGGCGGGCGTCGACGTCGAACGACCTGCCGGCAACGCGGAACCGCTCACCGATCAGCAGGGAGGAGTGGCCGTAGCGGTCGACGACGGCACACTTGCGATCGAGCCACGAGTCGTTGTCCGCCGATGCCCCGGGGAGCGCGACGTGGAAGAGACGCTGACCGTTGCGACGCACAGAGATCGCCACCGGCAACCCGGCCTTCAACGCGGCTTCACGCAGCGCCACACCCACCTCCCACGCCGTCTGCTCGTCGAACCGGGTGAAGACGAGGCGCTCCTCCTGGGCTGTCAGGGCGTCGAGCAGCTCACGGTCGGGGGCCTCGTTCGGGTGGCGGGGGTCGGTCATGGCGACACTGTAAGCGCGTCACAGCGGTAGAGTCGGCGCAGAGCCGCACCACCCCCGCGACTTCGCCGATGGACGAGCCCACCACCGCTCCTCCGCCATCCTCGACAGAGAGCACTACCGTGACCGAGCCCAGCACCACACGCGCGCCGTCCGCCTTCGGCAGCCGACACGAACAAGTCGTCTTCTGCCACGACGAAGCCTCCGGCCTGAAGGCCATCATCGCGATCTACTCCACCGCGCTCGGCCCAGCCCTCGGTGGCACTCGCTTCTACCCGTACGCCTCCGAGCAGGATGCTCTCACCGACGTCCTCAACCTCTCGCAGGGCATGGCCTACAAGAACGCGCTGGCGGGCCTCGACCTCGGTGGCGGCAAGGCCGTCATCATCGGCGACCCGGCAGTTGTCAAGACCGAGCCGCTGCTGCGGGCTTACGGACGCTTTGTCCAGACTCTCGGCGGCCGTTACTACACCGCCTGCGACGTCGGAACGTTCAGCCCCGACATGGACACCATCGCTCGTGAGTGCGACTTCGTCACCGGCAGAACCGTCGAGCACGGCGGCGCCGGCGACTCCTCGGTGCTCACGGCGTTCGGCGTCTACCAGGGCATGCGCGCCTCCGCGCAGCACCTCTGGGGCAACACCTCGTTGGCCGACAAGATCGTGGGCGTCGCGGGTGTCGGCAAGGTGGGCAAGCACCTCGTCGGCCATCTCGTCGACGAAGGCGCCCGGGTCGTGGTCACCGACCCCAACGCCGATGCCGTCGTGGCGCTGACGCAGTCGTATCCGTCCATCACCTCGATCGCCGACGCCGCCGCCCTCGTGCGCGAGCCACTCGACATCTACGCGCCCTGTGCCCTCGGCAGTGCGCTCGACGATGAGGTGGTCGACGTGCTGACGGCGAAGATCGTCTGCGGCGCCGCCAACAACCAGCTCGCCCACGAGGGCATCGAGAAACGTCTCGCCGAGCGGGGCATCACCTACGCCCCCGACTACTGCGTCAATTCTGGCGGCGTCATCCAGGTGGCCGACGAGCTCGAGGGATTCGACTTCAACCGCGCCAAGATGCGCGCGTCGAAGATCTTCGACACGACGCTCGGGGTGCTCGACCGGGCCCGCTCCGAGGGGGTGCCGCCATCCATCGCGGCCGACCGCCTGGCCGAGCAGCGCATGCACGACGTCGGACGATTGCGTCAGATTTACCTGCCGCGCTGACGCCGTTGCACGATCAGCTGGACGGTGGCCGACGACTCGATCGATGCGAGGGCTGTCTCCAGCGCTCGCAGGTCGAGCGGCTGCCCGACGAACACCTCCGGGTCCGGCATGAAGCGAACCGTCGTACCCGTGGGGACGTCTGCCCCTCGGGGGACTGGCGGCCCCTCGGGCAGACCGTGCACGTACCGGGCCCACCATGCCCCGTCGGCGTGGGAGGTCAGGTCGATGGCTCGCGTCGTGCCATGGGCAGCCTCGTCAAGGGCGTAGGCCAGCGCCTCGAGCGCCAGATGCCGCCAGCAGAACGACGTACGAAGTCGCCGCGTATCGAGGTGAGGTGACCGACGTCGACGGGCTCACGCCAGTCGTGCGTCGTGGTCAGCCTCAACTTGCGGCTGGGTCTTCTCGCTCCATGTCGACGTACTGCTGGGGAATCGGTTCGCCCGACTCTCCGTGAAGCTCGCGCTGCAGATTGTTGAAGTCTGTGTCCGGAGTCC
>NZ_JACMOM010000276.1 GCF_014378035.1 Aeromicrobium sp. | reverse complement strand
CGGGAAGGACACGACATAGCTGCGTCGTTCGCCGGACTCGGTCGGCGTCAGGACAGGGGCGAGGGCGCCCATCAGGGCACCCTTGACGGGCAGCTTGATGGTGGCCGAAACCGGGTTCCACGCATCGTGGCTGTAGTGGCGCACCAGCTGGTCCGCGCCCGACGGACCGGCCATCGCCCACGGAACGTCGGCGTTCACAGTGTCGTCGTTCTCTTTGGCTGCGAGCGCATCGATGATCCCCGCCCGGTCACCAGGGGCGAAGCCGGTGCGGCAGGCAGCGGCCAGCTCGGGCGACGTGAGCCACGAGACTCCAGTCATTCCGACTGCGCCGCGTAACTGGGCCTCGACCTCACCCATCAGCAGGTAGAGGACGCGGGCGCGGCCCTCCAGTCCCCCGCCGGACTCCTTGGCGTGCTTGGCGAGTCGGGCTTCGGGCACGACGAGCGTCACGAACGCTTCGGTGCGGACCGACGCCTTGGCCAGCGCGGAGTGCAGGTCGTCGTTGATCTGACGCGCGAGGCCAGTACCGCCCGGACGCCGGTGTCGTGTCATCCACTGGCCCCGCTCGGCCCCGTCGTCGGGAACGGTGCGCACGACGATCAACAGCTCGTCGATCAGCTCGGTCCTCGAGCACAGGTCGAGCAGGTCGCTGAGTCCCACACCGCGCAGATGACGTTGCTCGATGTCTGACATGCCGATCCCGGGATGGGTGACGGTGGCTGTGGCAGCCCATGTCTTGGTCGCGTGATTCTGGATGATGGCGATACGCACCTGGTCGGGCCCGGTCGGTGGACTGTCGTGGATCTCGATTGCGTTGAGCACACCCGGCAGGTCAGCCTTGGTCAGGTCATCGACTCGCCCGCGGGTCGCTCGGGCGCGGAACGCGGTCCAGCCTGCGGTGCCTCCGGCGCAGTACCGCAGCATCGCCAGCAGCCAGCCTGTTGCCGAACGGCCACGGACCGGGACGATTACGATGGTGCTGAACATCGCCCACAGCACCAGAAACACCAGCGCCGAGGTCCAGGACTGTCGTTGGATCGACCAGAAGATCGGCATCATCGACAGGGACACAGCGGCGAGTTGCCACCCAGACAGTCCGAAGAACCATCCCACTTTCGCGCGTGAGTAGTCACGGTAGATCGACACGTTCGGCCTCCCTGAAGTTTCGGCAGTTCTTCTCTTATGGCCCGCGCCTACGTCGCCTGTGGCGACGACCCGCGCAGGATTTGTCAGACGATCGGTGGGACCTCGGCGGCTGCGGCGGCCATACCGCCAGACCCGCCGCCGCTCGCACCTCCACCACCGCCGGCGCCCGTCTTCGCGGCTCCGGCCGATGGCGTACCGCCGTGTGGGGGCATGTTCGGCATCGACGGGGCAGGAATCTGCGGGGTCTGCCCTTCCGGAGAGTTTTGGTCTTGGCGGTCGTCGGCGTTGTCGCCACTGCCGCTGTCTCGTTGATCAGGGTTGAACCGTTGGCTTCCGCGTTGGTAGTCCGGGTAGTACGAGGAGTCGCCTACGCCCGTCTGATTCATCTGATCGATGCCCACAGACGCCGCCGTGGCACCGATCTGGGTGACGGCGCCAAGACCGGCGGCGAACAACGAACCTGCTCCCCCAGTGGCGCCAGCCAGTGCTGTGCCGAAGCGTGAGGAGGTTGCCGCGCTGCTTTGACCTTCGCCTGCTGACTCGCCGGTACTGCTGCTCTGCGACGCCGTAGAAGACGTCGAGCTCTGGCTTCCGCCGGACATGAGTCCTTGGAGGCCACCTGCTGAGGCCATTCCTGTTCGCATCGAGGCTCCGGAGCTTGTGCCGGGATCGACGAACGCCAGCAGCTTGAACAGAGCCACCGGTGCCACGACGGAGACCATGATGAGCATGACTCCCGGGAAGGCGGTTCCGACGGCGGCCTCTGCGGTCTTGGTGCCGCCTTGGGCGACTCCGGTGGTGAGCTTGACGCCCATGCCCATCATCAGGACGGTGAGCACTGGAGTCAGTGCCGCGGCATGGAACCAGCGCATCGATTTCCAGAACCAGGTGCGCCCGGTGTCGGACACCAGTCCTGCGGCGGCGATGGGTGTCGCCGCGGCCAGGATCAGTAGTGCTGCGGCTCGGGTGAGCATGACGACGAAGTGGCCGATTGCCGCGATCCACAAGAACAGTGCCAAGATTCCGAGCACCGTTGCCAAGCCGATCTCGATGCTGTTCTTGCCGACGTCGACGTCCGACATGGGCTGCCACTGTGACCATTCGTTGATGTTGAGCAGGCTGGTCATGAGGGCATGGCTGAGGCCCGAGCAGGCCGCGATGACTGCGACCCCATAGGTGATGGCGACAGACCAGACACCTCCGAACTGCAAGGCTCCGATGATGACGCGGGCGAGGCTCTTACCGTCGCGGCGAAACGCGGCGACGGCGAGCTGGACGAACGCCATGATGAGCACGAGAGCACCCGCGGCCCAGAAGGTGGTGCGGTAGACCTCGGCCGCGGGTCCGGACGCTGAGATGTCTGGTGTCATCCATTGGTCCATGACGTCGAGTGCAAAGCGCAGGACCCATAGCCCCGATGACCAGAGGGCCATCATGATTCCGGTCCATCCGTCGGCGACGGCCTTGCCTGCGATGTCGCCGGCGATCCCGAACGGGTTGAATTTTCCGAGCAGGTCGATGGGGTTGAGTGCGACAACGTTCATTCGTGGTCGTCCGTCTCGGTCCACAGTAGCCAGCCCGCCTCGACGCTGCGGTCCGATCCCGGCCACGTCGACGGCGCTTGTGCCGGAGGTTTGCCGGGCCCGATCGTCCAACGGTCCTGACTCCATTGCATGCGCTCGCAATGTCCGAAACCGAACCTGGTCTGCTGCTCAACGGTCGTGGTGACATCGAGCTGTACACAAGCCAGCACCCAGTCCGGTCCGTCCGTCCCCTTGATCTGGACCCCGACAGGTGTGGCTGTGACACTGACCGAGCCGTCACCATCGACTGTGCCGGCCGCCTGGTGGAACATCTGGATGGATTGGGCGATCTCCCACCGCTCAAACCCGGACGGCTGTGCTGCCCAATGGTCGTAGACGTCACGTGCGTATCGGATCGACATGGGAGCCAATGCCGCGATCTCGATAGCGGCGAGCTGCCCCGCCGCGCCCTCGGGTGAGCGCCTGAATCCGGACGGCACTGCTGCCAGTCCCGATGACCTGGGCGAATCGATCAGCATTGAAGGAGATGGATCAAGCGCTGGAGCGGCCGGTTCCATGTCGGTCTCGTTGGCCTGAAGCATCGGCGCCGCGGCGACGCCGTCGCGGTACTCCGTGCCCCGCGTGCCGTCGGGTCCGACAGCTACGTCACGGGTCGCCGTTGCTGTTGGTGACGAGTCGCCTGTTGGATCGAACGCGGTCACGACGGCGTAGGAAAGGCCGGAGATCACCAGCGCGACGAACACGATGACACCACCGAACATCAGGATGAGCCTGCGCCTGCTCCACTCTGTAGCGTTCGCGTCGACGTCCATCAGACGCAGCCGCTGCCGGTGACGCTGTCGATCATCGCGGGCACGATCATGTATCCGATCGCGGCGAAGAACACGACGACGGCAGAGATGATGCCGACCTTCGAAGCATGAGCCATGCCAAACATGCGTCCGGCGGCAATCGCGCCGATCGCGACGAGGACGGCGGCAGCGAAGATCGCTAGGACGCCCCACTGGATGTATCCGGTGATGTCGTTGACGTACGTCTGCGCGCCGGGCGGTGCCTTCGGGCAGACCGCCGCCAACGTTGTGATGCCTTCAGAGATGATCATGTTCGTTTCCTTCTGTGAGACCGACGACCTGGTCAAGGACGGGTGCGCATGCGGACAGCAACGACGCCGGAAGCGGCGCGGGAGTCAGACCGATCACTGCCAGGCTGGACAACAGCGGCGCGTGGGAAAGACGGCCGCCAGTCACGGCGCCATCGATGCGCTGTGTGCACGCCGCTCGTAACGACTTGGGCCACCGCTTGATCGTTGGACCGGCGATGACACACCACGTGTCGTCGGGTCGGTCTGTCAGACGCAGAGCCTGATCGAGGAAGCGCATGCCGGAAACCGTGGCGATCGACACGATGACGAGGGGCACCGCATCGACCAAGGTGTTCAGCCACGAATCAGCTCGCCTGACGCGGCCAAGGTCCCAGCTGACATCGATGATCGTCAGGTCCCGATCCGTCGCATCCGGTGCTGGGACAGTCGCCGGTTCGTCGACATCGCGTTCGAGTCGTTCAATCAGGACATCGCCGCGTACCCCTCGGTGCCAGCCCGTTGGCGTGGCACCCATTTCGGCCGTCGTGGTGGCGATGAGTCCGCTGGAGTGTCTGGGTCCGCATTCAACGACGCGGGCTGGTGCAGACGCGACCTCGGCGATGGCAACGGCGACGGTGGTGGCACCGACCCGTCCCGTCGCGCCAATGACGGCAACGGTCCGTCCGGACGGTGACCAATCGTTGATCGGTTTGCGGACACGAGGTCCTGTGCCGCGAAACTGCCCCGCCTCCACGGCCGCCCAGGCGCGCTGGAGCTCGTCGACTGCCACGGCGATGGTCATCTCGACCACCTCACGCGCTCATCAGGAACGGCTGAGCATGGTCGACAGTGTCACCGGGGGCGTTGGCGACGGCTGTAGCGAATGCCGCTAGGCGGTCAATCGACGCAGACGTACGCCGCCGGACAGTCCGCGCGGACATACCCCATTTGGCGGCCACCGCTTCCGACGCGACTGGTGTCATGAGCCCACCCCGCCCTCGACGACCCGAACCTGGAACATCTTCCGAGGCGACCGCCAGGTCGATCAGCATGCGCTGATCAATCGAGCTGATGACAGCCGCCTCATTCGCGACGCTCAGGAACTCGAGAAGAACCGAGATTGAGTCACCACCAGGTTGAAGAGGTTGGGGGAGCCGGGCGACCCTCGCCGGCTCAACGCACTTCGTCTTCGCCCACGTGTGGTCCCTCCTCCATGCCCCATCGCCCACCCGGACCTCAGCTTGAACACCGCGCAGCGTGTCCCGCAGAATTGACACCGCGACCGGCCTACCGTTTTGCCACGCGAAAGTCCTGCAAGCGATCCAGAGCTGGGTAGCGACCAGCTCGTCGATGTCGGGAGTCAGGTCGGACATGCGGTGCGCGATTGTCGCCGCGCCCGGAACCAGCACCCACGTAAGCGCGGTGACGGCAGTCGTGTCGTCCCCACCTGTGGCCGATCCGATCTTCGCCAACGCTCTCAACGCGTCGTCCCTAGCTCGGGTGCCGGCCGTGCGGGTCCAGGCTCGTAGCCTGAGGAGATCCTCCACCGATGACAGTGAAGGTTCGGTCTCTGCCCACGAGTTCCAGTTTCGGCGGGCTTCCACCATTGAGAGCCCTTCGACGTCATAGACGCCAAGCATCGTTGCAACACTCATCTCGGTTCCCTTCCTGCGTGCCGTTGACATGGCAGAAAGGTCTCGCTTGCGTGTATCCCGATGTGTTACCCACTGGACCCGAACACTCGTCAGGAACATCAGGTAACTTCTCGTTCTCGCAGGTCAGCGCATGTTCCCGCGATAGTTTGCACACTTATCACTGAAGCCAGAAAGACGACATTCATTCCCGTCGCGCGTGCGGGGACCCGTGAGCACTGGGTGACGTCCCATCCGTCGTTCGTGAACACAATTAGCGATTGGTCAATGAGGTCGGGGGGCTCAGAATTTGGGGCCAAACCTACGGCTACGGATCTAGCAGCCTCGGGAGCGCCTCCACTCGCCGTAGAGGGTCGAACCCAGGGCACGCGTCAAAGGCGGTGGGTCGACGCACCCATATCGCGTAGCGCCCTCAATCAAGAATGTCTGTCCCTATCTCTAGTGTTGCCGACACTGCCGCTCGACGGCGCCCACTAGATGAGGAGCACCCCATGAAGGTTTCCAGCTACCACTCCAGTAACAACTCTGATCCAGACGTTTATCACGATCACGACAATTGCCCGACAGGCCAGCAAATCCCGTCGTACAACAAGCTGAGCGGTACTGGCAGCTTCCCGCGCTGCAAACAGTGCATCGACAAAGGTTGAGTTAGAACATCGGCCTTGCTGCTCGGGCAGTGAGACCGCCTCCGGGCTAGAACTTTGACAGCACGCAATCATGTTCAAGCCGGCTCGCGGTGGAATGGGGCAGTCGTCATAGCCCCGCTCGTTGACAGATGAGCACGTCTCACCTCGGAAGCGACGATTAGGGTGCCACCTCGGGTTTGGGTAACCGGCCCTCCAGAAGGTACTGGTCATCGCCGGCGTTGAGGGCGATCGACACATACTGGGCGCCCCGACGAGCGACGCGGTCATTGATTGTCCCGGCACCTTCGAGGTAGTTCACCGCGATGGCGCAGAAGTCCGACAATATTTGTAGAACGCCATCGTCGTCGTGCTCGTAAATCTCGTCCAGGCTCATGACTCCGTCCAGTCGAAGGATGAACCAACCGGACCCATCGATCTCGATTCGTGCTTCCGTTCTTGGCAGGACTTCGTTGGTGGCGGCGACAGTTCGAGGATGGATGTTTATGTGCCTCACACCCCTTGCGAGCTTCTCCACGACGGGGTCGAACGCGTCCAATTCGCCGAACATCGCGCACACACTTTCGGCCAGCGCAGCCGGGTCTTGGAAGGTCACACCGCATCTTCCCACCACTTGGGAGCGCTGCAATGGACACTCCCGGACCGAACGGCGTGTTCACTGAGTCGGCCGGCGGTGAATCGGTGCATGGCTGGGCCGTGGCAAACAGATGTGGTCACACCTCGCCATCGATAGGCAGCGAGCTGCCTTCGTCCGAGGTAGCTCCCACGGCGGCAGTATTGCGGACCTCGCTCGTCAACCTGCCGCCGCCATCCATGGTTCAAAGACCGTCTGCGGCCTTTGCAAGCATTCGCTTTGCTACCCCCCCCAGACCGAGCAAAGGCACGGCGACAGTCGCGGTGGTAAGACGTGCATTTCGGACCGCACGGATCGAGGCATGTGAGTGCGCGTCGGGGTCAGCGTTCTGGTGCGATGACCGCAAACACCAACGCGTCCGAGGACCTGTCCTCGATGGTGAGGAAGTTCCGCAGACGTCCCTCCCGCTGAAGCCCGGCGCTACGGAGGACTCGTTGAGAGGCGAGGTTCTCTGGTTCCACCCACGCCTCTAGGCGCCGCAGGTCCAACGCGACCAGCGCCCAAGGTATAGCCAGGCGGGCAGCGGCCGTCGCTACTCCCTGTCCCCGCTCGGGCGGAACAACCCAGTAGCCCAATCCGCCGACGTGCCGTTGTGGTCGCAGGGCCACCCAGATCAGGCCGATGGCACGGTCGCTGTCGACTTCGACGATGACTTGAGACACTCCTTCGCCGTTCTCTGCGCGACTCCACTGCCGATGGATGAAGGCCAGCCCCTCGGCGGGCGTGAAGGTGGCTGGGACGGTCGTGGCTTTGGGAATGTCAGGGTCGGAACTGGCGAGTCGGATGCATTCGACATCGCCTTCATCAAACCTTCTCAGGCCGATACGCCCGTCGCTCAACGGAGGATCCGGGTACGGCAGTGGCTCATCCGACACGGCCCCATCGTGTCACGGCGCTCAGAACATCACCGAGATCGGCAGGTCCGGTAGCTCTGGGAGCCGACAGGCGGTGGTTTGACCCAGCCAGTTAGCAGCTGTTGGTGAACACAGGCGGCCTTGACCGTGGAAGGCTACGGGAGTGGCCGTTGACATCGAAGGCATGCTTCACCGAGTCGTCGCTGACGAGTTCGGAACCGATACCGAGGTCCAACACTCGACGGACGCGGGAAAGTATCCGCTTCATCGAGCCCGGATAACCTGCGCGGACGGTCGTCCGACCGATGTTGAACTCGGGGTTGGTTCGACGCGGATCTCGGCGTGGATATATGAGTTGGACGTCGGGTACGTCGAGCTCGAGGAAGACGACGATGAAGCCAAATTGGAGTCGTCGTTGCGTACGTGCGCCAAGATCCTCCACGCATTCGCCAATGGAGAGGGGCGGATCGAGTACAGGTCCGCATTTATCCGCCGTCAACGACGCCGATATTTCATCGTCGAAGTCGACGGCATGGAGTACCGATTGGGCCGACGGACTGCCCGAGTTGGCGCGAGCAGTTCCCAATCCAAGTAACGTCCGACTCGCGGTGGAATGACGCGAGTTGCCGGGCGGTCGGGGTCGACGGCGGCGTGGGGGCTCGAACAGGTTTTGGTGCAGTCGGACGCACGTTGTGCTGGTGTCGTTTGGCTCCGTTTCCTGGGACGTCACCGGTGGCAGTGTCGGCGCTTGGCAGCACACTCGGTACATGACACGTGATCAGGTGGGGTCCGAGACTCTGGGTCGGATGGGCGGCTCGCTGGAGCGACCCGCACGGTTCTTCGACGGCCCCGCGGAGTTTGGTGCTTGGCTGGCTCTGCACCACGACACCGAGACCGTGCTGTGGATGGGCTTGAAGAAGAAGGGGGGCATTGATCGCGGCCTGACCTGGGAGCAGGCGGTTGTCGAGGCGCTGTGCTGGGGATGGATCGACTCAGTCGCGCAGCGCATCGACGACGAGTCCAGGCGGCAGCGCTGGACCCCTCGCAAGAAGACCTCCCACTGGAGCCGGGTCAACCTCAATCTGGTCGAGAAGCTGCGGGCCGAAGGCCGGATGCAGCCAAGCGGGTTGGTGATCTGGGAGCAACGCACCCTCGAGGAAGCGCCCTACAGCCACGAGCGGCCTTGGGCCGAACTGCCAGATTCGTACGCCGAGCAACTCGCTGCATCGCCGGCGGCCACCGCTTTCTGGGAGGCGTCGACCGCGACCTACCGCAAAGTCTGCGCCGTCTGGGTGACCTCAGCCAAGCAGGACGTCACCCGTGTCCGCCGGATGACCCAGTTGATCGAGTGTTGCGCCGAAGGCGAGCTCGTGCCGAACCAGCGTTACGGAGACATACCGAGCTGGGTGGCGCGGGCTGCGGCTGCCGCAGCAGGAGCGCGATGACGTCGCACACGGTGGTAAGACCGAATCCGCAGGCCAAAAGGCAGCAACTACCTTCCAGCTCGACGTCGACACGGCGGCCCGTGACGCAGTCAGCGCCGCGCCTGAGCTGTTGCTCAAGGCCGAGTGCATCCGCAACCCCGTCATGCGCCCCACAGGCGGATGGAAGTCCGTCCGCGACGTCGAGATCGCCGTCGCCGTCGCCGTCGCCGAGTACATCGACTGGTTCAACCACCGGCGACTTCACGGCGAGATCGGACACGTCCCACCCACCGAGCTCGAGGCTGCGCACTGGAAGTCCCAGAGCCTCGAGCACTACTGTGAAACACCCGTCCTCATCGAGGCCGGAACCAAGTAATCGAGTGGACACACCAGAGCCTCCACGAAACCCGGGGCGATTCAATCCGAAGTGAGCGGGTCGGACGGCCCGAGCCATCATCCCAGAAAAGGGTCCGCGGATCTGATAGGCGGCCAGCCGTTGAACGAACCAAAAGCGCAGCGTCCATGAACGTGTGATCCGCCAGGAGGGACAGGAACTGAATTGCGTCGAATACGTTCGATTTCCCGGACGCGTTAACTCCTGCAATACATGTATACGGTCCTAGATCCACACTGAAACCTAGGAGGTTCTTGAAGCCGTCAACTTCGAGCCGGGTAAGCATAAGTACGAACCTAGTTCCTTCGACGGTTGACGTGGCAAGTTCTCCCCAGCGGAGTAGACGAAACCGGCACGCCGACGACAAATCGAGATCGAGTTAATCAACGGATCCTGCTAGTTGCAGATCATGGCGTGCTCCGAAGAGCCGACTCCATCAGACCGAATGGGCTGAGGCATGCACCTGCGTCTTAGTGGGTGGAAAGGGCGTGTACTGCCGGGTTCCGACGCCCCGACTATCCGCGACGCAGGGCCTCCTCGATTCCCGTCCGCTCGTCTCGAATGCGCTGCGCATCGTGCCGCCTGGTCCAGGGGAGCATGTCAGTGACTATCGGAGGCGAGCTGCGTAGAAGCACGAGCGCGGTCCCGAACGGCAGGGTGCGGATCGTCTCAGGCGGCATGACGGGGACTCGGCGCGTTGAGCGTTGAAGGGATCGCGAGCCGTGGTCGCCAACTGAGGTGGTGTCTGTTCTTTCGTCGCGTTCGCCGATCAGAGCTGACAGGTCCTGGAGATCGCGGGCTGAGGAGGCTCCGCCGAGGATCATCTTCACGATCGAGGCATCCCAGATGGCGCCAGCAGCGTGGTCACCCCATTTGTCGCGGGCCTGGAACAGTGACTGGAGTACAGGCATGGTGGTGATCCCGGTGCCGCCGCCTTCGGCCATGAGGGCGGGCATCGATGGGAGTGGTGAGAGGTTCCCGATTTCATCGAGAGCCAGCAGCAGGGGTGGGTCGAGTCGGGCGCCGGGCGACGCTGCGGCCAGATGTCGAGCAGTCTCTACCAGATCCTCGATGAAGGCGGCGACCAGTGGCCATGACGCGCCGGCCCCGGCGCCGGTCGCGAGAAGGTAGAGGGTGCCGTTGTTGGTGAGAAACTCGACTGGGTCGAAATCTTCGCCGGCCCGTGGGGTGACGGCGTCGAGCACGCGGGGGTGGGCCAGGCAGGACAGTGCCAGTGAGACGCCCATCCAGATCGAGTCCCGGGTGCGGGGATCGGAGTGGATCATGGCCTCCAGCGCGTCTGCCCATCCCTGTGCGGCGTCGGCGTGGGTCGACAAGATGGCGACGGCATCTGATGCGGCTGACGGCGAGAGCGTCCAGGCAAACAGTTCGCTCGGGTTGCGGCGGTCGAGGGCTGCGGCGTGGAGCAGCGACTGGAGCGCAGTACGGGTTTTGCCTTCCCAGAACCCTCCGGACTCGACCCCGCCCGCGGACAAGCCTGTGGCCGATGCGAGCCCGGTTGCTCGTATCATCGCGGTCAGTGGGTCCTCGCAGCCACGGACTGGCGACCACCGCAGACCTGCCGGGATTCCCTCGGCGAGATGTTGGGGATCGAACACGGCGACCGGACCACAGCGCTGACGTTCTGTCAGCGTTGCGGCGATGTTGTCGGGTCGGGTTGCAGTCGTGATCACGGCCCCGGGCGCATCGAGGATCGAGTTGATGACCATGTGTAGACCTTTGCCCGACCGGGGCGGGCCGAGCAGCAGGATCGAGTCCTCGACAGATGCCCAGACGCCTCGCCTGTGTGATTTGCCGAGCAGGTACCCAATGTCGCGAGCAGCGGGTTGAGTCAGTGACGGTCGCAGAGTGTGACCTCGTGCAAGCAGCGCCTTTTCGGACGCTACGGCTTGCACATCACGAGCCGTCGCGACACCCGCGATCCGTCGCGGTTCGCGGGTAGCCGTCTGCTTGGTGTTGGCGATGAGCCGCCACGCGGCATATGCGGCCACACCGACGAGGCCAGCGAGTACAACAAAGACGAACCAGTAGAGGACGGCGGGGGTGCCCGAGGATTCCATCGCACCGGCCG
>NZ_JACMOM010000275.1 GCF_014378035.1 Aeromicrobium sp. | reverse complement strand
CCGTGGGCTGATTGACGAGGTGGCCGACCGGCTGGTGCTGACGCAGGCTGGGCGCCTGCTGGCGGACGCCGTCGTGCGCGAGCTGACCGACTGACTTCTCGATCTCCGGTGAAGACGAGGGTCAGTGCTGTGCGGTCACGAAGTCGATGAGCTCCTCGACCCGGCCGAGAAATTGTGGCTCGAGGTCGGCGTAGGAGTCGACCCGGCTGAGGATGTGCTTCCATGCGCGGGCGATGTCGGCCTGGTCGGCGTGCGGCCAGCCGAGCGACTCACAGATTCCGTACTTCCACTCGGTGCCGCGGGGGATGACGGGCCAGGTTGACATGCCCAGCCGGTCGGGCTTGACCGACTGCCAGACGTCGACGTAGGGATGGCCGACGACGAGCACGTGCGGGCGCCCTGACACCTTGTCGGCGAGGCGGGTCTCCTTGGATCCGGGCACGAGGTGGTCGACGAGCACCCCGAGCCGGCGACGTGGGCCGGGGTCGAACCCGTCGACGACGGCGACGAGGTCGTCGATCCCACCGAGGTACTCCACAGCGACACCCTCGACGCGCAGGTCGTCGCCCCACACCTTCTCGACGAGCTCGGCATCGTGACGACCCTCGACGTAGATGCGGCTCGGCAGCGCGACACGGGCCCGGGCTCCGACGACTGCTCGCGACCCCGATGCCGTGCGGGAGCGGTCGGCGACCGGCGTTGATGTCGCGGGGCGGAGGACGACGGGCTGGCCGTCGAGCAGGTAACCCGGGCCGAGGGGGAACGAGCGTCGGGTGAGGCTACGGTCCTCCAGGATCATCATGTCCAGGTCCTTCTCGATGACCATGATCTCGCCACAGAACCCGGTCGTGGCGTCCTCGATGACCATGCCGCGCTCGGCTACGACCTCGACCGACCGCCCTCGAGGCGGCACCTTCCAATCGCCGGACAGCACGTCTGAGCCGTAGCGGTCAACCATGCAGCGCGCCGAGGAGCAGCTGGTGGAGGTCTTCGAGCTGGTCCTTGGAGATGTCGGGGTGAACGAGGGTCGTCCGGACTCCGACGAGGCCGAGGGCCAGGTCGACGGCGACCGGCCAGCTCGGTGCGACGTGCGCAGGCACATCGTCGGTCCAGAGGTCACCGACCGCGACGGTGGTGTGCGCCGGGTCGTCAGTGGTCGTGACGGTCATGACCAGCTCGCCGCCGACCGGCCCGTGGCCCAGGTGCGCGACTTCCACGAAGACTCCGCCGAGGTCAGCCGCCCAGACGGACGACAGTCCGCCGCCCTGCGACTCGTGCGCGATGGTGGTGCCGTCATCGAGAGTGACCAGACGTGGTGTGTAGGTGAGGGTGCGCTCAGCGCCTTCAACGACCAGGACCCCCTCGTCCGTCTCCCTGATTCCGCCCACCTCGCTAGACTGGCACTTGACCGAAGAGAGTGCCAGCGCGACGCGCGGAAGGGGGCGTGATGTCTGACGACCGTCGACTCGACGTCCTCCGGGCGATCGTCGAGGACTACGTGGCAACACAGGAACCTGTCGGTTCGCGCTCGCTGCTCGAGCGTCACCAGCTCGGCGTGTCGCCCGCCACGGTTCGCAACGACATGGCGGGCCTCGAGGACGAGGGATACATCACCCAGCCCCACACGAGCGCGGGTCGCATCCCGACCGACAAGGGCTACCGCATGTTCGTCGACAAGCTCGCGACGGTCAAAGCGTTGTCGCCGGCCGAGCGCCGCGCCATCGAGACCTTCCTCACCGGTGCGGTCGACGTCGACGACGTCGTGCAGCGTTCCGTGCGGGTGCTTGCGCAGCTCACCAACCAGGTGGCAATCGTCCAGTACCCGTCGCTCACCCGGTCCACCGTGCGTCACATCGAGTTCGTCGCGCTCGAGGGGGCGCGTGTGCTGCTGGTCGTCATCACCAGCAGCGGGCGCGTCGAGCAGCGCATCATCGAGCTCGTCGAGACGCCCGGCGAGCAGCTCATCTCCGATCTTCGCTCGCGCATCACGCAGGCCACCGCGGGGCAGCGCCTCCCCGAGGCATCGCTGCGCCTGGCCGAGCTGATCGAGTCCTTCTCCCCCCACGACCGGCCCGTCGTCACCGCGATCGTCACGACCCTGTCGCTGATCTTCTCCAACGAGCGTTCCGACGAGCGCATCGCGGTCGGTGGCACCGCCAACCTGGTGCGGTTCGGCAGCGACTTCGACTCCGCCATCAAGCCGGTGCTCGAAGCCATCGAGGAGCAGGTCGTGCTGCTGAAGCTGCTTGGCGAGGCGACCAGCGGGTTGACGGTCCGCATCGGCAGCGAGACAGGGCACGAAAGCCTGTCCAGCACGGCGGTCGTATCCATCGCGTACGGCGCCGACGACCAGGCGTTGGCGACACTTGGCACGATGGGCCCGACCCGCATGGACTATCCCGCGACCATGGCTGCCGTCGGCGCCGTCTCCCGCTACGTCGGTCGACTGCTGGCGGACAACTGAACACGCACCACGACTTGCCCAGACACCCACCCGGGGCCCCCAGGCCCGTCATCGGTAGAGAAAATTAGGACACATGGCTCAGGACTACTACGCACTGCTCGGCGTCGGACGTGACGTGAACGCCGACGAGCTCAAGAAGGCCTATCGCAAGCTCGCGCGCCAGCTTCACCCCGACGTCAACGAGGCGCCCGACGCGTCAGACCGGTTCAAGGAGGTGACCGTTGCCTACGAGGTGCTGTCGGATCCGCAGAAGCGATCGACGTACGACCGTGGCGGCGACCCCATGAGCGGCGGTGGCGGGGCCGGCGCCGGTCAGGGCTTCAGCTTCGACGACATCATGGACGCCTTCTTCGGCCAGAACGCCGGGCGTGGTCCCAAGGCACGCGCTCAGCGGGGTCAGGACGCGCTGCTGCGCCTCGACGTCGATCTCGCCGAGGCCGCATTCGGCGTCACCCACGACATCAAGGTCGACACCGCCGTCACCTGCTCGACGTGCGCCGGCAGTGGTGCGGCGGAAGGCTCCGAGCCGGTCATGTGCCGCACGTGTCACGGACATGGCGACGTCCAGCACGTCCAGCGCTCGCTCCTTGGTGACATCCGGACGTCGAGGCCGTGCCCCACGTGCCACGGCTTCGGGACAGTCATCCCCGACCCGTGCGCGGAGTGCGCGGGCGAGGGTCGGGTCCGGTCGCGCCGTTCCATCTCGGTGACCATCCCGCAGGGGGTCGACCAAGGCACGCGCATCCAGCTGTCAGGCGAGGGTGAGGTCGGTCCCGGAGGCGGTCCTGCCGGAGACCTCTACCTCGAGATCAATGTCGAACGGCACCCGATCTTCCAGCGCAAGGGTGACCACCTGCTGTGCCAGATCACGCTGCCGATGACTGCTGCAGCGCTCGGCACGCACGTCGACCTCCCCACGCTCGAGGCCGACACGCCGGAGCCCGACAAAGACGCGATGCAGGTCGAGGTCGACATTGCCGCGGGCACGCAGTCGGGCGACACGATCACCGTGAAGGGTCAAGGCGTGCCGCGCCTGCGCGGCCCTGGCCGCGGAGACCTCAGAGTGCAGGTCGTCGTCGAGACCCCGCTCAAGATCGACGACGAGCAGCGGGCGCTGCTCGAGCAGCTCGCGAAGCTACGTGACGAGGAACGCCCCGAGGCGATGCTCGGCGCCAACCACCGGGGTGTCTTCGGCAAGATCAAGGGCGCCTTCAAGTGAGCGAAGGCCGCACCGATCCCGACTGCCTGTTCTGCAAGATCGTCGCAGGCGACATCCCTGCCGACATCGTGTCGGAGACCGAGCACACCGTGGCGTTCCGCGACCTCAGCCCGCAAGCACCGACTCATGTCCTGGTCATCCCGCGCACCCACGAGCCCGACATCGGCAGCCTCGCCGCAGCCGATGCCGAGGCGACGATTGCGCTTCTCGCGGAGGCGCGCACGATCGCTGGCGCCGAGAGCAACGGGTCGTACCGGCTGGTCTTCAACACGGGGGCCGACGCGCATCAGACGGTGTTCCACTGCCACGCGCACGTGCTGGCAGGTCGACCGCTCGGCTGGCCACCGGGTTGAGCACGGGCTCCGGCGCTTTCGTCGCGTTCGCGTGCAACGGCGGGCAATGCGTACGATTGGTCCCACATGACTGACGACACGATCCCCGCTCACACGTTCACGATCCCGTCGAGCGTCCCCGCAGTCGCACTCCTCGGGCCGGCCGACGATTTCCTGCGCCTCATCGAAGACTCGTTCTCGGCGCGCATCCACGCACGTGGCGACACCATCACGGTCACCGGGCCACCCGCCGAGGCAGCGCTCGTGGAGCGCCTGCTCGACGAGCTCGTGACGATCCTGCGGACGGGTCAGGACCTCACCCGAGAGACGGTCGAGCGCAGCGTCGCGATGCTGCGCACCGAGACGCAGGAGAAGCCTGCTGAGGTGCTGAGCCTCAACATCCTCTCCAACCGCGGCCGCACGATCCGGCCCAAGACCGTCAACCAGAAACGTTACGTCGACGCCATCGACACGAACACCATCGTGTTCGGCATCGGTCCGGCCGGCACCGGCAAGACCTATCTCGCCATGGCCAAGGCTGTGCAGGCACTGCAGGCCAAGGACGTGAGCCGCATCATCCTGACCCGACCCGCGGTCGAGGCCGGCGAGCACCTCGGTTTCCTGCCGGGCTCGCTGAGCGACAAGATCGATCCGTACCTGCGCCCGCTCTACGACGCGCTTCACGACATGATCGATCCCGAGACCATTCCCAAGCTGATCGAGACGGGCGTCATCGAGGTTGCACCGCTGGCCTACATGCGTGGCCGCACCCTCAACGACGCGTTCATCATCCTCGACGAGGCGCAGAACACGACGCAGGAGCAGATGAAGATGTTCCTCACGCGACTGGGCTTCGGCTCGCGCATCGTGGTCACCGGTGATGTCACGCAGGTCGACCTCCCCACCGGCAGCAAGAGCGGCCTGCGGGTCGTGCAGGACATCCTCGAAGGCGTCCTCGACATCCACTTCTCCTACCTGACGGCGTCAGACGTCGTCAGGCACAAGCTCGTCGGGCGCATCGTCGCGGCCTACGGCGAGTTCGAAGAGGGTGCACAGACCCATGAACGTCGACGTACTCAATGAGTCCGGCGCCGACGTCGATGTCGTCGGCCTGACAAGGCTTTGCCGCTTCGCGATGCGCCGCATGCGACTGCACCCCGCGACCGAGCTGACTGTCCGGCTCGTCGACCCTGACACGATCGCGGTCCTCAACCAGCAGTGGATGGGCAAGAAGGGTCCGACCGACGTCCTGTCGTTCCCGATGGACGAGCTCACCCCCGGGCTCGATGACGAGGAGAGCCCGGAGGGCTACCTCGGCGACATCGCCCTGTGTCCGCAGGTCGCCGAGCAGCAGGCGCCATCCGCAGGGCACTCGACCCAGGACGAGGTCGATCTGCTGACGGTGCACGGGATCCTGCACCTGCTGGGCTACGACCACGGTGAGCCGTCGGAGCACCAGGAGATGTTCGGCATCCAGGGGCGCCTGCTGCTGGAGTGGCAGCAGGCAGCCGAGGGCAAGGATCCCGAGCAGTCGTGACCAGTAGACCCACATGATCGGCCCGGTAGTCCTCTCGATCGTCCTCGCCGTGGTCGCTGGCACACTTGCCAGCGTCGATGCCGCCATCTCGGCGTTCTCGAAGGCCCGCGCCGAGGAGCTCGAGGACGAGGGCCGCGGGGGAGCAGGCCGGCTCGTGACGATCCTCGAGGACCCTGCACCGTTCCTCAACTCGATCCTGCTGATGCGCGTGCTCGCCGAGACGTCGAGCATCGTGCTGGTCGCGCTTGTCGTGGCCGACGAGCTCGACGGGCTGTGGAGCAGGTTCGGCGTCGCGGTGGCGATCATGGTCGTCGTCAGCTTCGTCCTCATCGGCGTTGGTCCACGCACACTCGGGCGTCAGCATGCCGAGCGCATCGCCCTCGCGTCGGCGATGCCGACCATCGTCCTCACGCGCATGCTCGGCCCCATCCCGCAGCTGCTGATCCTGCTGGGCAACGCGGTGACGCCCGGCAAGGGGTTCAGCGAGGGTCCGTTCGCCTCGGAGGTCGAGGTGCGTGAGCTCGTTGACCTCGCCGCAGCGAGCTCATTGATCGAGTCCGACGAAGGCAAGATGCTGCAGTCGGTGTTCGAGCTCGGCGACACCATCGCTCGCGAGGTCATGGTGCCGCGCACCGACCTCGTCTTCGTCGAGCGCCACAAGACCTTGCGGCAGGCCATGTCGCTCGCGCTGAGGAGCGGGTACTCGCGCATCCCGGTCATCGGAGAGAATCTCGACGACGTCGTCGGCATGGCGTACCTCAAGGACATCACCAAGCGCGTCTTCGACAACCATGTCTCCGAGACGACAGAGCTCATCGAGTCGATCGCCCGACCGTGCCTGTTCGTCCCCGATACCAAGCCGGCCGACGACCTCCTCAAGGAGATGCAGGCGCAGCGCACCCACGTTGCGATCGTCGTCGACGAGTTCGGCGGCACGTCCGGCATGGTCACGATCGAGGACATCGTCGAAGAGATCGTCGGTGAGATCACCGACGAGTACGACACCGAACCTGAGGAGAGCGAGGAGCTTGCCGACGGCTCGTGGCGCCTCAGCTCGCGGTTCGAGGTCGACGACCTGGAAGAGCTCTTCGACATCCCGATCGAGGACGAGGACGTCGACTCGGTCGGTGGCCTCATGGCCAAGCACCTGGGCAAGGTGCCCATCCGTGGCAGTGTGATCGAGGTCGAAGGCCTCAGGTTCGAGGCAGAGGGGCCGTCGGGCCGACGCAACCGCATCGGCCGGGTCCTCGTGAGCAGGCTCGATCCCCAGACAGATGACGAACATTCGAGAGGTTCAAACCATGGAACTCAGTCCTGAGGACGCCAAGCTCGTGACGCTGGCACGGGCTTCCCGTGCACGCACGGGGGCAGAGCACGGTGCCGCCGTGCGCGACCGCGACGGCCGGACCTATGCCGCGTCGACCGTCGACCTGCCGTCCGTCCGCATCGATGCGCTCGACCTCGCGGTGGCGATGGCCGTGTCGTCCGGTGCCTCAGGACTCGAGGCCGCCGCGCTGGTCACCGAGATGCATCCCGAACCCGTCATCAACGGCACTGCCGTACGCGACGTGTCGGGGCACGGCGTCAGCGTCTTCATCGCCGACCCCACGGGCGCCGTGGTGAAGGTGCGTACGACGTGAGCGCGTTCCACTCCGGCTTCGCGTGCTTCGTCGGACGACCCAACGCCGGAAAGTCCACTCTCACCAACGCGCTGGTCGGCGGCAAGATCGCGATCACCTCCTCGAAGCCGCAGACGACACGCCACGCGATCCGCGGACTGGTCAACCGTGACGATGCGCAGCTGATCCTGATCGACACTCCCGGCCTGCACAAGCCGCACACGCTGCTCGGCGAGCGTCTCAATGCACTCGTTCGATCGACGTGGTCTGAGGTCGACACGATCGGCATGTGCATGCCGGCGAACGAGTCGGTCGGTGAGGGCGACAAGTTCCTGATCCGCGAGCTGGCTCAGATCCGCCGCAAGCCGGTGTTTGCCATCGCGACCAAGATCGACCTCGTCTCTCCCGACAAGCTGCGCAACCACCTGCTCGCCATCCAGCAGGCTGGCGCCGACGCGGGCCTGGCGTGGCAGGAGATCATCCCCGTCTCGGCGGTCGCCGACGACCAGGTGGGTCTGCTCGCCGACCTGCTGATCGGCACTCTCCCCGAGGGGCCCGCGCTCTACCCCGAGGGCAAGCTCACCGATGAGCCCGAGGAGACGCTGATCGCCGAGATCATCCGCGAAGCCGCGCTCGAAGGTGTACGCGACGAGCTGCCGCACTCCATCGCGGTCGTTGTCGATGAGATGGTGCCTCGTCCTGACCGACCCGAGGGCAAGCCGCTCATGGACGTGCGGGTCAACGTGTATGTCGAGCGCGACAGCCAGAAGGGCATCATCATCGGCAAGCAGGGTGCACGCCTCAAGGAGATCGGCTCGGACTCGCGTGCCCAGATCGAGGCGATCCTCGGCACACGGGTCTACCTCGACCTGCACGTCAAGGTGGCCAAGGAGTGGCAGCGCGACCCCAAGCAGCTGCGCAAGCTCGGATTCTGAGCGCGACGGTCATGACCGTTCGGCAGCCCATCATCGACAGCGGCGTCCTTCGGCTGCGCGACTTCGCGGCGTCCGACGTGCCGCTCGTGCAGTCTGCGTCGCAAACCTCGATCCCTGACAGCACGACTGTGCCTCGAACGGCAGGTGTACCTGAAGCGTTGGCCTACATAGAGCGCCAGCTCGACCGGCTCCCCTCGGGCACGGGCTACGCATGTGCCATGGCGCGCACGATTGACGATGTCGCCGTCGGCTACATCGGGCTGCAGTTGCGAGATGTTGATTCCGGCCGCGCCTCGCTCGGCTACTGGGTCGGGCCTCATCAACGAGGTGACGGTTACGCAGCCCTGGCATTGCGAGCTCTCAGTGACTGGTCTGATGCCACGTTGGCCATCGCGCGGCTCGAGCTCTACGTCGAGCCGTCGAACATCGCTTCGTGCCGGACGGCCGAGGCCGCAGGCTTCGAGCGGGAGGGTCTGTTGCGCTCGTGGCGGGTTGTTGGCGACAGCCGCCGCGACATGTGGATGTACTCGAGAATCCGCGACGCCTGACGTCTCGTCCATCTGACGATTAGGCTCGCCACTGGAAAGTGCAGACGAGAGGGCTGATCGTGGACGCTGTCGAGGCGCTCGGTGAGATCGGGTTCTGGCTCGAGCGCGAGCAGGCCCAGTCCTACAAGGTCAAAGCCTTCCGCACTGCCGCGGCAGCGATCTGCGACCTTGACCCTGACGAGCTCGAGTCGAGGGCGAAGGACGGCCGGCTCAAGCGGGTCAAGGGCATCGGCGACCGCACGTTCGAGGTCATCCGTCAGGCGGTCGAGGGTGAAGTACCCGACTACCTCGCCGACCTGCGGACTCGCAGCGAAGCCCCGCTCGCCTCGGGCGGATCCGACCTGCGGGCGTTGCTGCGCGGCGACCTGCACAGCCACTCCGACTGGTCGGACGGCGGATCCCCGATCGAGGAGATGGCGAGGGCAGCCAGGTGGCGGGGTCGTGAGTACCAGGTGCTGACCGACCACTCGCCGAGGTTGACGATCGCCAACGGACTCTCGATCGAGCGCCTCACCGAACAGCTCGACGTCGTGGCGGAGGTTGACAGCTCGTACGACGACTTCCGCCTGCTCAGCGGCATCGAGGTCGACATCCTCGACGACGGAGCTCTCGACCAGACCGAGGAGATGCTCGAGCGTCTCGACGTCGTCGTCGCGAGCGTGCACTCCAAGCTCACGATGGCGAGTGACGCGATGACGCGCAGGATGGCCACCGCGATCAGCAACCCCCGCACCAATGTGCTCGGCCACTGCACGGGCCGACTCGTCGCGGGTTCCCGAGGGAATCGGCCAGAATCGTCGTTCGATGCCGAGCTCGTCTTCGCTGCCTGTGAACGGTTCGACGTCGCTGTGGAGATCAACTCGCGACCGGAGCGGCAGGACCCGCCGAGCCGCCTGATCGAGCTGGCGCTGGACGCTGGCTGTCTCTTTGCGATCGACACAGACGCGCACGCTCCCGGTCAGCTCGACTTCCTCGACTTCGGTGCCGAGCGGGCGGACGCAAACAAGGTGCCGGCTGATCGAGTGGTCACGACATGGCCCGTCGAGCAGCTGCTGGAATGGTCGCACGCGAAAAGGTAGGAACCGCCTGCGCAGCTGACCTATTGGAGGTGGTGCGGTGGCTGATGTTGGGGGAGGATCGGCGGCGGGTGCGAGATGTAGGTGTGGCCCGTGGGTGTTGTCCAGACAGACGCTTTGCCGTGGGAGCGAACGGTCCAGCCAGGCTGGCCCTTGATGGCGTGGGAACGCCTGCACAGACCTTGCGCGTTCTCCTTGATCGTGGGCCCACCGTCCGCGAACTCGTGGATGTGGTCGGCATCGCGGATCTTGGCGTCGCACCCGGGTTGGCGGCACCGGCGGTCGCGGGCGCGCACATGTTTGCCGAGCGGGCCGTCGAAGCGGCGGCGGTGGGGGTCTCTCGCGACCAGCGTGCCATCGACGGGGTCGACGAGAAGGCGCCGGATGAAGAGGTCTGGCGCCCGGGCGATGAGCTCGTCGGCGATATCGGGGCTGATGGGTCCGTAGCCGGTGAGCTCGACGGCATTGTCGCCGTCGCCGTTGCCCTCGCCATCGGTGGCGAGGAGGGTCTCGGCGTCCATCACGAGCTCGATCTCGACACCGACGGCATCGGCATGGACAATGCCGGTGACTCGTTCGATCAGCGTCTCGGTCATGATCTGGCCGATGTTCCGTTCGTCGCCCACACCATGGAGACCGTGGGCCCAGGCGTCGAGGACGTTGTAGGCGGCGACGATCTGCTCGGCCTTCCCGCGGACCTGGAGGATCGCGACCCCATCGGTGTCGGGGAACATCGTCACCCGGTTGTCGGCGCGGTTGGCGAGCGCGCGCACGCGGGCCGCCTCGGCATCGATGCGGATCACCGCCCGGGCTGTGGCCTGCCCGGTCTTGATGTGGGTGAGCCCCGGAAGCTGGGGAGCGATCCCGGCGTCGAGCACGATGTAGTCGTCGATGCCGAGCGAGCTCGACTCGTTGACGACGGCCCGCGCCGACAGCTCGGAGATGGCCCCGGTGCTGAAGAGCTGCATCACTGCGGGCAGGTGGTCGAGTGCCAGAGCGAGCCCAAGCTGCGTGCCGGCCGCCGAAGGCGAGATGTTGCGGGCCATCGACACCTCACCGATGACGGAGAGCGAGGCGTCGCCGTGCCAGATGTGCATCGCCAGGGCTCTTGCACGGTGCAGGTGGGCGATCTGGGCCACCTGCTCGGCCTGGGCGGAGCGGATCAGACGGTCCATCGCGACGACCGCGTCGATGCGGTTGACGTCGGCCTCAAGATCGGGGTCGGCACCGAAGTCGTGGGCGCGGACCTGCTGGAGGAGATCGCCGGCGGCCACGTCTGAGAACATGTCTTCATCATACTCGAACAGGCGTTCGAATGGAAGAGATATCGCCCACGATGGCAGGCAAATCTGGACAACCAACGTCAGCCGAGGCTGTCAGCCAGCTCCCGCACGTCATCCTCGGTGAGATCGGCGGCGACGCGGCCGGTGACGTCGTCGTAGACATCGATCAGCACCGACAGGTCCTTGACCATCCGGCGCGCCCGGGCGGGCCCGTTGCCGCAGTCGGCGCGACATTCACCCGATGCGGCGACGAGGTGCGCGATGACCAGTGCCGTGGTGGCGTAGGCCTCTGCCGCGCCCAGGTCCGGACCCATCACGAAGGCGAGCACGCGCGAGGCCGACACGTGGAACTCGTGGTGCTCGTGGTCGAGGTCGCCCGTCGCGCGGGGGAAAGCCATCGCAGCATCGAGGGCGGCCTGGACGTCAGACAGTCCACCGTCGCGAGCAATCCACGACTCAGCCTCATCGACAGCCCGGAGGGCATGACCGCGGGCTTCGGGCTCGAGCAGTGCGACGACCTGTCGTGCCTGCATGATGCGCAGGCGGGCCCTGATGGTGGGGGAGTCTTCGGTCGTGCCGAAGAGCCGACCGATGAGGGGCACGAGTCGCGCCCGGTCGCTCTCACGCAGCAGGTCGTTGGCCGTTCGGGCCTCGTGCGCCAGCATCGGGTGGGTGCACTCGGGACGATCGCTCCACACCTCACCGGCGAGCAGAGAGACGTACTCCATCACGCACGCCTCGCCGTGATCGGCGTCGTGCGACCCTGCGGACAGAGACGGCAGGAAGTCGGGAAGGCTCATCATCACTCCAACAGCTGGGCGGCGAGCATGGCGCCGAGCTCGGCGGCCCGCTCGAGACGATTGTCGCTCGGTTCACCAAGGAACGCGACCATACCGGCCGCCTGCACCCAGCCGAGCCCGGTCGTGATCGAGAGCACCGATCGCTGAACACCGCATGAATCGACAGTGACGATGTCTGAGGAAATTGCTGGGTGGTTCGCCATGTCCCCGACGCCGACACGCCTCGTCGTTCATCTAGGACCTCCAAGTCTCCTATGATCGGCCGATGAGCCAAAACGAATCTTCAGATGCACGCGGCGGGCTCCTGCGGAGGGCGAGGCGGTTGGCCACGATGCTCCCCTCACCCCGCGACGAGGCCGCGCTCGGTGTTGCGCGCAACGTTCGCGCGCTGGTGACGGGCAAGGGGCAGCCCGCGCCAGCAAGTGCGAAGCCACTCGGGGGCGCCGCGGTGCCGAAACGAAAGAACCGGCCGACGTCCGCCTCGCCCAGCTGGCGGCCGGCAGCCGGCATTCCCGGACGCTGGTTGCGTGTCGTCCGCACCCCTGACGAGCCGCTTGAGCACGTCGACCGCGAGGTGGCCGACCCGTCTGAGGCGGCAGCCGTGCGGGCCGGCTGGCTGCTCATCGATGCCCACGAGCGGCTCAGCATCCGCGGCGCGGAGCAGGTGTTCGGTCACGAGCTCGACGCTTGGCACCGCTACACGGACGACAGCCTCGTCATCCTCGATCACCCCGGCAACGCCGAGTCGGTCAAGGTGCACGAGAGCAAGAACAACCTGTTGCGTTATCGACGCACCATGGACTTCGCGCGGCGGGGCGAGCGGGTGTTCGACGTCGGCTTCGGCATGGGCTACCTCGCTGCGCAGCTGATCCGGGAGCGGGGGGTCGCGAGCTATCACGGCATCGACATCGAGCGTGAGAACGCTGTGCGCGCGGAGGCGCTCTTCGCCTCGAACGGCCTGTCCAATGCGGACATCACCCTGGAGCACGGCAATCTCTTCGACCTGACGAGGGAGCAGGTGGCGTCGACCGGGGCCACGCTGGTCATCTGCTGTGAGGTGCTCGAGCACGTCGACGACGCAGAGCTCGCCCTACGCATCCTCGCCGACGCCCTGCCCGACGGTGTCGATCTGGTGTTCTCCGTCCCCCTGCACGGGCGGCTGGAATCGGTGTGGGGTCATGTCTCGGTCTTCGACGTGGCCCGCCTGAAGGAGATGCTCGACGCAACCGGCCTTCACGCCCACCACGTCGAGCCGCTCGCGAACGTCTGGAGCCTTGTCGTGGCGTCGCGCAGCGCCGAGCCGTCGCGTCGGGTGCGGGAGGCGAGCGGCCGCCCGCCCCTGCGCTCGTCGGTCGCCCTCACCGAACACCGTGAGTTCATCAACGTGGAGGCCGGCGACATGACGCCCGACCACGCCAGCAAGCCGGGCGACGTCACGGTCGCCGGCGTCGGGCCACGTCGGGTGTCGTGCCGACTCGCGGGCAACGGAGGCGTGTCGTTCCCCGTGCAGGGGCTCGAGGCGCTGCGGCTGCTCATCCATTTCACCGACATCGTCAACGTGCGACGATTCGTGGTGCGCGCGACTGCCGACGGCACGAAAGTGTGCACCTGGGTGTGGAAGCCGACCGCCGAACAGATTGCACGGCCAGATCGACGGTTCTCGCTGCGTCCGGGCGAGGGTGCACGGCCCTTCGTCTCTGGCCCTCACGCTGATCTCGACCGCGCCGACAGGGTGGAGGTGGTGGCCGAGCTGGCCCCCGGTACGACCGCCGAGTTCAGTCTCACCGCCGCTTACCTGCCCTGACGACTGCTGGACTCCGGGCGCACGGCAGGTGACGTCCCGCGAATTCACAACTGCGCGATTGGGTTTGTGTGCCTACCATCTCTTATGGACTTTGAGACCGTCGCGCACGCAATTCTCGGCAATATCGAGAAGGTCATCGACGGCAAGCCCGAAGCTGCTGAGGCGGCGCTCGTCGTCTTCCTCGCCGAAGGTCATTTGCTGATCGAAGACGTTCCCGGCGTCGGCAAGACCGTGCTCGCCAAGGCCCTCGCCCGCTCGGTCAGCTGCTCGGTGAGACGCATCCAGTTCACGCCCGACCTCTTGCCGTCCGACATCACCGGCGTCTCGGTCTACAACCAGGTCGACCGCGAGTTCGAGTTCAAGCCCGGAGCGGTTTTCGCCAACATCGTGATCGGTGATGAGATCAACCGGGCCTCGCCCAAGACGCAGTCGGCACTGCTCGAGGCCATGGAGGAGCGCCAGGTCACCGTCGACGGCACCACGTACCAGCTAGGCAGCCCCTTCACCGTCGTCGCCACCCAGAACCCCTTCGAGATGGAGGGCCCCTCCGCTCCCCCGGAGGCCCAGCGCGCCCGCTTCATGGCCGGCATCTCGATGGGCTACCCGTCGGCAGCCGCCGAGCTCGAGATGGTGCGAGGCCGCGAGGCGCACAACCCGTT
>NZ_JACMOM010000045.1 GCF_014378035.1 Aeromicrobium sp. | reverse complement strand
GGGTTGGCCGACTGCGCCGCACATGTCGGAACCGGACTATGTCACTGCGCCCTCGACCCTTGCTGCCCACCCGCACGATGGCGGCGTGCGGCTCGGCACGTGCCGCTCCCCCGCCCACAGTTGCGACGCCGTGGTGTCGCTGTGCCGGGTCGGCACCGACGACTACGCCGATATCGCGGCAGGAGACCACATCGAGGTGCGGCTTGTCGACTCCCCCCACCCCGCGGACAACCCGCACCTCGGCTTCGTGCTCGCCGACGCCGCCGCGGTCATCAAGGAATTGCGTGACGAGGGCAAGACCGTGTTCGTCCACTGCGTGGCGGCGCAGCAGCGCACGCCGTCGGTCGCCCTGGCGTACTCGCGGCTGCTCGGCGTCCCCGCCGACACGGCAAAAGCCGATCTACGGCTCGCTCTGCCAGACTTACGGGGGCACGGCCCGCTGTGGAGCGCCGCCGCCGAAGTCAGGAGCGCATCATGACGTTCACGCTCGAGGATGCGCGGGCCATCGCCCAACGGGCTCACAGCGGCCAGTCCGACAAGCTCGGGCAGCCCTACCTGCTGCACGTCGAGGCGGTGGCCGCCGGGCTGGCCGACTTCGACCTCGAGGTGCAGGTGGCCGGCATGCTGCACGACGTCGTCGAGGACAGCGCCATGACGCTCGACGATCTGCGTGCGGCCGGCGTGCCCGAGCGATCTCTGTCCGCGGTTGAGCTGGTGTCACGGAACCTGCACCCGCACCTGACCTATCAGGAGGGCATCGCAAAGACCTGCACCTCGCGCGACGCCACCTTGGTCAAGATCTCCGACAACGCTCACAACTCACTGCCCGACCGCGTCGCGGCGCTGGAGCAGCAGACAGGCAAACCCGCAGGCACGAAGTACGCCGATGCCCGACGACTGCTCTGGGCGGCTGTCCCACGCGGGGACGTCGAACACATCCTGCGCCGCGCCAACCCCGCGCTGCTCGACGACCTCCGGCCGTAGTCCCAGCCTCGCGCGCCCGCCCACGACAGACCTCGGTCGTGAGGATGGTCAGTCCAGCGCGAGCGGGTAGACGAAGAACAGCAGGGCGGCGAGGGCGGCGCCGGCAAGGTAGATCGTCGACTTGATCATCGCTCCCGGTCGAGGCCGCAGCCGTGTCAGTGTCCGCAGAGCAAGGGTGATGGCGGCCAACGGCATCAGCAGCCACGCAACCCCCCACGCCGAGAACAGCTCATCGGGCATCGAGACCCCGGCCGCCTCCGACGTCGCCGCAACCAGCACGACGTACCACGGGAACAGCATCGGCAGCGCGCCACGCAGTGCTGCACCGGCCGCCATCCGCACACCAGCAGCGACCTGCTTGCCCATCAGCCGGTCGGGCAGCGGCGAGCCCATGGACGGTCCGCCGATCAGCGCGAAGAACGCGTGACGACGCAGGAGCAGGAACGCCGTGGCGATCGTCACCGCGAGCATCCACCACGTCCCGGTATACGCCGAGCTCATCACGTCGGGGCGGTAGTCGGCAGGCGCAAAGGCCGCGCTCGTCCACACCAGCCCCGGCAGCAGCGCAACGACGAAGGCACTGACGAGGAGTCCGAGACCGTAGGTGCGAAACCTCGTCCCCCTGGTCACGACTGGGCTGCCGGGCGCAGCGACGACCTTGGGGACCGGCTGGGTCAGCATCGGTGGGGATGCGTACGGCTCGACGACCCCGCCGTCCACGGCTGTCATCGCCGCCAGCATGTCGTGCACGCTGGCGTAGCGCCGATCCGGATCGATCGCCATCGCCCGCATCACCACCGCAGCCAGACCCGGGCTGACCTTCGGCGCGAGCACCCGCGGGTCGGGCCTGGGTGCGTCGCGGTGGGCCAGCAGCTGCGACGCCATCGTGCCCTCGAACGGAGGGCTGCCGGTGAGGCACTCGAACAGCAGGCACCCGACGGAGTAGATGTCGCTGCGTTCGTCGACTCGACCCTCGTACTGCTCGGGTGGCATGTAATGGGGTGTGCCGGCGATGGTGGCGGTGGCATCGGAGGCCGCGCGCGCGATGCCGAAGTCGACGATCTTGACGCCACCGTCTTTGGTGACCAGCACGTTGGCGGGCTTGATGTCCAGGTGCAGGATGCCCGCCTGGTGACAGG
>NZ_JACMOM010000274.1 GCF_014378035.1 Aeromicrobium sp. | reverse complement strand
GAAACCCGGGGTGGAGGGCGGCGATCGTGAGGGGCACGCCGACGACGAGCGCGATGACCAGCGCGGACGCCGTCGTCTTGCGTGTTCGTACCCACCGCATCAGCGCGCTCACGATGATCTCCCGCGTTGATCTTCCCCGACCCCACCGAAACACAATGATGGGGTTTAGTCATTAAAACTAACACGGCCTCGCGCCGAAGTCAGGCCCGGAGTATGGGTAGCACTACCCATCTTCGGGGGGCGCCTTTCCAGCGTGATCCCTGTCGTTTCGTTCCAGCAGGAACAGGTCCTCCTTGCCCACCAGATGGGTGGCGACCGCATACTCGACGAGCCTCAGGCGTCGATTGGTCGCGAGGTTTCCCTTACCGCCACGCAGCCCTTGCACGCCGATCTTGTCAAGTTTGTCGCACACGTTGTCGAGCTTGCGGTTGAAAGTGGTCATCGACCAGTGCAGCCTCGCCGCCGCCTCCGCCGAGGTGGGGATCTCGCCACGACCCGGCGAATCCTGCCTCAGGATTTGCTCGGCCAGCGACACGACGAGCAACCGCTGGGTCGTCGTCAGCGCGACGGGAGCCATGGTCGTCTCGCCGCCGCCACCGGCGTTGGCGGCCGAGGTGTTGAAGTAGTCCGCGGGCGAGAAGACCGTGAACTCGTAGGTGGTCGACCCCGCGCTGAAGAGCACCTGCATCTGCGGGAACACGATCGGCAGGCGGGCACCCGGCGCGAGCCAGGCCTGCACCTGGCCCGTCGCATCCGTGACGGTAGCGGACAGCAGCGTGCCCACGTTCGCGAGCCACCACATCCCGAAATCCTCATAGATGCGCAGGAAGCGGCGGTGCAGGTAGGGGTTGTCGTCAATGACGAGGTCAGACTCGCGCCCGATGTGGAAATCGTTCGGGTGCGCCACCTCGTACCACTCGCCGCAGAACTCGATCTTCAGCGGGCCGACCTGGGTGGCTGTGCTCTCGGTATCGTTCACGCTGGGTAGCACGTCTCGTAGGGATTGGCGGAGAGCTTGCCCGCTCGGGAGATGCTGACCGTGACGCACACCGTCGAGCCCGGCGCGTAGTCGGTGATGACGACCGCGTTGCCGTCGGCCTTGCGCACGGGCTCATCGGCTGTGCGGTTGCTGATCTGCCAGAAGAAGGCGTCGCCCTCCTGCGGTTGCGGATTGGTGAACGTGAAGGTGATCGTCGCGCCGTCGACCGTCGGCGGGCCAGCCATCTGCGGGGTGGGGATACTCTCGATCACGACCGGCGGGACCGTTGCCGTCGGCGTGGGATCGGCGTCCCCCGGGGAGATCACGCCCCCGAAGATGACCGCAGCGGTGACCGCCAGGGCGACCACCAGTGCCACGCCGCCGATGACCCAACCCGCGATGTTGCGCTTGCGCGGCGGAATCGGCAGCGCGGCCGGCTCGACGGGTTCGGGCGGTGGCGCGATCGGCTCACGGCGGCGCACCACGGTCTCGGTAGGAAGCTCGGCGTTCGGTGCGCTCGACTGCTGGGGCTGCGCGATGACGCTCTTCGCGCCGCGCACCAGGGTCTGATCCCCGTTCGCCACGGGCTCCTGCCGCGGGACGTTCGGCGCCTGCACGGCGGGCTGCGCGTCGATCGTCGCGACCGCGCGCACCTTCGTCTCGTTGTCGTCCTCGCCCTCGGCGTCGCGAACCGGAGCAGCAATAAGCAGGTTCGGAACGTCGATGGCGGTCGGGGCGTACCCCAACTCCAGCTCGACCCGCTGCAGCGCCCTGGCGAAGTCGACGGCCGTTGCGAACCTGTCGGTTCGGTCGCTCGCCATCCCCTTATTGAGCACGGCCAGCAGCGAACGCGGAACATCATCGCGAGACATCGGCGTGATGGCGCCGCGCTCGATACGCCCGATGAGGTCGAGGGTTCCGTTAGACCGACCGCGCACCTCGAACGGCGTCTGGCCCGCGAGGACCGTATAGATGGTCGCGGCGAGCGAGAAGACATCGCTTCGCACATCCGGCTGCGGGTCATCCTCGAACATCTCGGGCGGGGACCACGGCACGCTCATGCCCACCGACTGGCCCGTACCACCCTGCGTGCCCGTGTCGTTCAGCGCGATCGCAGCGGTCGTGGTGTGCAGCGGCAACTCGTCCTCAAGCGCCGAAGAGATACCGAAGTCGGTCAGTGCCGGCCAGCCGTAGTCGTTGCTCAGCACGTTCGCCGGTTTGATATCGCGATGCAGGATTCCGGCGGCATGAGCCGTGGCAACGGCGCTCGACAGCCGCACCCCCGTGCGCAGGGCATCCGCGACAGCGAACGTCTCGCGCTTGTAGCGCTCTGCCAGGCTGGGACCCGAGCAGTACTCCATGACGAAGTACGGGCGGTCATCGGACGCCACATCGGCCTGGTAGATCGTGACGATATAGGGATGCGCAGACAGCTGCGCCATGAGGTTCGCCTCGGCGACCAGGGCGTCACGGCTCGCGTCGGTGATGTCGTCGGTCAGCAGCACCTTGACGGCGACACGGCGCTTCGGCAGGTGCTGGTCGTAGAGGTACACATCCGAAAATCCACCGGAGCCGAGCAGCTTGACGAACGTGTAGCCGGGCAGCTCGGGCGGGGTGGAGGCTGGGCGCTTCACGCGTCGCCCTCTTCCACGGTCAGCGTGACGCCGCTTCCCAGGTCGATGACGGTGCCGAGGATCACCGACGTCGGCTCACCGGCACGGAGCTTCTGGGGCGACTTGCCCGGCAGCTCGACCATCGTGCCGTTGCGCGAATGCAGGTCGGTCACCACGACCGTCCCGCCCTCGAGCGTGACCTGCACGTGGTTGCGCGAGATGTCCTGGTCGGGAGTTCCGACCGTCAACAGTCGAGGGATCTGCCCACCCGAGATCTGGCTCACGCTCGGGCTGCGACCCACCAGGATCGGCTGGGCCAGTGACTCACGCGTGCCCGTGGTCGACACGGCCAGTACGAGGTTTTGCGCTGGGGCCGGCTCGACGGGCTCCTTCTTCGAACGACGCTTCCCACGGATCTTCGCGATGTCGGAGGTCAGCACCGTCTCGCCGTCATGCAGCGTGTCATCGACGACAGCGCTCTCGTGCACCACCGCGTCAGACACCGACCTGAACATCGTGTCACCGAAGAGGTAGTCGTAGCCCGATTCGACGCTCTCGGAACTCTCCGGGGGCGCCACCGCGGGTGCTGCTGGTGGTTCTGGTGCTTCGCGCACTGTCGCTCCAACGTCGACCTCGGGCACGACCTCGGGCACGACCTCGGGCACGACCTCCGGCGCCAGGCCGACGGCGGGCGTGAGCGGGACGGGG
>NZ_JACMOM010000273.1 GCF_014378035.1 Aeromicrobium sp. | reverse complement strand
GCTCCCCACTCCGACGTAGAGGAGGGTGATCGCTTCCCTTGGCGGGCCTGACCACTCGAATCGCCAGAGACGGCCCAGGTCCCAGACGTGATACGTGACCTTCGCCTGATGGAGCGTGCCCGCGGGCGGCGGGGGGGGCTTGACGCGTGCGTTGGTAAGGAGCGTGAGGCGGACCCTGAGTGCCCTGGGTAGTGCTTCCGAGAGGAGGCTGCACATGGACCAGGAGGGGAAGGCCTCCTCGATCACCGACGTGAGCTCCTCGGTCTGCGCGACAAAGCGGTCGAGGGCTGCGAAGTTCCTGGCCAGCTGGACCTTCGTCATGTTGCGGATGGACAGGTCCGGCCGGTAGTCGGTGACGAGGACGTCGATGACTTCCCCGTCGTCCGAGATAGCGAAGCCGGATGCGGACATCCCCTTGGCGCCGCTCGTGTGGAACATGGCCGTCTCGCCGTCATCGAGTTCACCGGCGTCGGTCAGTATCGAGCGCATGTAGTCGGTGAAGGCGGCGTCCTGAAGCTCGTCCCCACGTTCGGCGTCGCTGTACACGCGCCGCTGCAGTTCAGCCAGGAACTCCTCGTCCACTCCAGCGCTCACGGACGTAGTCCTTCGAGAAGCGCCGCGACCTCGGCCTCGTCGAGTCTGAAGTCCTCGCAAGCAGAAAGCGCAAGGCCGTAGGTCACGTCCCCAACCCCCACGGGGAGATCGGCCTCGACTATCCGCGCCATCGGCTCCCGCACGTCGAAGTGTTCCACCGCTCGGATGGCGTAGGAACGGTCCTCGTACCTGGGCGCATGCATGTCCAGGTAGCCGTACTGGATGAGGCGGTCATCGAGTAGCAGCCCGGCGTCGCTCTGCCGTCCGACGGCGTCGCGCAGCTCCGCGACCTTTGCAGGCAGCGTCTGCCCCGTGCCATCACTGCGTTCATCGAGGGCGACGTGCACCAGCAGGAGCCTGTCGAGGCCGCTGGTGTCCAGCTGCCGCTCGGACGAGATGCGGACCGTTGTCGGCTGCGTCTGCCGGGACGCCTTGACCTCGATGGTGAGGGCATCGAACTGGAAGTCCTGGATGGCCTCGGCAGGGCCGGTCCATCGATCCATGCAGACTTTCGCGTCGACGCCGGCTTCCAGCAGTCCTGCGGCGGCGGAGGGCTCGCCGAATAGGCCGGCACGCTTCTCCCCGCTCATCCCGTCGCTGTTCGCCTTCAGGCATGTCTGCCACCGGATGACTCGTCCCGCGAGGAAGTCCAGCGCGGGGGCGCGCCTGTCCACCGGTTGCTTGTCGAGGATCTCGAGGCCTTTCAAGAGATCGGTGACGAGTGCCTCGAAGATGCTGTGGAATCGGTCGTCCACCTCGGTGAGCTGCAGGGTGGCCGGCACCCCCGGCCGTGCATCGACGCGGATGTCGAGCCCCTGGGAGCTGCGCAGTTCACGCCACAGCGTTCCCGGCCTCTCGTCGAACCGCGCGAAGAAGCCGGCGCGCCTCGACGGTCTCTCCTGCGTCAGGAAGAGATCGAAGGGCGTCCCTCGGAGCCGCCGCTGCACTTCACCCTTGCCGGCACCTGTCGCGTCTGTATCCATGCTCGCCCAGACAGCACCGAGATCGATCACGGGGCGTCGTCCTCATCGTCGTCTTCATCCAGGACAGGGAGCGTGGGACGAACGAGGCGCTGCCACACGTCCTTGGTGACCTGGTAGTCGACCGGCTTGGCGTGTTCGCTGCCCGGGAAGGAGAGCGCGAAGCCCACGAAGGGGAACCCGTCCCGTACTTCCTCCTGCGCCTCTGCCGGGTTGAGCGGGTACAGGAGCAGGATGCCCCGTGTGGCGGGCCGGAAGCGGCGGCATGCAACGCCCGCCGGTTCCTCGGGTGCACCCTTGGCGAGGTCGCGGCGGGGGCTGTTCTCCCACATGGTCGTCGTCAGGTCGAGGGCCTCCTGGTAGAGCTCGTTCCCTGGGCGCATGTCGATGCGTTCGTGGGGAGGGCTGATCAATCGGCGGATCGGGAAGCGTCCGCTGTCTTTGTTGTCCTTCTGATCCGAGTGGATCTGGCGCTTGGTGAGTCCGACCTCGATGCCACCCACCGTGAACGGCGCCGCATCCTTGGACGTGCTGTTCGCGAGCAGCACCCACCAGTCCGTGAGCTCGGCGGGCTGATCGCTGTTGCGGCCGAGGATGTACTCCCTCAGCGGCTTTGGCTGCACCTTGTATGCGTCCGGATGGGCCCTGTAGGCGTCCAGAAAGGCAGTGACGAGCTTCGCGGGCACGCCGGTCCAGACGAGACTCGACCCGGCCCCGATGTCCTTCGTCTGTTTGGCGTCAAGCGGTTTCGGCATCGCTAGGACCAGTGCCTCGAGAGCAACCCAGTTCGCCTCCCGCGCCTGACTGTCGGTGTCGAAGAGGACGGACTCGCTGATGCCCCCGGCGAAACTCATGCTGATGAGCTGTGCGGTCCGCATCTTGTTGGCCGCTGTGACCATGAGCCCGTCCGGATGCTGCTGGACCCTCAGACCGAACTCCCGTGGTGTGCTGCCCAGGGCGACCATGTAGTCGAATTCCCGGTATAGCTCCTCCGCGGCAGCGGTGATCAAGCCGTAGCGCCGGTTCAACTCGTCGGTCGTGTAGAGACGGCAGAGGTCGAGATATCCTGGTCGGTAGCCGAACCAGCGACCCATCTGCATCAGCGTGTCGTACATCCGGGAGCCAGCCAGGTAGTAACTGACGCTCAGACCCTCCAACGTCAGCCCACGGGACAGCTTCGCCCCGCCGACGGCAATCACGTTGAGGCCCTCGGGATGATCGACGTAGTCGAGCGAGTCTTTGACCGTTCCGTTCACCTCCCGGACGCCGATGACGCCGACGGCGATCCGCAGTTCCGCTTCGAGCTGCCTCCACGTCGGCATCGGGCCGACCTGGTCGGCGACGTCCTCGGTGGAGGCGAATTTCCTCGCCGTCGGGACGAAGTCATCCTCGAACAGGGCCTGCGCGGTCAGCCATAGGGAGTCGGTTCTAGGGTCGCCTTGCTCGATGCGGTTCTTGATGCGATCGAGCTCACCGATGACTTGGTCGCGTACCAGCTTTTGCACGGCGGTGAAGCGGGTGACGTGGACCAGCATCGAGTTGTGCCTGTTGCGTTGTCCGCGCCAGCGTCTGACCGCAACGGTCAGCACGAACGACAGGATCGCGTCCCGGAGGGAGTCCGGCATGTCCCCCGGCATGATTTCCTTGCCGTGCCTGTCGGGGATCCACGTCTCGTAGTCCTCGATGCTCCGCACCATCGGCAACGCTTCCAGCGGCTCGATGTTGCGGGTGACATCCTCCTTGAGACCGAAGACGCGTGAGGGTCCGACGTAGTTCGTGGGTGCCGGCAGGCTCAGGATGAAGCTCTGGGGGAACAGGCTCTTTCCCGCCGTGTCGTGCTCGACGTCGGGGTCGATGAAGATGTTGGCGAACGGAGTGGCCGTGTAGCCGACGTAGGCACTCTGCTGGAACTGGTTGAGCAGCTTGCGGATCAAGCCGTTGATGACCGGTGGGTCGTACTCGTCGGTCGAACCGCGCTTCGGCCCGTTGGTGTCCACCGAAGCCTGGTCGGCCTCGTCGTCGATGATCAGGATCGGGACGTTCTGGACGACCATGCGTCCCGTCTCCGGGTCCTCCACGGCCTTCAGGCTGGTGGCCCACTTCAGGATGTTAGTCAGGACGCTCTTGTTCTTCTTGACGACGAGGACGACTGGGTCGGCGCCTCCGACTGCCACGCCGACCGTCTCCGCAACCTTGAGGCTGAAGTCTCCCGTCTCCTTGCGGGACGTGAAGGAGTTCACGTGCAGGAAGCCCTGATGCCCCACACCGACGAGACCTGCGCCTGCGAGGTCGGACCGTAGGGCCTTCTCGGTGCTGAACCCCAGGACACCCTCGTCTACTCGGGCCTGGGTCTGGGCCCGGAGGCTGTTGTGGATGCCGGCCAGCACGATCACGAGCTTGTACTGGGCGTCGATGGCCTTGCACATGAGCCCGATGTAGTTGCCCGTTTTCCCGGACTGGACCTGACCGGCGACGAGACCACGACGGTCCCAGGCTCCTTGACGCCCCGGGCTCTCCAACCGCCCCAGGATCATATCGGTGACGTCGTCGATGGCGGCGACCGAGCCGACCGGCATCCGGTTCACGGTAAGGAGGTACTGCTTGTAGCGGTTCCAGAACTTCCAGTTGATGTCGTCCTTGCCCTCGACGAGCCAGGGAACGTGGTCACCGTCGTCGGAGAGGAAGTTCGCGTCCGCGATGAAGACGTTGAACGACGACTCGATGTCCTTCTGCAGCGCCTCTGCATCCACCGCTGCAACAAAGTCGGCGTCGTGGAGCGTGGCAGACAGGCCCAGTATGGCGGCGATCTTGTCGTGGATGGAGTCGGCCGTGACCACCTTGCCGTTGGCACGCTCTGCGCTGACGATCGTCATGACGAGGCCGCGGACCTCGTCGTAGGGGGTGATGGTCATGTCGCTCCGTCTCGCAGGGACTCGGTGATTGCGGGAAAATTGCTGAAGGGCTCCAGCAGTACCAACTCGTCGATCGCCTTGTCGCGGGCCATGCCTGCGGTGGTCATCATCTCGAGTGCGTAGTGGAGGAGTTTCACGAGCTCATCGGGACGCGTCTCGTAGGGAGTGCTCTGGGTGTCCAGTGCCTCCGCGAGGCGGATCCCGATGAGGGACGTCGGGATGGTCTCCTCGACGAACTTGAGGACCCGCTCCACGGCGCGCTTCTGGGATGCTGGACCCGAGAGTGCGTCCTCGATCAGGGGATGCTTCCTGTTCAGCCGCAGCCTCACATCCCCGGACCGCGCCTTGAATTCCTCCCAGGCCACTATCAAAGGCCGGTCGGTGCCCTTGGCGAGGCCTGGGACGATGTTCCCGCGGTAGCGGTACACCTCCTCGGCGGACCGGCGCGTCCTCGTGGCCAGTCGTCTCAGGTCGTCCATGACCACACCCGGTGGCCGGGCGGTGGACTTCTTGACGTCGATCTGCCAGGCGAGGTCGAGGGAGGCGTCGAAGTCGACGACGATGCGGGCCAGCTTCGTGTGCTCGTCCTTGGCACCCGCGGCCCCGAGCCAGTCGCCGGCCACGACGAGTCGGTTGTTCCGGTAGACGTAGAAGCCCTGGTGGGCGGTCCAGCCACGGATGCCCGCCCCCAGCTTCTGCTGCTCCTCGGACAATTTGCTCCTGTGCGGGAGCACGTACGGGCGGGCGGTGATTACCGAGCCCATGAACGGGATCCTGTCCCCTGCGCCCAACGCCTGGGTTGCGGGATGCTGGAGCACCGGATCCCACGGCTTGACCGCGTTCCCGTTGACCGAGATCTTTCTTGCCCCTCTACCGACGAGGAACCGGTGGAAGGTCATGCCGAGGTGGGCCTGAACCTGTGCCGCCACCAGTAGGAACCGGTCGTTCGCCTTCTCGGGATCCTTCTCGACGTCGCCCAGCAACCGGTCGCACTTGGTCCACACGACCGCGGTCCCACCACTGGCCAGGATGCGCTCCCGGTACCTCTCCGCCTGGCTGGAGGAGGTCTTCAGCAGACGCCACTGCCCGGTGCCCGCCACCAGGTCGAGGTTCCAACGGCGGATCTGTACGTCGGGGTCACCTTTGCTTCGGGTCAGCACCGTCAGCTCCCGGGCCTGGGAGAAGGATGCCGTCTTCAGTCCGAGGCCGAAGCGGCCGAGGTCCGTTGCCTTGCGGGCCTCCAGGGGGCTCATGCATCCAGGTCGCATCGCCTCCACGAGGATCTCGGCTGTCATCCCGTTGCCGTCGTCCACCACGGCGACGTGCGAGTCAGGACCGTCCCAGACGAAGAACAGATCCACGTTGACAGCCTTGGCGCTGATGCTGTTGTCCAGCAGGTCCGCCAATGCCGTCTCGGGTGAGTACCCGAAGGACCTGAGGCTCTCCACCAAGGCCTCAGGGCGGGGCGCAGCCTCGTCCCAGTCCTGTTGCTCGACGGGCAGTGCCTTCACGGTTTCAGCGCGGTCGGTCAACAGGGGTCGCCTCCGTGGACTAGGCGTCGGTGGACTGCCGGACTGCCGGACTGGCAGTCAGGGGGATGTACGGCCCTGGGGGCACCCTATCCATCGGCCGGACAGTTTCGAGGGCAAAAATGACGTCGGGTGACGGGTTTCGCCCCTCCCGGGGATTCATCCTCCGTAAGGTCCCGCCTGCCCGAGCGGGCAGACTGGAGCGGTGGCCGCCTCCGCCCCAACCAGCCCGGCAGGGCCCATCGACGTCCGCGTGAGCGAGCGCATGAGCCGGATGCCGAGGGCCAACACGAAACCCGAGATCGCCCTTCGCAGGGAACTGCACCGGCGCGGTATGCGCTTCAGGATCCAGGTGCCCCTGCCAGGCAGGCCCGACATCGCCTTGACAAAGGTCCGCGTGGCCGTCTTCGTCGACGGCTGCTTCTGGCATGTATGCCCGGACCATTCGACAGCGCCCAAGAATAACCGAGACTGGTGGCGGTCCAAGCTCGACGCGAACGTCGCCCGAGATCGCCGGAACGACGCCTCCCTGCGGGCCCTCGGCTGGCTCGCCGTGCACATCTGGGAACACGAGGACGTCGCCGTATCTGCAGCGCGCATCGAGCGGCTGTGGCGGTCACGTCTCGAGGGCCAGCGCGCCTAGTCTTGAACTGTCAGTGGCGTATGGGAACCTGGTGGTGGTCGAGGTCCGGCCGTGAAGGATGAGGAGCGGTAGAGTGACGTCCCGACGCAGCCTGACGCCGTCCGCTGCACGACTCACTATGTCCCTGCGGGACATCGGCTATGATTTCCCCGCCGCCGTAGCCGACCTTGTCGACAACAGCGTCTCGGCCGGTGCTCGTCGTGTGGACATCGTGATCGAGTTCGATGGAAGCGCATCGAGGGTCTTCATCGCCGACGACGGCTCGGGGATGACGACCTACGGCCTCCACGAGGCACTGCGGTTCGGTTCGCGTCAGGGCTACAAGGCGGGCGACCTTGGCCGTTACGGGCTAGGCCTCAAGACGGCGTCCCTCTCACAGGCCCGCAGGATCACCGTCGTGTCCCGGCGGCAGGGCGCGACGAGGCCGCTCATCACCGCACGGACGCTGGACCTCGACCTGATCGTCGAGCTCGATGACTGGATCGTCGTGGACCCTGGCCGAACACCTGAGGTGGACAGGGCGCGAGAAATGCTTCCCGAAGACGGGGGCACCGTCGTCCTCTGGGAGACCCTGGACCGCCTGCTGCCGGAACAAAATCCGGAAGGGGGTTGGGCCCGGCGCCGCATCGACGCCCTTACCGCCAAGACGTCGGCCCACATGGCCATGGTCTTCCACCGGTTCATCTCGGGGGAGGTGGGCGAGCCTCTCGTCATCACCGTCAACGGCGAGAAGCTCCGCCCGTGGAATCCCTTCGCGCCCGATGAGGACGCCCGGCAGGAACTTCCGCGACGCACCTTCGAGATCACCATCGGCGATGTGAGCGGCCACGTCTCGTTGCAGCGGTTCGTGCTGCCCTCCCGTGACGCGTTCAGCAGCCCGGCCGAGTTCGAGAAGTTGTCCGGCCCTCTCAAGTGGAACCGCCAGCAGGGTCTCTACATCTACCGGGCCGACCGGTTGGTGCAGTGGGGTGGCTGGGGTGGCATCCGTGGCATCGACGAGCACACCAAGCTCGGCCGCGCGGCCCTCGACTTCACGACCGACCTCGACGCCGTCTTCCAGGTCAACGTCGCCAAGATGAGGGTGACCCTTCCGGCCGAGCTGCGGCCCATGCTGGAGCGTCCCCTGACGGAACTGTGTCTCCGCGCAGACGATGCGTACCGGAAGACATCGAAGCGCTCCACCGGGGACAAGGGGTCCCCGAGATCGGAGTCGTCGGCGGAACGCCACACATACGGGCTGGCACTGCGTGCAGCAGCGATGCAGTCCGGCCCCGGCGACTACGCAGCCTTCAAGCGGATCGTCGAGAGTCTCCGGTCGTCTGCTCCCGACATCGTGAGCGATCTCGGTCTCGAATGACGACAGACGGCACCGTGCAGGAACAGGACGAGGACACCGTGCCTCAGGTCGACTCGGTGGACGGGCCTTCGACCGAGGGCGGTCGTGCACCAAGCGGCCGGTCGCTTCCGTACAAGACTGTCCGAGGCCCCTTCGTCAGGCTGGCGCCGCACAAGGACGCCTGCGACAGCCTCGAACAGCTCGTCTCCTTGGCCGAGCGGCTTCGTAGGGAGAATCCAGAGGTACGGCTCGCTGCGGACCTTTTCAGTGGCGCTGGCGGGCTCAGCCTCGGTCTTGACAAGGCCGGGTTCAAGACGGTCGTGGCCGTCGACCACTACCCCGAGGCGGTGGAGACGCACCGCCACCACTTCGCAGGCATGACCTGCGACTGGGACCTCGGGGACGTCAAGCGGATCGAGGAGCTCGCAGCCGTACTCAAGGCCATCAAGGTCGACCTCATCGCCGGCGGGCCTCCTTGCCAGCCGTTCAGCAAGGCCGGTCGCTCGGGGATCCGTCACCATGTCCGCAACGGTTTGCGCGATCCCCACGACCAGCGTCGCGACCTCTGGCGTTCCTTTCTCGAGGTCATCCGGCTGGTCCGGCCCTCGTCTGTGCTCATGGAGAACGTGCCCGACATGGCACTCGACCGCGAGATGTTCATCATCCGGGCGATAGTCGAGGAGCTTGAAGGGCTCGGCTACTCCGTCGAGGAGCGCGTCGTCG
>NZ_JACMOM010000011.1 GCF_014378035.1 Aeromicrobium sp. | reverse complement strand
TCCCCGGGCGCGGGCGACCGCACCCGTGAGGGCAGCGACCTCAGCGCCGAGATGGAGGAGGCGGGCGTCCACGGACAGACCGCCCCCGTGTTCGGCCAGATGGACGAGCCGCCGGGAGCGCGCCTGCGCGTGGCACTGTCGGCTCTGACGATGGCGGAGTACTTCCGTGACGTGAAGAACCAGGACGTGCTGCTCTTCATCGACAACATCTTCCGTTTCACCCAGGCTGGTTCGGAAGTCTCCACGCTGCTCGGCCGGATGCCGTCGGCCGTGGGCTACCAGCCGACGCTGGCCGACGAGATGGGTGTTCTCCAGGAGCGCATCACGTCGACGCGTGGACACTCGATCACGTCGCTGCAGGCCATCTACGTGCCCGCGGACGACTACACCGACCCCGCGCCGGCCACGACGTTCGCTCACCTTGACGCGACGACCGAGCTCAACCGTGAGATCGCCTCGATGGGCATCTACCCGGCCGTCGACCCGCTCACCTCGACGTCGCGCATCCTCGACCCCCGTTACATCTCGGCCGATCACTATCGGACGGCCAACCGGGTCAAGAGCATCCTGCAGCGCAACAAGGAGCTCCAGGACATCATCGCCATCCTCGGTGTCGATGAGCTCAGCGAGGAGGACAAGACGCTCGTCTCGCGCGCACGTCGTATCCAGCGGTTCCTGTCGCAGAACACCTACGTGGCCAAGCAGTTCACTGGCATCGAGGGCTCGACCGTCTCGATCGATGAGACGATCGACGGCTTCACCAAGATCTGTGACGGCGATTATGACCACGTGGCCGAGCAGGCCTTCTTCATGTGCGGCGGTCTCGAAGACGTCGACAAGAAGTGGGATGAAATCCAGAAGAGCCTCTGATGGCCGACGAATCGACGACGGCACTGCAGATCGAGCTGGTGGCTGCCGACCGCGTCGTGTGGTCGGGCCAGGCCAAGGAGGTCATCGCGCGCACGGCCGACGGTGACATCGGCGTGCTCGCGGGGCACGCGCCCCTGCTGTCGGTCCTCGTCCCGGGCGTCGTGGAGATCACGTCGCTTGACGGCGAGGTGGTTCGCGCCGCGGTCGAGGAAGGCTTCCTCTCGGTCGCGGGCGATCACGTCTCGATCCTCAGTGAGGACGCCTTCCTCGCGTCTGAGGTAGACGCGAAGTCTGTGCAGACTGAGCTCGAGGCGGCTCAGAAGGACGACGACGCGAACGCAGTCCTGCGGGCCGAGGCGAAGCTGCGCCTCATCGACAAGGCGTCCTGACGCTCGAAAGGAGCTTGCGGTGCCACTCTGGATGTGGTTCGTCGACTCCTTGGCGTTCGTCGTCGGTCTGGCGATGCTGCTGCTGATCGGGCTGCTCGTCCGGCGGCGTGTTCTCGCACGGTCGGGCGGGACGTTCGACATGAGCATCAATCGGCGTTCAGAGGCGACCGCCAAGGGCTGGACGCTCGGCCTGGCGGTCTATCGCGACACCGATCTTGAGTGGTACCGCACCTTCTCGCTCTCGTTGCGGCCCGCCTACCGCTTCAGCCGTGGGGACGTGCGCATCGATGGTCGCCGGGAGCCCATCGGCCTCGAGGTGCATGCGATCCACACCGGGCACCTCGTCGTCGGCACCGACAACGCTTCGGGCGTGCGCCAGTTCGCGATGAGTGTCAACGCGTTGACCGGCCTGCTGTCGTGGCTCGAGTCGTCGCCGCCCGGTCAGCGGGTCAACAACGTCCTTTGACACTGTGGACCCTATTTTTAGGGCATGTGTACAGATCCGGCTGTTCCGGTTGACCGGCACCACGCGCAGGGCCACAATAATCTTAGATCAGACGAGCTTCGGCCCGTTCCCCCCTGTGATCAGAAGGTGTTCCAGTGCTCAAGCGTCTCGTTGCTGCCGCGTCATTGTCCGCAGTCTCGCTCCTCGGATTCGTCCCGGTGGCCTCCGCCGCCACCCTCAGCGCTGCGCCGTCGACGAAGGTTGTCTACGTCCAGACGGCTACGACGGCCACGGCCATCGACTGGCACGCGCCGCCGCTCCAGCGCCGCATCGACTGGGACTGAACCCAGCCGCACGTCCGAGCAACGCCTCAGCCGCCATGTCAGCTGCTGGCGGCGTTGCGCTCGGGGCCGCCTGGCACCCACAGCACGTCACCCTGTTCGCGGTTGGCGTGTCGCGCCAGGATGAACAGCAGGTCGCTCAACCTGTTGAGGTACTTCGCCGTCAACACGTTCATGGTGTCTCCGTGCTCGGCGAGCGCTGCCCACGCCGATCGTTCGGCCCGGCGCGTCACGGTGCAGGCAATGTGCACCGCCGCAGCTGAGGGTGTGCCGCCCCGCAGGATGAACGACCGCAGCTTGGGTAGCTGTTCGTTGTAGTGGTCGCACCACCCCTCGAGCCTGTCGATGTAGTCGGGCTCGACTCGCAGGGGAGGGTATTCAGGCGTGGCAACGACGGGACAGGAGAGGTCGGCGCCCACGTCGAAGAGGTCGTTCTGGACGTGGGTGAGCACGGCCACGACGTCGTCGTCGAGCCCTCCTGATCCCAGAGCGTTCAGAGAGAGCGCGAAGCCGATGTGGCTGTTGGCCCCGTCGACGTCAGCGTAGGCACCGAGCCGGGTGTCCAGCTTGCTCGTCGTGCTCATGTCACCGAGATTGGTGGTGCCGTTGTCGCCGGTTCGGGTATATATCCGTGTCAGGTTGACCATGCAGCCAGTCTACGAGTGTGAGCGAGAACGCCTGACGAAGCCGTGACCGACGAGGAGACGGGGAGGTAGCCTGACGGCTATGCCTGACAAGCCTGAGCGTGACAAGCCCTGGGTGATGCGGACGTACGCCGGCCACAGCTCTGCCGCGGAGTCCAACTCGCTGTACCGCCGCAATCTCGCGAAAGGTCAGACCGGGCTCTCAGTGGCCTTCGACCTTCCGACCCAAACCGGCTACGACCCCGACCACGAGCTCAGCCGTGGCGAGGTGGGCAAGGTCGGCGTCCCGATCCCGCACCTCGGTGCGATGCGCCGGCTCTTCCAGGACATCCCACTCGAGACGATGAACACGTCGATGACGATCAACGCCACCGCCATGTGGCTGCTGGCGATGTACCAGGTGGCGGCTGAGGAGCAGGGCGTCGACCCTGCACAGCTGTCGGGCACGACCCAGAACGACATCATCAAGGAGTACCTCTCCCGCGGCACCTATGTCTTCGGACCCGCACCCTCGCTGCGGCTCACGACGGACATGATCGCCTACACCGTGAGCACGATCCCCAGGTGGAACCCCCTCAACATCTGCAGCTATCACCTGCAGGAGGCCGGCGCGACGCCGACGCAGGAGCTCGCCTACGCGCTGTGCACCGCGATCGCCGTTCTCGATGCCGTGAAGGACGCCGGCCAGGTACCGCCCGAGGAGTTCGAGAACGTCGTCGGCCGTATTTCGTTCTTCGTCAACGCGGGGGTGCGCTTCATCGAGGAGATGTGCAAGATGCGCGCCTTCAAACAGCTGTGGGACGAGATCACCCGCGACCGCTACGGAGTGCAGGACCCGAAGATGCGTCGCTTGCGCTACGGCGTCCAGGTCAACTCGCTCGGCCTCACCGAGGCTCAGCCCGAGAACAACGTCCAGCGCATCGTGCTCGAGATGCTCGGCGTGACGCTCAGCAAGGACGCCCGCGCACGCGCCGTGCAGCTGCCGGCGTGGAACGAGGCCCTTGGGCTCCCCAGACCGTGGGACCAGCAGTGGTCGCTGCGGCTCCAGCAGGTGCTGGCGTTCGAGTCCGACCTGCTCGAGTACGACGACATCTTCGAGGGCTCAGTCGTCATCGAGCCCAAGGTCGCCGAGCTCGTCGAGGGGGCACGGGCGGAGATCGATCGTGTCCAGGCGATGGGCGGGGCCGTCTCTGCGGTCGAGTCCGGATACATGAAGCAGGCGCTCGTGGGCTCGCACGCCGAACGACGTGCCCGTATCGAGTCCGGCGAGATGCTGGTCGTCGGCGTCAACTCCTACACCGAGACGGAGCCGTCGCCCCTGACAGCCGACCTCGACACCGCGATCATGGCGTCCGACCCACAGGCCGGGGCCAACGCCAGCGACGACGACGTGGCGTGGCGCGAGCAGCGCGACCAGAGCGCCGTCGACGAGGCGCTCAACCGCTTGCAGGGTGAGGCCAAGGGCGACACCAACCTCATGGAGGCCACGCTCGAGGCCGTGCGCGCGGGCGCCACCGTCGGTGAGTGGGCCGGAGCGTTGCGCGAGGTGTTCGGCGAGTACCGCGCCCCCACCGGCGTGAGCGGGGTCGTCGGGGTGGCAGAGGCGGGGGCCGAGCTCACCGCCGTACGCGAGCGGGTACGACAGACCGGTGACGACCTTGGTACGCGTCTGCGGTTCCTGGTGGGCAAGCCGGGGCTCGACGGTCACTCCAACGGCGCCGAGCAGATCGCCGTGCGTGCCCGCGATGCGGGCTTCGAGGTCATCTACCAGGGCATCCGGCTCACGCCGGCACAGATCGTTGCCGCTGCCGTGGCCGAGGACGTCCACTGCGTCGGTCTGTCGATCTTGTCGGGCTCACACATGGAGCTCGTGCCAGACGTGCAGAAGGCCATGGTCGAGGCCGGCATCGGTGACGTGCCCCTCATCGTGGGCGGCATCATCCCTGAGTCGGACGCCCGCACGATGGAGGCCGCGGGAGTCGCGGCGGTGTTCACGCCGAAGGACTTCGGCATGACCACCATCATGGATCGCATCGTCGATGAGATCCGCAAGGCCAACGACCTGCCCCTCTGACGACTCAGCGTGGCAGACCGCGGGTCAGTTGAGCATGCGGAAGTTGCTGGGCAGGCCGCCTCCGGCAATGACGTCGGCGGTGAGGTCCTGCAGCGCCATCAGCGCCACCGACTGGGCGAACGGCCCGTACGACACGCGCGCCACGCCGAGCTCGGCCATCCGGGCGAGCGGCACTGAGCCGGGTGCGCCGATCAGCGTCAGCTTCTGCGGGCCCCACGCGTCGACGAACGCCTTGATGTCGTCCTCTGACACCGGGCCCGGCACGAAGACGAGAGGAGCGCCGGTGGCGAGGTAGACCCGGCCGCGCTCGATGGCGTCGGCCAGCACGTCAGCGTGCGGTTTGTCGCCCGCCTTGACGAAGGCATCGGTGCGCGCATTGAGGACGAAGTTGATGCCTTCGTCCTGGCCAGCCTTCAGGACAGCCTCGACGGCCGAGGCGGCCTCGTGGATCGGCTTCAGCTGGTCTTCGAGGTTGGCGCCGACGATCCCGACGCCCATGGCCATGCGAGCGGTCTCGCCCGGATTGCCGTAGCCACCCTCGAGGTCGGCGGTGACCGGGAGCTCGGTGGCGGCGACGATGCCACCGCAGGCCTCGATCATGAGCTCGACGGGAATGTTCTCGCCATCCTCATAGCCGTAGGCGGCGGCGATCGAGTGGCTGGCGGTGGCGAGCGCCTTGACGCCCTCGACCTCGGAGACGACGCGGGCACTGATGGCGTCCCACACGTTGACGACCTTCAAAAGATCAGGGTCGGTGTGGAGGTCGAGAAGGGTCTGGGCCTGCGCTGCACGATTGGTCATGCTGTCAGGCTAGCCAGTCCTTCATGGTTCCGCGCTCGGGACTGCTCTAGAGTCGTCACACCGTCAGGCGGCGACCTTGGTCTTGGTCTTGCTCTTCTTCTTGACCTTGACGAGCTTGCGCTTCTTGACGGTGTATCCCGGTGGAAGAGTGCCCTCGCGCATCATGCGCAGGGGGCAGCGTTTGCAGGCAGGCTTGTCGCTGCAGCACTTCTTCTTGGGGCTGGGTGACACAACCGATACTTTACCAGCGTGAGGTGAGCCTCGCCTTAGCACTTGAACGGGAGACCCGGCCTGATGGCAGCACCAGCATTCGTCGCAAAGCTCAATGAGCAGCTCGGACACGAATTCGCAGCACACCAGCAGTACATCGCCATCGCGGCCTACTTCGAGTCGCTCACGATGCCCCGCATGGCGGCGCTGTTCTACCAGCAGGCCCTCGAGGAACGCGACCACGCGATGATGATGGTCCAATACCTCCTCGATGCGGACGAGACTCCGGTCATCCCCGGAATCGGGGCACCCACGGTGGGCTTCGCGGACATCGTCGCGCCGGTCGCCGCAGCCCTGGCACAAGAGAAGCGGGTCACCGAGCAGATCAACGAGCTCACCCGCGTGGCACGCGAGAGCAACGACTTCGCCTCCGACCAGTTCATGCAGTGGTTCATCAGGGAGCAGGTCGAGGAACTGTCCAAGATGAGCGACCTGCTTGCCGTGGTCACCCGTTCCAAGGACGACTACGAGCGCATCGAGGACTGGGTCGCCCGCGAGGAGACCAGCAGCCAGGATGATCCGACCGCTCCACCCATTGCTGGTGCGTAGGCGCTCATCGTCGACCGCGGCACTCGCGGTGGTGGCTCTCGTGGCGCTGGGTTCCGGCTGCGGGGGAGGAAGTGGCGACAACAGCGCTGCGCAGCAGACGGTCCTGACGTTCCGGTTCACCGATGGCGGCGGTGCCAGCACCGTGACGCTGACGTGCCCGGGCAAGGACACAGGCACGAAGTCGGCCTGCGCCCAGCTGGCGAAGGTGGCTCCGGACGTCTTCTCGCCGGTTCCGAAGGCGAAGGTCTGCACCCAGATATTCGGCGGTCCCGAGAAGCTCGCGGTGAGTGGGCACTACGACAACACGATCGTCTCCGCCGGGCTCAGTCGCGAAAACGGGTGCGAGATCGACCGCTGGGACATGATCGCCCCGGTGCTGAAGGCGCTCGCTCTCGTCGGACCGTGACCGTCATCTGCGGTCTAGGTCAGAACAACCGAAGACTGGGATCGTCGATTCCGCGGAGCTCGTCGTAGTTGACGACGACGCACTCGATCCCGCGGTCGTGCGCCAGCACCCGTGCTTGCGGCTTGATCTCCTGGGCCGCGAAGATGCCGCGCACGGGCCGCAGCGCCGGGTCGCGATTCATCAGCTCGAGGTAGCGCGTGAGCTGCTCGACACCGTCGATGTCGCCGCGCCGCTTGATCTCGACGGCCACCGAGCTGTTGGTGGCGCCCTTGCAGAGCAGGTCGACCGGGCCGATGGCGGTCATGTATTCGCGGCGGACGAGGTTCATGCCGGCGCCGAGGGCTGTCGTGTGCTCGGCCAGCAGCTCTTGGAGGTGCTTTTCCACGCCGTCCTTCTGCAGGCCGGGGTCGACGCCGAGCTCGTGGGCGGTGTCGTGCACGAGCTCCTCGATCCGGATGCGGAGGGTGTCGTCGGTCTTGCCGGCTGTGACGGTCCACTCGGTGACGCCGTCGTCGGCCACGCCCTCACGCAGGACGCAGGGAGGGCTCATCCAGTTGAGGGGCTTGTAGGAGCCGCCATCGGAGTGAATGAGGACCGAGCCGTCGTTCTTGACCATGATCAGCCTCGTGGCGAGAGGCAGATGGGCCGCGAGGCGTCCGGCGTAGTCGACCTGGCAGCGGGCGATGACGAGCCGCACTACATCCTCGTGGCGGTGCCGAGCGTGAACACGAGAGTCTTGTCGCCGATCTTGCCCTTGTCGGTGTCGCCGTCGTCGCCAATCAAGGAGAGGGTGTCACCGTCGACACGGTACTTTCCGTGGCGGAAGTCGATGACGCCCATGTAGTCCTGGACGAACGTGCCGTCCTTCTTGAGGTGCAGGACGTAGTCCTCCTGGGGGATCTGCCAGTCGCCGCGCAAAGCGATGGCGCCCTTGGCGGACGGGTCGACCGAGGGCGTCGAGGGTGCCGAGGTGGTCGGTGGTGCCGAGGTGGTCGGTGGTGCCGAGGTGGTCGTGGTCGGCGTGGTGGGACCGGGTCCCTTGACCGTCTTCTCGTCGTCGCCGCAGCTGGCGAGCAGCGCCAGAGAGACGGCGATGACGGCTGTGGCCATCGTCATAGTTCGTTTCATCGTTCTCCCTGTTCCCCGACGTGATGCTGGACGTTAGTGTGGCACGACCCGCTTATTACTCAGGAGTAGCCATGCAGGAAACGATCGACCGACTGGCCGCGAGCGACCGGGGGGCTGCGATCGCTCGCACGCTGTTGCTGCCCTACCTGAACCACGCCGCAACGATGTACGAGAGCGGCTACGCGACCCGCGACGACATCGATGCCTCGATGCGTTTCGGCTGTGGTTACCCGATCGGGCCGTTGGCCCTGATCGACGCGCTCGGCGCCCATCTCGTGGCCTCAGGCCTGGAGAAGATGTACGCGGAGTCCGGCGACGACCTGCACCAGCCCGTCAGCATCCTCACGACGATGGCGAACGACTCCACGACGTTCGCCGAGGCCGTCGGCGACGATGACGCCGGAGCACCCCAGCTGCGTCACGAGATCGGCACGGTCGGGGTCGTGGGCACCGGCACGATGGCTTCGGGCATCGTCGAGGTGTTCGCCAAGGCGGGCTACGACGTGGTGTACGTGGGGCGCGGCGACGACAAGGTGCGGGCGGTGCATGACCGGATCACCAAGAGCCTCGACAAGGCGATCTCTCGGGGCAAGCTCGACGAGGACGGGAAGTCGTCGGTGCTGGCGCGCCTGAGCGGTTCCACGACGCAGGAGGCCCTTGCGGGCGCTGACATCATCGTCGAGGCAATCGCCGAGGATCTTGACATCAAGCTCGAGCTGTTCCGCAACCTCGACCGCATCGCGAAGCCCGGAGCGATCCTGGCCACGACGACGTCGTCGCTGTCGATCACCGACTGCGCAGCCGCCACGGGTCGCCCGCAGGACGTCATCGGCATGCACTTCTTCAACCCGGCGCCGGTCATGAAGCTTGTCGAGGTCGTGTCCGCCGACGAGACGTCTGTCGAGGTTGCCGAGACGGTGCGAGCCCTGTGCCTGTCGACGGGCAAGCACCCGGTGTCGTGCGGCGATCGTGCCGGATTCATCGTCAACGCCCTGCTCTTCCCCTATCTCAACGACGCCATCACGCTGCACGAGAACGACGGCGGGACGCTGCAGGAGATCGACGATGCGATGAAGGAGACCAAGCTCCCGATGGGTCCGTTCGAGCTCCTCGACGTCGTCGGCAACGACGTCTCGCTGGCGATCCAGCAGTCGCTCGTCGCCGCCTTCGGTCATGCCGGCTGGGATCCGGCGCCGTCGCTGGCGGCGATGGTGGCGGACGGAAAGCTTGGTCGCAAGACGGGCGCGGGCTTCCACACGTACTGATGGTGCATAAGTCACGCGTCTGACACGTGTCATGTTTTTCCTGCGAGGCCGGTAACCCATGGTTACCGGCCTCGTTCTCTGTTCAGGGGGACGACGCGAGAGGAGCAGTGATGAGCGGTACCTGCTTCATCGTCACGGGCGCACGGCTGCTGCGCATCACCTCGATGACTTTTGCGATCGTGCTGCTGATCGGCTTCGTCGCCGTGCAGTCGTTCGCCAACCAGTACGGCCGGCCGAGTGGCGCCCTGGTCATGGACTCGGGCTCGACCGACACCGCACTGCTCTCGGCCATCACGCTGCAGGAGTCGACTGGTCTGACGTGCAGCGTGACGCCCGTGCTGACCGACACCGTGCTGTTCCAGGCCGTTGACGGAACGGCCGTGCAGGTGCTGCGCTTCGACGAGGCAATCGCTGCCTCGACAGCGCGCGAGGGATGGATCAGGCGCTACTGCGCCTGATTGGGCCCACCCTCAGAATCGAGATCCGGCTCTTCTTCTTCTTCTTCTTCGTCGTCGTCGTCGTCGTCGCCGTCGGCTGGAGTCGGCGCGGGGGCGACCCGCTCCTTCTGCTCCATCCTGACGATGTTGGCGTCGTGCGCGGCCGGGTGGAAGATCTCCTCGAAGACACCGAAGGGCCCTCCAGACGTCGATCCGCCGCCGTCGGACGTCTCCGACCGGTGCGCCAGGTAGGGGACACCGAAGAAGACGCCGAGCAGGACCACGACGACCATCCCGGCAATGAGCATGGCTCAAGAGTAGGCCGGGGCGGCGAACGTAGAATGGAAGAATGTCCCGCCGCCGAGTCGCTCGTCGACCAGAGAAGGCTGTGCGCGCCAGGCCGGAGCGGGTGGCCGAGAAAGCCGACGGTTCCTTCTACTTCCGGCCCATCGCCGGATCGTCGTCGACCAAGGACTACCGCTGTCCCGGCTGCGCCCAGCTGATCAGGCAGGCCACCCCGCACGTCGTGGCGTGGCCCGTCGAGAAGGCGCTCCTGAGCGAATCTGCGATCGACGAGCGTCGCCATTGGCACACGGCCTGCTGGTCGCGGCGGCACTGATCGTGACACCTACCAGCGAGAGAGCGACATGAGCGAGAAGATCCGCGGCAACTCCATTCTCCCCGCGCGTCGTGAGCAGATCACTCTCGAGACCGGCGACGGGCTGAGCCTGGTGGGCGACCTGTCGCTCCCACTCGATGAGGCGCCGGTCGCCACGATGATCTGCCTTCACCCGCTTCCCACGCACGGCGGCATGATGGACAGCCATCTGTTTCGCAAGGCGGCCTACCGTCTGCCCGCGCTCGCTGGTATCGCCGTCCTCCGTTTCAACACGCGCGGAACCTCGAGCATGCAGGGCACCAGTGATGGGGAGTTCGACAACGGTGTGGCCGAACGCTTCGACGTGGCCGCAGCGGTCGAGTTCGCTGAGTTCGCTGAGCTTCCCCACCTCTGGCTGGTCGGATGGTCGTTCGGTACAGACCTCGCCATCATGTACGGCCTCGAGCCGGCGATCGAGGGCGTCGTGCTGCTGTCGCCGCCGCTGCGCTACTCGACGCCCGAGCACCTGGCGGCCTGGGCCGAGTCGGGCAAGTCGGTCACGGCGTTGGTGCCCGAGCACGACGACTACCTGCAGCCCGCGGAGGCCCGCGTGCGGCTGGCTGCTGTGCCACAGGCCGAGGTCATCGACGTCGAGGGCGCCAAGCATCTGTGGGTCGGCGACGCCGAGCGTGCGCTCGACGAGATCACCAGGAAGCTGGCGCCGGATGTGCCTCTGCCGTTGCCGGACAGCTGGGACGGCCCGATGGAACGTGCCGACTCCTCGGCCTACCGCGACCGTACCGTCGCAGCATTCAAGGACGTCCCTCGCTAGCAGGTCGGTCCAGAGTCAGCCGTTGTTGTCGCGCCCAGTGGTGTCGGTAGTGGTGTCCGCCTTGGTAGCACCGGGCTTGGCGGCACCAGGCTTGGTGGTTTCAGGCTTGGTGGTTTCAGTCTGTGCCGTCTCGGTGGTGTCGGCCGTCTTCGACGTGGGGTCTGCCTTCGGCTTCGGGGCAGTCTCCTTGGTCGACGGCGCGAACGACGAGACGATGTCGCGCAACTGACCCATCTGGGCCATGATGCCGTCACGCTTGCGCTGCAATTCCTCGACCTCGGCCCGCAGGAGGCGGGTCTGGCGCTCGGCGTCGGTGGTGGCGCTGACCCGGATGTGCTGCGCCTCGGCTTTCGCACCGGAGACCAGCGTCGATGCCTCGGTCTTGGCACCCTCCAGCAGCCGGGCAGCCTCGGTGCTCGCGACGTCGCGAGCCTTGGCAGCCTGAGCCATGATGTCTCGGGCCCGGTTGTCGGCAGAGCTGGCGCGCGACTCGGCGTCGGCGACGAGCTTGCCGGTCTGCGCAGAGGCAGAGGCGTGGTTCTCGGACGCCTCTCGCGCGAGTCGTTCCTTCTCGACCGCCAGCACTCGGCGGGCCTCGGTCACTTCGCGGTCCGCGGCGGCGCGGGCCTGCTCGACCTCGCGGGTCGCCCCGAGGCGCATGTTCTGGGCGTCCTGCTCGGCGGCCAGCTTGAGCTGGGCGGCCTCACGCTCGGCGTGGGCGCGGAGGTCCTCGGTGTGGGCGAGCGCGTCGGCGTGCATGGCCTCGGCGTCTTCGAGCAGCTGCTTGCGCTTGTCCTCGAGCTCGGTGACGGCCTTGGTGCGCATCTCGCCGGCCTCGTGCTCGGCGGCGGCACGCACCATCGCGGCCTCCTCCTCGGCCTTCTTGACGAGCTCGTCGGCCTCGCGGGTGGCGCGGTCGCGCACGTCCTCCGCCTCCTGCTCAGCGAGGCCCAGCAGCTGTGCGGCGTGGTTGCCCAACCCGGTGTACGTGGGCTTCTCGACAGCCTCGTCGCGGTCCTTGAGCTTCTCGACGAGCTCGCGAAGCTCTTCGTTCTCGCTCTCGGCAGACTTCAAGCTCTCGGTGGCTCGCTGGAACTCCGCGGTGTGCGTACGTGCCCAGGCATCGACAGCATCGCTGTCGTAGCCGCCGCGGCGCGCCAGTGGAAAGGTGGCGTCGGCCGACTTCTGAGCGGCATCGAAGATGGACAAACCGGACTGGTCGGACATTCTGGTCCCATTCGTGGAGATAGGGGTGTGGTCGGGTGTCGTCCTCAGCATACCCGCCGAAAAAGGCGAGACGAACGGCCCGAAGTCAGGCCGCGCGCTGGCGAGATGCTGGTCAGATCGGGTCGCTGACGCGCGGCCCCGGAGGGTGGCTACACGCCCCTGAAGCGGTTGATCTTGTCGAGGTGGAGCGCACGCTTGTCCTCGTCGCGCACGCCCAGGCCCTCCTCAGGAGCGAGGCAGAGCACGCCGACCTTGCCTTGGTGGAGGTTGTGGTGCACGTCCAGAGCGGCCTGACCAGTGTCCTCGAGGGCATAGACCCGTGTCACGGTCGGGTGGATGAGGCCCTTGTCGATGAGCTTGTTGGCCTCCCACGACTCGCGGTA